>SDAY01000001.1 GCA_006212015.1 Halothiobacillaceae bacterium
TTGTCGAATTGCGGCTCTTGAACAGGTTGCCAAGGTAGGGCAGGTCGCCAAAGAACGGGATCTTGTCCACGGACTCGGCGCTGCTGACCTCATAGATCCCGCCCAGGACGACGGTCTCGCCGTTCCTGACCTGGACCTTGGTGTTGACCTCGCGGTTGTTGATCGCGGGGGCGCCCGTGGGGGAGACACGGCCCCAGTCCGGTTCGTCTTTCTTGACGTTGATGTCCATGATCACGTTGTTGTTGGGCGTGATCTGCGGCGTGACCTCGGCGGCCAGCACGGCGTCGATGAATTTGGTGGTGGTGGCGCCGCTCGAACTGGCTTCCGAATAGGGGATCTTCTGCCCCTGCTTGATGCTGGCCTTCTGTCCGTTGGCGGTGAGGACGCGCGGGCTGGAGACGATCTCGCCCTTGCCTTCGGTCTGCAGCGCCTTGAGCTCAAGGTCGATGAGCACGTTGGAGCCCAGTACCGCAAGCGCGAGTCCGCCGGCTCGGGTGGGGTCCGTCATCGGCAGGTTGATGTTGTAGCGGTCGCCCTGAAGCGGCAGTCCCGGCGCGAGTCCCGCGCCGATGTTGTTGATCATGCTGTCGCTGCCCGCGCCGCTGCCGGTGATGACGGCGGCGTCGCTGCCATTGCGGGAGACCCCCGTCACCCCCCAGCGCACGCCCAGTTCCTTGGCGAAGTTGTCCGTCGCGATGACGATCCGGGTCTCGATCAGCACCTGCTTGATTTGGGTGTCGAGCTTCTTCACCAGGTCGCGGATCTTCTCCAGCGAATCGGGCGTATCGTTGATCAGCAGGGTGTTGGTGCGGTCGTCCACCGTGATGGTGCCGCGCGGGCTGAGAAAGCCGGTCGGCCTGACGATCGCGCCAGGCGTTGCCGCGGTGGCGGCTGCCCCAACCGGGCGCAGCAGCAGGGCGATGTCGCTCGCCTTGGCGTAGTTGACCTGCATGAACTCGGACACCAGCGGCGCCAGTTCCTGGGTCTGCCTCTGAGCCTCCAGTTCGACCTTTTCGCGCGCCGCGATCTCCGCCGTGGGGGCGATGAAGATGACGTTGCCGTTCTTGCGCTGGGACAGGCCCTTGGTGGACAGGATCAGGTCCATGGCCTGGTCCCAGGGCACGTTCTCCAGGCGCAGGCTCATGCGGCCCTGCACGCTGTCGCTGACGACGATGTTGTTGCCGGTGAAGTCGGCCAGCAGTTGCAGCAGCGGGCGGATCTCGATGTCCTGGAACTTGAGGGTGAGGCGCTCGCCCTTGTATTCCTTCGGCCCCAGGAGGGCGGTGGCTTCCGCCTTGGGCAGGGGGCGGATCTCGACGGTGAGCTGGTTGTCGGCCTGGTAGGCGAGCTTTTCGAAGGGGTCCGAGGTTTCGATGATCAGGCGTGAACCTGCACCGCGTCTCTGCACGGTGACCTGGCGAGCGGGGGTGCCGAAATCGCCGACGTCGTATTTCTGTTCGGTCAGGCGGGTCTGCGGCAGGTCGATGATCAGGCGCTTGGCCTCGGCGTTCATGGTCATCGGCACGTTCGGCGCCGGGAGGCTGACCAGGAGGCGGCCCTCGCCCTGCGCGCCGCGACGGAAGTCGATCTGCGCTTCGCCCTGGGCCGCCTGCTGCGGCGCGGGGGCGTCGTTGCTCGTGCCGGCCTGGGCTGCGGGTGCCACGCCTTGGGGCTGAATCGAGAGGATGACTTCCTGTCCTGAAACCCTGACGTCATAGGCGCTGTTTTGCTTGAGGCTGATCACGGCGCGCGTGCGTCCCTGGGCCTCGGCGAAGCGCACGTCGTGGACGGGGCCGCTCTCGATGGTCTGCAGGCGCTTGTCCATCTGGACCGTGGTGTCCTGGAAGTCGAGGGCGATACGCGCCGGCTGCTCGATGCTGAAGTTGGCCGGGACGGCCTTGGGGGCTTCGGACATGGAAAAGCGGATGTGCATGCTGCCATCGGCTTCGGTGGTGACGTTCATGCCCTGAATGGCATTTTCGGCCCACGCTTGGGAGAGGCCGAGGCCCAGGGTAAGTGCAATGGCGGTTGCCAGGCGGTGTTTCTGGGTGGGGTTGTGTTTCATGGTTTCTTACCCTGGGTTCCTTCTTCTCGCGTGGCGATGGCGGCGGGGCGCTCAATCCAGCCGCCCATGCCATCCGGTACGATTTCGATCAGATCGATGCGATCTTCTTGAATGGCCGTGATACGTCCAAAGTTCTGGCCGACGTAATTGCCGACGGCAATCTGATGAATGGTGCCTTCGCTGGAGCGTATGAGCGCCAAGGTGCGTTTGTTCTTTTCGATGACACCCATCATGCCCAGGCCGTCCAACGGGTAGTTTTCCAGGGGCTCGCGACGGCGCGTGGTGTCCGGACGGAGTTCGCTGGCCTGGGCGGGCTCTTCGTACTCGGGGGCCGAGAATGGTGATCTCAGGTCATAGGCCGTGTAGGTGAAGGGCGTGTAGGGCACCACTTCAGGCATGGGCTCGATCGGTTTTGCCGGACGTTTCTTGACCTCGGCAACGAACTGCTGGAGGTCATCCATGCTTCTTGTGCAGCCGGTCAGCATGCTTGCGGCAAGCACGCCGAGCGACAGGATGAGAAGAGGTGATGGTCGCGTCATGTGTCAGCCCTTGCCCTTCGGTGCGGCCTTGCCTTTCGCCTTGGGGTCGGTTTTGGGCGCTTCGCCCTCTTCCAGGTAGCGATAGGTCTTGGCGGTGATTTGCAGGCTCAGTTCCTTGTCGTCCATGGCAAGGTCCTTGGAGGAGGATGTCGTCGCGAAATCATGCAGCGTCACGATGCGTGGCAGTGCGGCGGTATCACTGGCAAATTTGGCCAGCTGATGGAAGCTGCCTTGCAGGCGGAGGGTGTAGGGAAGTTCCGCGTAGAAGTCATGGATGACTTCCTGGCCAGGTTGAATCTGCTGATTCTTGAGCCCGTTGGCCAGGGAGGTCTGGGCCACGTCGACGATGAGGTTTTCGGCCTCTTTCTTGTTGGGTAGCTGGCGAAGCAGGGCGCCGAACGTGCGTTCCATGTCCGCAAGCTGTGCCTTGTAGGCGTCCAGGTTGGCGGCATGCCTCTGCTTTTCTTCGACCTGGTGTTTGAGGTCGAGCTCCTTGGCCTGGCTCGCATCGCGCTGCACGAGCAGATCCTTGATGTCCATCTGGTAGCCGAGGCCGATGGTTGCCGCAATGAGCAGCCCGATCATGCCGAGCCTTACGGAAAGAGGCGCGCGCCCGATGTTCTCGAGATCGATTTCACGCAAATCCTGGAGATTCATGATTACTTGACCTCCCGGGCGACTTCATGGCCCTCGCCTGGCTTGGGCGGCGCGAATTGTGCCGTGATGAAAAAGGCGTACTCGCCACGGAAGGCATGTTTCTTGCCTGCGCCGGCCTTGTCCTTTTCGCCCTGGGCAAGGATGCCGCTGCCGACGATGGACGCATTGGCCAGCCAGTCGCTCTTGTTCAGGTTGCGCAGGTAGTCGGCAACACGCGCCGCGGAGTCACTGACCCCGTTGATCTCCAGGGTCTGCTCACCCTTGAGGTTGACGTTCGTGAGGACGATGCCATCTGGAAGGGTGCGAGCGAGTTCGTCATACAGATGGACGACGTAGGAGCGTGTGTCCTGCAGTTTCTGGATGACTTCCATGCGCGCCACGAGGTTCGCCCGGGCTTCCTTCAGCCGCTTGATTTCAACAACCTGCTTGTCGAGGTCCTCGATGGTCTGCTGCAGGAAGGCGTTCCGCTCTTCCTGGTAGGTGATTTCACCCTGCACCGACAGGTGGCCCAGGATCACGAGGCCGAGGGCGATGGTGAAGCCGGCGCCAAGGTGCTTGTAGAAGTCACGCTGGCGCTGCTTGCGCAGGTTTTCCCGCCATGGCAAAAGGTTGATGTGCGCCATTAGTCGAAACTCCTCAGGGCCAGGCCGCAGGCGATCAGCATCGCGGCGGCGTCTTCATTGACCATGCGGCTGGGAACACGCGCGGCGCGTGACATGCCCATGAGCGGGTTGGCTTGCTTGGTTTCGATGCCTGTGCTGGTGGCGATGCGATCGGCGAGTTCCGGCATGGCGGCCACCCCGCCGCCGACAAGAATCTGCATGAGGTGAACATTGGGGTGGGCCGCATAGAAGAACTGCAGGAAACGGCTGGCCTGCTGCGCCGCCAACTCGAGGAAGGGTTCCTTCACCTCGGATGCGTAGCTTTCAGGCAATCCGCCCTGGCGCTTTGCGCGGCTGGCTTCGGCATAGCTCATCTGGAACCGGCGCATGATCTCGTCGGTATGTTGCCGGCCGCCAAACGGATGCTCGCGGGTGTAGATCATCGCCCCCTGATGGAACACGCTCAATCCGGTCACCGTGGCGCCGATGTCGAGCAGGGCAACACCCATGTCGGGGCTGATGTCGCTCAGCCTGGGCTTGAGGAGTTCCTGGAAGGCATTCTCGATGGCGAAGGGCTCGATATCCACGATGTCGACCTGCAGTCCACCCAGTTCGGCGGCGGCGACGCGCGATTCGAGGTTTTCCGTTCGCGTGGCCGCCATCAGCACGTCAATCGTTCCCGGGTTTCCCGGGGTCGGGCCGATGATGTCGAAGTCGAGGCTGACTTCCTCGAGCGGGTAGGGTACGTACTGATCCGCCTCCATGCGAATCTGAATTTCGAGTTCGGTCTCGCTTAGATTGGCGGGCACGGTGACCACCCGGGATACCGCGACCGATCCGGGCACGGCAATCGCCGCGCGCTTGGAGCGCGTGCCGGAATCCTTGACCAGTTTGCGGATGGCTCCGCCCACGGCTTCGGGGTCCATGATGGTTTTATCCTGAACGGCACGCTCGGGAAGCCCCTCGATGGCAAGGGCTTCGATGCGGTAGGCATCGCGTGTGCGGCTCAGTTCGATCAGCTTGACCGCCGTGGAGCTGATATCCAGTCCCAGGAGCGGTTGTTTGCGGGCTCGGCGAAACACGTTCCGTTTTCCTCTCTCGCACCCTTTGCGGTATTGTGGCGCGCAACCTAATCAAGGCCAAGCGATGGACTGCGCGATGCGGTCATCGGGATGATCGCGCCGAACCTCGGTCATCCATTTTTGGACGACGCGCATACTTATGAACTTTCTGAAGCTTTTTTTCAAGTCCATCTTCTATCTTGTTGTTTTTTTGGCATTCCTCGCCCTGGGCGCATGGGGCGTTGCCTACCGTGTGTATAGCGAAGATTTGCCGGATGTCAACATGCTCCGCGATACGCAGTATCAGGTTCCGTTGCGGGTTTATGCCCGCGATGGAGGCCTGATCGCCGAGTTTGGCGAGAAGCGTCGCGTCCCTGTTTTAATCGACCAAGTCCCTGATTTGGTTAGGGATGCCTTCCTTGCCGCCGAGGACGATCGTTTCTACCAGCACCCCGGCGTCGACCTGCAAGGGTTGTTCAGGGCGGGATGGGAGCTGTTGCGCACGGGCCACAAGGGGCAGGGCGGCAGCACGATCACCATGCAGGTCGCGCGAAATTTCTTTTTGAGCAGTGAGAAGACCTATAGCCGCAAGTTCAGGGAGATCCTGCTTGCGATCAAGATCGAGCGCGAGCTGAGCAAGGATCAGATCCTCGAGTTGTACCTGAACAAGATCTATCTGGGCAATCGCGCCTACGGCATCGCCTCGGCCGCGTCGATCTACTACAACAAGACTCTGGCGGACCTGAACCCGGCCGAGGCGGCCATGCTGGCTGGCCTGCCCAAGGCGCCCTCGCGCTTCAACCCGGCGGTCAACCCGAGCCGGGCCAAGATCCGGCGCGACTACATCCTCGGGCGCATGGTGGAGCTTGGCTGGCTGTCGGGCGAGCGGCTTGCCCAGTCCTTGGCCGCGCCGGTCGAGACCACGCTCTATCTCAATGCGGCGCTGGACCTTGAGGCCTCGTATGTGGCCGAGATGGTGCGGGCACGGATGGTGGAGCAGTTCGGCGAGGCCGCCTACGAGATGGGGCTGAACGTCTACACCACGCTGGATGCGAACCTGCAGCGCGCCGCGACGTCCGCCGTGCGCGGCGCGCTGCAGGATTACGACAGGCGTCATGGCTGGCGCGGGCCGGAGGGGCATGTCGACCTCGCCTCCAATGACCCGGAAGAGGCCGCGCAGCACGCGCGCTCGAAGCGTGTCGTCGCCGAGCTGCCTGCGGCCGTCGTGATCGAGGTCGGCGCCCAGCAGGCCCGTGTCGTCGATGCGTCGGGGCAGGTCCATGTGCTGGAGTGGAGCGGCATGCAATGGGCGCGGCCCCATCGCAGCGAGGATGCGCTCGGCGCCAGTCCCAGGACGGCCGCGCAGATCCTCGCGCGCGGCGACGTGATCCGGCTACGCATGGCGGAGGATGGTCTGAAGCTTGCGCAACTGCCGCAGGTCTCGGGCGCCTTCGTGTCCTTCGATGCCCAGACCGGGGCCATGCTGGCCCTTGAGGGCGGCTACGATTTCGCGCTGAGCAAGTTCAACCGCGCCACCCAGGCGATGCGCCAGCCGGGGTCATCGTTCAAGCCCTTCCTCTATTCCGCCGCGCTGGAGAACGGCTTCACGCTGGCGAGCGTCATCAGCGACGCGCCCCTGCTGTTCGAGAAGGCGGCAGCGAACAACGAGGACTGGGCGCCGAAGAACTACAAGGACGAGTCGTACGGTCCGACTCGCCTGCACGAGGCGCTGGTCCGCTCGCAGAATCTGGTGTCCGTGCGCATCATCGAGGCCATCACCCCGGAGGTCGTGCTGCGTCATGCCAAGCCCTTCGGGCTGCCGGTGGACCAGTGGCAGCCGACCCTCTCGCTTGCGCTCGGCAGCTATGCGCTCAGCCCCTACGCGCTGGCCTCGGCCTACATGGTGTTCGGCAACGGCGGCTACCGGGTCGAGCCGTATTTCATCCAGAAGATCGAGGACGTGCATGGCAACATGCTGTTCGAGGCCAAGGTCAGCACGTTCTGCGACCGTTGTCCGCCTGACCTGACCGGCCTCTCCCCGCGCGTCATTGCCCCGGAGAACGCCTGGCTGATGCAGCTGATGATGAGGGATGTCGTCCGTCGTGGCACGGCCGCCTCGGCGGGGCGGGCCCTCAAACGTCCCGATATCGGCGGCAAGACCGGCACCACGAACGACCAGCGCGACGCCTGGTTCAGCGGTTTCGGGCCGGGTGTCGTGGCGACCGCCTGGGTCGGTTTCGATGATTACCACCCGCTCGGCAAGCTGGAGACCGGCGGCAAGGCGGCCGTGCCGATGTGGGTCGATTTCATGCGCGTCGCCCTCAAGGATCGCCCGGTAGTGGAGACGAAGCCCCCCGTGACCATCGTCAAGGCGAGCATCGACCCGGAGACGGGCGTGGTGGTGGAGCCCGGAACGCCGGGGGCGATCAGCGAGTTCTTCGACAGCCGTCATCCGTTCGTCACCACGGCGGTCATGCCCGAATACCTGCCGCCCGAGGTGCTCAGCGAGAGCCTAGGCGACGGGCACATGGTCGAGGACCTGTTCTGATGGGCACGCACGAGCAATGGGCCGAGCAGGCGGCTCGCCTGCTGGCGGAGAGTGAGGGGGCGCTGGATTGCGCATCCGCAAAGCGGCGTGCCGGTCTCGAGCTGGGGCTCTTCCCGGGGCATGACGAGCCGTCCTGCGAGGAGGTCGAACAGCAGCTGCGAATCTATCAGCAGCTCTTCCGCCCGAGCCAGCAGGCCGCGCTTCGGGCGCTGCGCGGGGAGGCCGTCAAGGCCATGCGGTTCCTCGCCGATTTTGAGCCAAGGCTGGTTGGGGCCGTCCTGTCGGGTACGGCGGGTGCAAACAGCACGATCACGCTCCATCTGTTCGCTGATGCGCCGGAGCAGGTCATGCTGCACCTGCTGAATGCGCATGTGCCCTATCGCGAGGCTGAGCGCAGCCTGCGCTATCGCGACGGGCGCGTGCAGGCCTATCCGCTGTTCTCGTTCATTGCCGGAGGATACCCGGTGGATCTGGTGGTGTTGCCGCCGATGGCGCTGCGCGAGAGCCCGGCGGGGTTCGGCGAAGGGGGGAAGATGGACAGGGCTCCCCTGCACAAGGTGGAGCGCCTGCTGGAAGCGTCCGGGGCGGACGCCTGAGCGTTTGTGATAAAAATCATGCGCGCACATGTATCCGCAACGTCATCGCGGATGCCGGGCGATCCTGCACGGCCCCCTTCGGGCTCGCTTCGCGTTCCAGCGCTGTTCCTGACAGCGCTTTTGGGTCGAGGACCGTGGCGATCCATGGATGTGCACTTCGTCATCGCGAGGCCGAAGGCCGTGGCGATCCATGGGCCGCCGGTTCCGCGAGCGTTCTGGATTGCTTCACGTCGTTCGCAATGACGATGCCCCCTTCGGCCTCGTGGCTAAAGGCAGGCCCGCCCGGATGAAGGTTCTTGGGCCGCAATCCGGGGAGCTGACGCGCATCCCTTGCCCTCCACCTCGAATTCCCGGATTCCGCCGCGCTGCATCCGGGCTTGACGATGTCTGATCAGGTGGGGAGGGCGTGAAACATTCACAGCCTCCAAGGATGCTCAGGCCGGCGCGTGATAGGCCGGGCTGAGTTCGCGCACGGCCTGCACGAGGGCGGCGACATGCTCCGGGTTGATGCCCGGATGGATGCCGTGGCCCAGGTTGAACACATGGCCGTGGCCGTGGCCGTAGGCTGAAAGAATGCTGGCCACCTCCTCGCGAATGCGCTCCGGCGAGGCATAGAGCACGTTCGGGTCCATGTTGCCCTGCAGCGCGACCCTGTCGCCCACGCGGCGGCGGGCCTCGCCGATGTCGGTGGTCCAGTCCAGTCCCAGCGCGTCCGCACCGCTGTCCGCCATCGCCTCCAGCCACTGTCCGCCGCCCTTGGTGAACATCATCACGGGGACCTTGCGGCCCTCGTTCTCGCGCTTCAGCTGGGCGATGACCCTGCGCATGGGTTCAAGCGAGAAGCGCAGGTAGTCGCGCGGCGAGAGCAGGCCGCCCCAGGTGTCGAACAGCATCACGGCCTGCGCGCCGGCGGCGATCTGGCCATTGAGGTAGGCGGCGACGGACTGCACGAGCTTGTCGAGCAGCTTTTCCATCAGCTCGGGGCGGTCGAACATCATGCCCTTGGCCTTCGAGAAGTCACGGCTGCCCTCGCCCTCGACCATGTAGGCGGCGAGGGTCCAGGGACTGCCCGAGAAGCCGATCAGCGGCACGCGGCCGTCCAGGCCCTCGCGGATGGTGCGCACGGCATCCATGACGTACCTCAGCTCACCCTCGGGATCGGGGATGGGGAGCTTGTCGATGTCGGCGGCGGTGCGCACGGGGTTGGCGAAACGCGGGCCCTCGCCCTCGTGGAAGCCGAGGCCCAGGCCCATGGCATCGGGCACGGTGAGGATGTCGGAGAACAGGATGGCGGCATCAAGGTCGAAGCGATCGATCGGCTGCAGGGTCACCTCGCAGCACAGCTCCGGGTTCTTGCACAGGTTCAGGAAGTTGCCCGCCTTGGCGCGGGTGGCGCGGTATTCCGGCAGGTAGCGGCCGGCCTGGCGCATGATCCAGAGGGGGGTGCGATCCACGGGCTGGCGCATGAGGGCGCGCAGGAAACGGTCGTTCTTCAGTTCGGTCATGGCTGTCGGGTCTTTATTTATGAAAAAGGCGCCCGCAGGCGCCTTCGTGGGTGGTTTGTCGATCAAACGCCCAGGTAGTCGAGGATGCCCTTGGCGGCTTCACGGCCCTCGAACACCGCGGTCACCACGAGGTCGGAGCCGCGCACCATGTCGCCGCCGGCAAAGATCTTGGCGTTGCCGGTCTGGTAGGCGTGCGCGCCCTGGCCCTGGGCGACGACACGGCCGTCCTTGTGGGTCTGGACGCCGAAGTCGGCCAGCCACGGTGCCGGGGATGGGCGGAATCCGAATGCGACCAGCACCGCATCGGCCGGGACGATCTCTTCCGATCCGGGCACGACCTCGGGGCTGCGACGACCGCGCGCGTCCGGCGCGCCCAGGCGGGTTTGCACGAACCTGACGCCCTCGACCCGGCCGTCGCCGACGATGTCCACCGGCTGGCGGTTGAACAGGAAGTTGGCGCCTTCCTCCCTGGCGTTGACCACTTCACGCCTGGAGCCTGGCATGTTCTCCTCGTCGCGGCGGTAGGCGCAGGTCACGTCCTCGGCGCCCTGGCGCAGGGAGGTGCGGGTGCAGTCCATGGCCGTGTCGCCGCCGCCGAGGACGATGACCCGCGCGCCCTTCATGTCGATGAAGTCGCGGGGATCCTTCTCCACGCCCAGCAGGCGGTTGGCGTTGGAGATCAGGAAGGGCAGGGCGTCATGCACGCCGTCCATGTCCTCGCCCGGGAACCCGCCCTTCATGTAGGTGTAGGTGCCCATGCCGAGGAATACGGCATCAAAGCCGTCGAGCAGGTCCTGGAAGGGGATGTCCTTGCCGATCTCGGTGTTCAGGCGGAACTCGACGCCCATGCCTTCCATGATCTGGCGGCGGGTCTCGATGACCTCCTTCTCCAGCTTGAACGGCGGGATTCCGAAGGTCAGCAGGCCGCCGATCTGCGGATAGCGATCAAACACCACCGGGGTGACGCCGTTGCGCACCAGGATGTCCGCGCAGCCAAGGCCGGCCGGGCCGGCGCCGATGATGGCCACGCGCTTGCCGGTCGGCGTGACGCCGGACATGTCGGGACGCCAGCCCTGCTTGATGGCCTCGTCGGTGATGTACTTCTCGATCGAGCCGATGGTCACGGCGCCAAAGCCCTCGCCGATCTCGGCGAAGCTGTCGGTGTTGAGGGTGCAGGCGCCCTCGCACAGGCGGTCCTGCGGGCAGACGCGGCCGCATACTTCGGGCAGGGAGTTGGTCTTGTGCGACATCTCCGCCGCCTCGAACAGGTTGCCCTCGGCAATCAGCTTGAGCCAGTTCGGAATGTAGTTGTGGACCGGACACTTCCATTCGCAGTACGGGTTGCCGCAGGCCAGGCAGCGGTCGGCCTGCTGGGCTGCGGTATGCGGGTCGAACTGACCGTAGATTTCCTTGTAAAGGTGTACGCGTTCCTCGGCCTTGACCTTGGGCGGGTCCTGGCGCGGTACATCGAGGAATTGAAAGACGTTACCCATGACGGCGTCTCACTCGGTCATTCATTAGATGGAAAAGCCTCGCTCCCATGATGACACATCGGGGGGCGAGGCTTGCAAGCCGCACGATGGGCAGGGGGGGCGCGGTCAACCGCCGAGGGCGGACTTGATCCGTGCACTGACCTGGGTCATGTCGGCACGGCCCTGAAGCAGCGGCCGGAGCTTGCCCATGACGGCGCCCATCTCGCGAACACTGCCTGCGCCCGTGGACGCAATCGCATCGGCAATCAGCGCTTCGATGTCTGCATCGGTCAGCGGGGCGGGGAGATAGGTCTGGATGACTTCGAGCTCGTAGGCTTCCTGTTCTTCCAGATCCTTCCGTCCGGCGGCCTTGTACTGTTCGATGGATTCGCGGCGTTGCTTGCCCATCTTGTCGAGCACGGCAATGACGTCCTCGTCGGACAGGGCAATGCGTTCGTCGACTTCCTTCTGCTTCAGCGCGGCCTGGATCAGACGGATGACGGCGAGACGGGGCTTGTCGCCCGCTTTCATCGCGGTCTTCATGTCGTCGAGGATGCGCGCCTTGAGCGCGGAGGAGATTTCACTCATGTCGAGCGCCCGAATCAGTACAGGCGGGTGCGGCGGGCAGCTTCTTTTGCCAGGCGCTTCTCGTTGCGCTTGACGGCTGCGCCCAGCTTGCGCTTGCGCTCGGTGGTCGGCTTTTCATAGAACTCGCGGGCGCGCAGCTCGGAGATGATGCCGGCCTTTTCACAGGTGCGCTTGAAGCGACGCACCGCGACTTCAAAAGGCTCGTTCTCTTTAACGCGTACGGAAGGCATTGGGACTCCAGTGAAAAAATGTCTGAACCGGTTCATCGCCTGTTCCCGCAGAAATGCGCAGGGCAGGCCTTTCAGAAAGAGCGGGATTATACGTCCTGGCACAAGCAATGCAACAATAGCGGTCTTGATTTGTTGCACACCAACCCGAGTCTTCCTTTCGATGATAGTCCTTGGTATCGAAACATCATGCGATGAAACCGCCTGCGCCCTCTATTCGAGCGAGGATGGTCTGCTCGGTCATCGTGTGCATACCCAGGCCATTCATGCCGAGTATGGCGGGGTCGTGCCGGAACTGGCCTCGCGGGATCATGTCCGCTGGCTGCTGCCGATGGTGGATGGGTTGCTTGCCGATGCGGGGCTTGGGCGTGCCGCCATCGGTGGGGTTGCCTACACGGCCGGGCCCGGCCTGCTTGGCGCCCTGCTGGTGGGGGCGGCCTTCGGGGCTGGCCTGGCCTTTGCGCTGGGGGTTGAGGCGGTGGAGGTTCATCACATGGAAGGGCATCTGCTGGCCCCCATGCTCGATAATCCTGAGTTGCAGCCCCCTTTCCTTGCCCTGCTGGTTTCCGGTGGTCATACCATGCTGGTCGCGGTGCCTGCGGTTGGGCGTTATGAGGTGCTTGGCGAAACCCTGGATGACGCAGTAGGGGAGGCCTTCGACAAGATTGCCAAGCTGATGGGGCTTGGTTATCCGGGCGGCGCCGCGCTGGCTCGGTTGGCGCAGGATGGCAGCGATACTGGGGCGCGTTTTCCGCGGCCGATGACCGATCGCCCCGGGCTCGAATTCAGCTTCAGCGGGCTCAAGACCCGCGCCATGCTCGCGCTTGCGGAGGTGACCGATCGTCAGGGTCGGGCCGACGTGGCCCATGCCTTTGAGGAGGCGATTGTCGATACCCTGACCATCAAGTGCGAGCGGGCGCTGAATCAGACCGGCCTGCGCAACGTCGTCGTGGCGGGTGGGGTGGGCGCGAATCTGCGCCTGCGTGAGTCGCTGGCGACGATGGCCAGGAGACGTGGCGGCGAGGCGTTCTTCCCTCGTCACGAGTTTTGCACGGATAACGCGGCGATGATCGCCTATGCCGGATGGTTGCGGCTCAAGGCGGGGCAGGGCGCGGCGGCCGAAGGCTTTGCGGCGCGTGCGCGCTGGCCGCTCGATGCCTTGAGCGCGCTGGCCTGAGCGGCGCTCAGGCCGAGCTGTCCGTGCCCGTTTTTTTGCTTGAGCCTATGCGGCTTTCGGTGCCGTTGAGCAGGCGCTGAATGTTGCCGCGATGGCGAATGATCAAGAGCGCGCTCATCAGCGCGATGCCCAGAATGGCGGGCGCGTTCATGTCCAGGCCCCAGGCGATGATCGGCGCGGCGGCGGCCGCGATCAGTGCGGCGAGGGATGAATAGCGCAGGGTTGCCGCCACCAGCAGCCAGGCGCCAAGCACGGCGAGTCCGAGCCAGGCTGAGAGGCCAAGCAGCACGCCGAGCGCGGTGGCGACGCCCTTGCCTCCGCGGAACTGGAAGAAAATCGGGTAGATATGGCCAAGGAAGGCGGCAAGCGCGGTCAGGATGACCACGATTTCGCTGGCCTCCAGCAGGCGCGCGATGATGACCGGGATCATGCCCTTCAGCATGTCGCCCAGCAGCGTCGCCAGCGCGGCGCCCTTGCGCCCCGTGCGAAGGACATTGGTGGCGCCGGGGTTGCCCGAACCCATGGTGCGTGGATCGGGTAGCCCCAGAAGCCGGCTGACAACGATCGCCGTGGCGACGGACCCAAGCAGATAGCCACCAAGCGGCAGGGCGATGTCGATCCAGTTCATGTGTTTTGGATTCTAGATAGGAGGGGAACGCGATGATACGTGGCGACAGGGGTGCAACCAAACCCGCCCCGCCCACGGTGTGGCTGCATGGGTGGGGCATGAGTTCCGCGATATGGCGCTCCGTGCCTGTCGCCATGCAGGCCCATGCGGTGCGGCTGGATCTGCCGGGGCATGGCGGTCATCCATGGAAGGATGAGCTTGGTTCGGACCTGACCCGCTGGGCCGAGGAGGTCCTGGGGCGGGCGCCGCAACATGCGGTCTGGGTGGGGTGGTCGCTGGGTGGCCTGCTGGCGATGGAGGTCGCGCGCATCGCCCCGGAACGGGTTGAGGCCCTGGTGCTGATTGGGGCCACGCCCCGCTTCGTCGCGAAGGGGGATGGCGGATGCGGCATGCGGCCGGACATCTTTGCCCGGTTCGAGGCGGGCCTGCTTCAGGATCCCGTGCTCACGATGCAGCGATTCATTGCGCTGCAGGTGGTTGGGGCTGAAGATGCCCGCCGTACGCGTCGATGGTTGGCTGCGTCCGTGGCCGATGCCCCCGCGGAATGCGCCGCGCTGAAGGCCGGGCTGGAGATCCTTCGGGATGCCGACATGTGCGCCGGGCTTGGCGGGGTGAAAAGACCCGCGAAAGTCATCCTTGGTGGACGGGATCAGATCGTGCCCCCCTGCGTGGAGGGGCTTTACAGGGCTTGCATGCCGGATGCCCAGGTCACGGTCCTGGCGGGCGCGGGTCATATGCCGTTTCTGCAGGCGCCGGATCGGGTCGGGGAATGGGTTGAATCGTGGTGATGGTGATTCATGCATGAATATGCGTTGGAGAAGGCGCGCGTAAGGCGCTCCTTCGATGCGGCGGCCGGGCACTATGAGCAGCATGCGCGCCTGCAGAAGATGGTTCGGGACGAGATGCTCGATCGCCTGGAATGGATCAAGGTCGATCCATCCGTGGTCGTTGACCTGGGTTGCGGGACCGGCGCGGCCACGCGGGCCCTGCGCAAGCGTTATCCGCGTGCAGGGGTGCTGGGGCTCGACATATCCACGGGGATGCTCGCCATGGCCCGGGCAGGGCAGCCATGGCTGCGCAAGCCGCATCTGGTCTGCGCGGACATGGAGCGACTTCCCCTCGGGGATGCAAGCGTCGATCTTTTGTTTTCCAGTCTGACCCTGCAATGGAGCAATGAGCCTGAGCGCGTGTTTGCTGAGGCAAGGCGTGTATTGAAACCTGGAGGCGTGTTCGTTTTCAGCACGCTGGGGCCGGACAGCTTGCATGAGCTGCGAAACGCCTGGCGTGAG
Organism: Halothiobacillaceae bacterium; assembly: GCA_006212015.1. Lineage (GTDB taxonomy): Bacteria > Pseudomonadota > Gammaproteobacteria > Halothiobacillales > Halothiobacillaceae > Thiofaba. Next base: position 14,955 of record SDAY01000001.1, read on the forward strand.
GCGGATCCGGCGCACACCCATGTCAACCTTTTCTATGACATGCATGATGTGGGCGATGCCTTGCTGCGGGCCGGCTTGCGTGACCCGGTGATGGATGTCGAGCGGCTCACCCTGGGGTATCCCGACGTCGAGGCGGTGATGCGCAGTCTCAAGGGGATCGGGGCAAGAAATGGCCTGGCCGGGCGTTCGCGTGGCCTGACCGGGAAGGGGCGCCTGGAAAGGGTCAGGGCGACCTACGAACAGCTCCGCAATGAAGAAAATCAACTCCCGGTCAGCTATGAAGTCATCCACGGGCAGGCGTGGGGCGGGGAGCCTGGGCGCTATCGAGCCGATGCGTTCGGGGAGGTTCGGATACCCCTGAGTTCCCTCAAGCGCTGATCAAATATTTCTATCCATGTATTTCCTTTGCTTTCAAATGCTTCAAAAGGCATTGAAATACTGAGTGTTTTTCCAATCTCCGAGGAAAAGGCCCGGAAAAGAACCAAACTTTAGAGCCCACTTATGTTGCAGTACCATGCACGGGCCAGCAAAGGGTGTGGGGAAGGCTTGTCTTCCGTGGCCCCGAGCAATATGCATTCAACCTTGGGAGGAGTCTCGAGATGACAACGAGCACGGCCGTTGCCACTGAGCAGTACAACTACGACATTGTGAAGAAGTTCGCCATCATGGCGCTCGTATGGGGCGTGCTGGGCATGACCGCTGGCGTGTGGATCGCCAGCGAGCTTGCCTGGCCGTTCCTGAACTTCGATGTGGCCGAGATCACCTTCGGGCGCCTGCGTCCGGTGCATACCACGCTGGTGATCTTCGGCTTTGGCGGTAGCGCGTTGTTCGCGACGTCCTACTACATCGTGCAGCGCACCTGCCAGGCCCGTCTCTGGGGCGGCAAGTGGCTGCCCGAGTTCACGTTCTGGGGCTGGCAGGTCGGCGTCGGTGGCGGCGTGCTCCTGTACATGCTCGGCTTCACCCAGGGCCGCGAGTATGCCGAATTCATCTGGCAACTTGATCTGGCGATCGCGGTCGTGTGGGTGACCTACACCCTGATCTTCGTGATGACCCTGCTCAACCGCAGCCAGCCGCACATCTATGTGGCGAACTGGTTCTTCATCGCCTTCCTGTTGGTGATTGCACTGCTGCACATCTTCAACAACCTGGCGGTGCCGGTGGCCTGGAACAGCCTCGAATCCTACAGCCTGTTCTCCGGCGTGCAGGATGCGATGACCCAGTGGTGGTACGGCCACAACGCGGTGGGCTTCTTCCTGACCGCGGCCTTCCTCGGCATGATGTATTACTTCGTGCCGAAGCAGGCGGGCCGTCCTGTCTACTCCTACCGCCTGTCCATCGTCCACTTCTGGGCGCTGTCCTTCCTGTACATGTGGGCCGGTACCCACCACCTGCACTGGACCGCGATCCCGGACTGGACCTCGACCCTGGCGGCGACCTTCTCCATCCTGCTGCTGCTGCCGTCCTGGGGTGGCATGATCAACGGCATCATGACCCTGTCCGGGGCATGGGACAAACTGCGCACCGACCCGATCATGCTGTTCATGATCACCTCGCTGTCCTTCTACGGCATGTCGACCTTCGAAGGTCCGCTGATGTCGCTCAAGAGCGTGAACGCCCTGTCGCACTACACCGACTGGACCGTGGGTCACGTGCACTCCGGTGCGCTGGGCTGGGTGGCGATGATCACCTTCGGCTCGTTCTATCACTTGATCCCGCGTCTGTGGGGTGCCAAGGGGATGTACAGCACAAGCATGATCTACACCCACTTCTGGCTCGCGACCATCGGCATCGTGCTGTACATCGCCGCGCTGTGGGTGGCGGGTATCGGCCAGGGCCTGATGCTGCGTGCCTTCGATGAGTACGGCAACCTTGCCTACACCTTCATCGAGACCGTGACCTTCATGCACCTGCCCTACGCCGTGCGTGCCATCGGCGGCATGTTCTTCGTCGCCGGCATCCTGGTGATGGTTTACAACGTCTACATGACCATCGCTTCGACCAAGCGTGGCGTTGCCGTACACGTGGCTGGACAAGCCGCTGTTGCGCGCTGAGAGGAGAGTGATCGATGAAGCATGAAAGCATCGAAATCAACGCCGGCCTGCTGATCATCCTCACCCTGGTGGTGGTCAGCATCGGTGGCCTGGTTGAAATCGTCCCGCTGTTCCATATCAAGGACACGGTCGAAGAGGTCAAGGGTGTGCGTCCGTACACCCCGCTGGAGCAGCGCGGCCGCGATCTTTACATCCGTGAAGGTTGCTATGCCTGCCACTCGCAGATGATCCGTCCGTTCCGTGACGAGATGCTGCGTTACGGCCACTACTCGCTGGCGGCCGAATCCAAGTACGACCACCCGTTCCAGTGGGCCTCCAAGCGCACCGGTCCGGACATCGCCCGCCTGGGCGGCAAGTACTCGGATGAGTGGCATACCCAGCACCTGATCCGTCCGCAGAACGTGGTCCCAGAGTCCATCATGCCGCCTTATCCGTGGCTGTTGAAGAACGAGCTGGCCTATGGCGATATCGAAAATCGCATGAAGGCCCTGAAGATGACGGGTGTCCCGTACTCCCTCAGCGAGGACGAGTACCAGGCCAACGTGGCCGAGCATGGCAAGGAGATGGCGGACAAGCTGCACATCCCGAATGCCAGGGCCACGCTGGAAGCTGAAGCGAACGGCCGCAACCTGGATGGCGACAAGTCGCGCATCACCGAGATGGACGCGATGGTGGCCTACCTGCAGGCGTTGGGCACCATGGTGGACTTCAAGCAATACGAGCAGGGCTACTTCGCCAACTTCCGCTGATCAAACCGTTAAGAACGTAGGAGCACTCAATGTCTGAAATCTGGGCCTGGTTGGGCGATCTTGGCAACAGCAAGGTGCTGGCGCTGCTGATCTTCTTCACCACCTTTGTCGGCATCGTGCTCTACGTCTATACCGGCAAGCAGCGCAAGGAGAGGCTCGAGTCCTACAAGAACATTCCGTTTATCGACGACGAGGACAAGAATCCTGCGTCGAAACATGGGGATCAATAGTCATGGCGAATCCCGCTAACAAAAACTCCAAGCAGGTCGAAACCACCGGTCACGTCTGGGACGATGATCTGCGCGAGTACAGCAACCCGCTGCCGAGCTGGTGGTTGTGGACCTTCTACGCAACCATCGTCTTCTCGGTGGTCTACTGGATCCTGTATCCGGCCTGGCCGATCGGCAAGAGCTTCACCCGTGGCATCGCGACCGTCACCGTCGAAGAGAACGGTCAGATGGTCGAGAAGCCCTGGAACTCCCGCACCCAGCTGATCGAGGAAATGCAGAGCAGTCCCTCGGCGGTCAAGCAGCGTGAGTACATCGAAAAGGTCGGCAAGGCCTCCTACGAGGAGATCCTCGCCAATCCGGACATGATGGCCTTCGCGCGCTCCATGGCGAAGGGCTACTTCGGTGACTACTGCGCCGCCTGCCACGGCAGTGGCGGTCAGGGCAACCTGCCTTATTTCCCGAACCTGGCCGACGACGACTGGCTGTGGGGCGGCAAGGTTGACCACCTCCAGGCCAGCATCAACAACGGCCGCAAGGGCAACATGCCGGCTTTCCCGGTGCAGGGCGAAGCGATGGATGACCTCGCCACCTATGTCCTGAGCCTGTCCGGCGAGCAGGTCGATGCCGCCGCCGCCGAGCGTGGCAAGAAGGGTTATGCCATGTGCATGGGCTGCCACGGCGCGGAAGGCAAGGGCAATCCGATGCTGGGCGCCGCCAACCTGACCGACAAGGCATGGTCCGTGATCAACATCCCCGCGGCGGGCTCCCTCGAGGAGAAGAAGAGGCTGATCGGCGGCGTGGTCAACAAGGGCATTCAGCGCGAGATGCCGGCTTTTGCCAGTCGCCTGAAGCCTGAGGAGATCAAGATGCTGACGGTCTACGTCCACGAGTTGGGTGGCGGTCAGTAAAACCCGATCTGGGGAAACAATGCCAGCTAGCGCTGGCATTTTTTTTGCATCGGGCATGTCCATGCCTGATGTATGATTAAAAACACGCATGGATGTCTCATCAGGGGTCTGCATATGTCCGCAGAGCACGAAGAATCGCTGTACCAGGCGCGAGTCGCCATTCACCCGAAGTCGGTGAAGGGCGTTTTTCGTACCTTCAAGACCAGCATGCTTCTGCTGGCCTTTGCGGTGTTCTTCCTTCTTCCATGGTTGCGCTGGGATCGTGGCGATGGCCCTTCGCAGGCGGTGCTGTTCGACCTTCCTGGGCGTCGTTTCTACATCTTCGACCTGATCGTGCATCCGCAGGACATGTTCCTGCTGGCCGGGGCGCTGATCATCTTTGCCTGGTTCCTGTTCTTCGTGACAGGGGTCGTCGGGCGGGCGTTCTGCGGCTACTTCTGCTTCCAGACGCTGTGGACCGATGCGTTCATGTTCATCGAGCGCTGGGTGCAGGGGGATCGGCAGAGGCGGCTCAAGATCGAGAAGCTTCCCTGGAATGTCGAAAAGATCACCATGAAAGGCCTGACCTGGCTGGCCTGGCTGGCCTTTGCCTGGTGGTCGGGCTTTACCTTCACGGCCTACTGGACCGATGCCCCGGCGTTCTTCGGCAATTTCTTTACCGGCGAGGCGGCCTCCGCGGCCTACATCACGACCGGTCTGCTGACCTTCTCGACCTTTGTCGTGGCGGGGTTTGCGCGCGAGCAGGTGTGCATCTACATGTGCCCCTATTCGCGCTTCCAGACGGTCATGTTCGACAAGGAAACCCTGATCCCTGCCTATGATTTCAAGCGCGGCGAAGGCGAGAAGGGCCGCCATAGCCTCGGTCGTGGCCTGAAGACACAGGACGAGCGCAAGGCCGCCGGTCATGGCGACTGTGTCGATTGTGGTCTGTGCGTGCAGGTCTGTCCGACCGGCATCGATATCCGCGACGGCCTGCAGATTGCCTGCATCAACTGCGGACTGTGCATCGATGCCTGCAACGAGATCATGGACAAGCAGGGTTGGGAGCGTGGCCTGATTCGCTATGCCTCCGAGCAGGAGATCGAGACCGGGGTCAAGCCGCGTGTGCTGAAACCGAAGACCCTGGGTTATGGCGCGGCGATCGCTGTCGTATTCGGTTTCCTGATTTACGGGGTCCTCCACCAGGCGCCGATGGACTTCGCCATCGACCAGGTGCGCAATCCGCTGGCGGTGACGCTGGGCGATGGCCGCGTGCAGAACAGCTACGAGATCAAGATCAACAACAAGATGACTCATCCGCTCAAGCTCTCGCTGGGGGTCGATGGCCTGCAGGATGCCGAGGTCGAGATCGCGGGTGGCAAGAAGGACATCGAGGTCGCTTCCAACAACCTGCTGCGGCTGCTGGTCCGTGTCAGGCGTCCGGCGGGGCCGGCCGGCTCCCAGCAGGATTTCAGCTTCGTGCTGACGGACAAGGACGGCAAGATCGATCCGGTGTCCATGCACACCACCTTCAACATGCCACGCTGATCAAGAAACATGTCCATTCTCGTCACTCTCGGGGTCGGCATTCTGCTGATCGTTCTGGCCTTCCTGGGGCTGAATCGCCTGATTCGCCTTGGCGGGCGCCAAGCGGCTGTCATCATGGCCATTCTCACGGTCGGCTTTTACCTGCCGTTCGCGCTGATGAACTGGCCCGGCGCCGATGTGGTGGCCATCCACGTCGCTGTCTATTTGATCGTGGTCTTCATGCTGGGCATCCTCGCCTACCAGCGCGAGCAGCGGTTGCACGAACGCGGCAGCGGCAAGGGTTTTCGCTGGGGGCCAGGGCTGATCATCGGTTTCTTTGCCGTGATCATCGCGCTGGATGCCGTGTTCGTGACGGTGGCCACGGGCGGGCTCGACAGCCGCGTCAGTGCCTGGCTGCTGCCCAAGCCCAGGCAGGGGGACGCGATCAGCTCCTATTTCCCCGGCACGACGGCGCATGACTTCCAGAAGAAGGAGGCGTTGTACAACGACTACCTGCAGCGGGTGGAGCGGCAGAAAAAACGAGGCTGGGAGGTCGACTATGGCTGGTTGCGGGCACCCGTCAAAGGCCAGGCATCGACCTTCCAGGTCAAGGCCGTGGATCGTCATGGCTCGCCGATCGCCGGCGCCGAGGTCTCCGCCCGGTTCCTGCGGCCCTCCAATCAGCGGGAGGACTTCAGCCTGAAGCTGCCCGAGGTCGCGGCCGGTGTGTATGCCACCGAGGCGACGCCGCCCCTGGCGGGGCTGTGGCAGGTCGTCATCCTGGTGAGCCGCGGCGAGGACGTGCATGAGGTGCAGGCCTCGACCGATATCGGCGCGCCCTGATCGACCCTGATTGCCAACATGCCTGAATCCCACAAGCCCCCCGCCCAGGGGGAGTGCTTCCATTGCGGACTGCCCGTTCCACCCGGCGCCCACTATTCCGTCGTCATCGACGACCAGCCTCGGGCCATGTGTTGCCCCGGCTGTCAGGCGGTCGCGCAGGCCATCGTGGATGGCGGCATGTCGGACTATTACCGCTATCGCACGGAGGCCGCGCCCCAGGCGCATGAACTCGTTCCGCGCGAACTGGAAGGCCTGCGCCTGTACGATCGCGAGGCCTTGCAGCGCAGCTTCGTCACTGCGGACGGCGACCGGCGCGAGGCCGCCCTGATCCTCGAGGGCATCACCTGCGCGGCCTGCGTCTGGCTCAACGAGAAGCATGTCCGGGCGCTGCCGGGCGTGCTGGCCTTCCATATCAATTACGCGACCAAGCGTGCCCGGGTGCAGTGGGATGCAAGCCGTGTCCAGTTGAGCGACATCCTGCACGCCATCGCCGCGATCGGTTATCAGGCCCATCCCTTCGATGCGGGGCGGCAGGAGGCCGCGTTCAAGCGCGAGCGCTCGCAGGCCCTGCGCCGCGTCGGCGTGGCTGGCCTTGGGATGATGCAGGTGATGATGATGGCCATCGCCCTGTATTCCGGTGATTTCCACGGCATGGACGAAGGTTTGCGCAGTTTCCTGCGTTGGGCCAGCCTGATCCTCACCCTGCCGGTGATGTTCTACAGCTCGCTGGGGTTCTTCACCTCGGCCTGGCGCGACCTGCGCCAGAAGCGCCTGGGCATGGACCTGCCGGTGAGCATCACCCTGGCGCTCACCTTCGGCGCCAGCGCCTGGGCGACGGTGACAAGCAGCGGCGAGGTCTATTTCGACACCGTCACCATGTTCGCCTTCCTGCTCCTCGGCGGGCGCTATCTGGAAATGATCGCCCGGCACAAGGCGGGCGAGGCGGCCGAGGCGCTGGTCAAGTTGTTGCCCAATGTCGCGGCGCGCATCGAGGCGGATGGGGTTGAGCAGATGGTCGCGGTCATCGAGCTCCGGCCTGGCGACCATGTCCGCATCCGTCCGGGAGAGAGCATTCCCGCCGATGGCGTGGTGCTGGAAGGGCACAGCAGCGTGGACGAGTCGCTGCTCACCGGGGAGAGCCTGCCGAGCGGGCGCGGTCCGGGTGACATGCTGATCGGCGGCGCGGTGAATGTCGAAAGCCCGCTGCTGATGCGGGTCGAGAGGGTCGGCGAGGACACCGTCCTCTCCTCCATCCTGCGTCTGCTTGATCGCGCCCAGGCGGAAAAGCCGCGCATCGGGCAGCTCGCCGATCGTGCCGCGCACTGGTTCATCGTCGGCCTGCTGCTGGTCAGCGCCGTCGTGGCGCTGTGGTGGTGGTTCCATGAGCCTGCACGGGCCTTCTGGGTCAGCGTGGCCCTGCTGGCCGTCACCTGTCCCTGCGCGCTGGGCCTTGCGACACCTGCCGCACTGACGGCCGCCACCGGCAACCTGACGCGGCTTGGTTTGCTTGTTACACGAGGGCATGCGCTGGAAACCCTGGCGCGTGCCACCCATGTGGTGTTCGACAAGACGGGCACGCTGACCGAGGGGCGGCTGTCGCTTGCGCGGATCCATCCCCTGGGGGGTGTCGGCGAAGCGGAGGCCCTGAGGCTGGCCGCCGCCCTGGAGCGCGCGTCGGAGCATCCCGTCGCTCGGGCCATCATGGCGCGGGCGGGCGAGGGCGTTGCGGCCGATGATGTGCATTCGCTCGCAGGTCAGGGACTTGAAGGCAGCGTGGATGGACGCCGCTATCGCATCGGTGTGGCGGAGTTCGCCGCCGCGCTATCCAGGGCGGCCTTGCCTGGGTCGCCCGAGGCGGCGGGTACGCTCGTCCTGCTGGCGGGTGAGCATGGCCCCCTGGCGTGGTTCGAGTTCCGCGATGCGCCGCGCGATGAGGCCGCCGGAGTCATCGCCGACCTGCGCGGACTGGGGTTGAAGGTCACCCTGCTGAGCGGTGATCGGCGCGAGGAGGCTGAACGTGTTGCAGGCCTTCTCGGGATTTCATCCGCGCATGGCGGGATGCTGCCGCAAGACAAGCTCGATCACCTGCGCGGGCTTCAGGCCGAAGGCGATGTGGTGGTCATGGTGGGCGACGGGGTGAACGACGCGCCGGTGCTCGCGGGCGCGCAGACCTCGCTTGCCATGGGGGGCGGCACCCAGCTGGCGCAGGCCACGGCGGACATGATCCTGCTCTCGGAAAACCTGCGCCACATCCCCGCCGGGGTGCGGGTCGCCCGCAGGACCATGTCCATCATCCGGCAGAACCTTGCATGGGCCCTCGGCTATAACCTGATTGCCGTGCCTGCGGCGGCGGCGGGCTTCGTGCCGCCGTGGTTGGCGGCGATCGGCATGTCATTAAGTTCGCTTATTGTCGTATTGAATGCGCTGCGGTTGCGCGCGTGAATGGCGCGGAGTAACTTGTTCGAATGAACCGGATGACACCGTGGATATTCTGTATTTCCTGATCCCGCTGAGCATGATTGTGATGGGGATCATGATATGGGCCGTGATCTGGACCGTGCGTAGCGGCCAGTACGACGATCTTGAAGGGCCCGCGCATCGCATCCTCATGGATGACGATGATCCGCGCATTCCTCATCCGCCCAAGGCCAACGCTGCTGCTCCGGCTGAACGGCGGAATCCCGAATCAAAAGACTGACAACAGGAGCTCCCGACATGGCGCAGTATTTCAACTTCCAGAATTTTGCCCTGACCTTCATTATCGGGCTGATCGCCTTTTCATGGTTCAGCTTCCTGAGCGTCATCTTTGCCTGAAGCCGGGCTCAAGCCCAGGCAAGCCCTGCAATGAAGAAAGGCCCGCGATGCGGGCCTTATCTGTTGGCGACGAAGCAGTGACGGCTGCCGGGGTTCAGGCCTCCATGGCCATGCGCATCTTGCGCATGGCGGCCTGCTCGATCTGACGGATCCGCTCGGCGGAGACGTTGTACTCGGCGGCCAGCTCATGCAGGGTCGCCTTGTCATCCTCGCGCAGCCAGCGGCGCCGGACGATATTGCGGCTGCGCTCATCCAGCCCTTCAAGCGCGGACTCGAGTCGATCCAGTCGGTAGGCTTGCGAATCGCCCCGTTCCAGCGCATCGGCGGGGTTGCTGTCCGGGGCTTCCAGCCATGCGATGGGCGCCATGTGGGCATCATCGTCATCGCTTTCGGCCTCCATGGTCACGTCGCGGCCCAGCAGGCGCGACTCCATCTCGAACACATCCTTGACCTGCACGTTCAGCTCGCTGGCGATGGCGCTGGCTTCGTCCTGGGTCAGCCAGTGGTCGCCGCTGCGCATGCCACGCAGGCGGAAGAACAGCTTGCGTTGGGCCTTGGTGGTGGCCACCTTGACCATGCGCCAGTTGCGCAGGATGAATTCGTGGATCTCGGCGCGGATCCAATGCACGGCGAAGGTGATCAGGCGCACCTTGCGGTCGGGCTCGTAGCGGCGCACGGCCTTCATCAGGCCGATGTTGCCCTCCTGCACCAGTTCGCCGAGCGGCAGGCCATAGCCTGAATAGCTGCGGGCGATATGGATGACAAAGCGCAGATGCCCCAGTACCAGGCGTTTCGCGGCTTCCAGGTCCTGTTCATCGCGCAGGCGGGTCGCCAGGCGAAATTCCTCGTCGGCCTCGATCATGGGGATGCCGCGCACGTCAGCCAAATACGCGGAAAAGGCTTCGCGTGATGAAGACGGTACGGCGGGAAAGGTCGCAAGTTCTCGCATGGATGGGGCTCCTTGGCGTGATGCGTCTAAATTTAGCACTCGTCGGGTTTGAGTGCTAACGCAGGCCAAGGTTCCCGTTTCCGTTCGCGGGAAGAATGACGGTCCGAAGATCAGGTCGGTCGAATGCGGCGGATTTGCAGGGCACTGGCGAGCCAGGCGGCCGTGATGCCGAGTATCACGCCGACGGGGATGAGCAGGAGCAGCATGTTGGGCAGGGTGTCCTGGATCCCCATGTCCCAGCCATGCCGTGCGGCGGCTTCCACCAGCATGCGCATGGCCAGCATGGATAGCAGCAGGCTGAGCAGGGTGCCACCAAGCCCCAGCACTGCGCCGCTGTAGAGCAGGGGGCGGCGGATGAAGGCATGGGTCGCGCCGATCAGCTGGAGCAGGCGAACCTCGTGCGCGCGTCGCTCGAGCTCGAGCCGGATGGTGTTGCCCATCGTGATCGCGAGCGCCGGGGCGAGGATGGCGAGAAAGATCATGGTCAGCTGTTCGCCCGCGCTGATCAGGCCCCGCAGGCGCTCCACGGCCTCGGAGTCCATGCGTGCAGTCTCGACCTCGGGCAGGGCGGCAAGATGATCGCGCAGGGCATCCAGGCCCTTCATGTCGGCGGGATGGATCTCGATGACGGCGGGAAGGGGGTTGTTCTTGATTTCACTCAGCAGGCCGTCAATCGCGTGGGTTTGCGCAAGTTGTTCCAGGCCCTTCTCGGGGGTGATCAGGCGGGCATCGGCAATGGCCGGGTCGTTCTTGAGCCGGGTCAGCAGTGCCCGGCCTTCGGCCTCGTCGACCGAGGGCTTGAGGTAGAGCTGGAGCAGGGCGGCTTCATTCGACCAGCCGGCCAGGCCGATGCGCGCGCTGTGCAGGGTGGCGAGCAGGGTCATGGGAATGGTCAGGCTGGCGGCAATCACCAGCATGCTCAGCAGGCTGCCGAGGGGGCGCCTGGCCAGGCGACGCAGGGCGTCGCGCAGACTCTCGCCATGATGGGTCAGCCAGGCGCCGAGGCGCACGCTGCCGCTGTGGCCGCGCTGGGCCTGTCGGGCGTCCATCAGGCGTTTTCCAAGTGCATCCGGCCCTCGCGCAGGGTCAGGCGCGGGGCATCGAACTGGCTGATGAGACCCAGTGCATGGGTGGCGATCAGCATGGTGACCCCGGCGGCATTGAATTCGGTGAAGATGCGCATGATGTCGAGCGCGAGTTCCGGGTCCAGATTGCCGGTCGGCTCATCCGCCAGGACGATTGAGGGCTTGGCGACCAGGGCCCGCGCGATGTTGACGCGCTGCTGCTCGCCGCCCGAGAGTTCCATGGGGCGTGCCTTCTCCCGATCGAGCAGGCCGACCTTGTCGAGCGCGGCCCGCACGCGGCGCGCGGTTTCCTCGCGCGGATAGTGCTGGATGCGCAGGGGCAGGGCGACATTGTCGAATACGCTCAACTCGTCCAGCAGGTTCGGATTCTGGAAGATCAGGCCGATGCGCCGCCGGAACTGCGGTATGCGCCACGCGGCGAGCCGGCCGATGTCCGTGCCGTTGATCAGCACCTTGCCGCTGGTGGGGCGCTCGATCTGCGGGATCAGCCTGAGCAGGGTGCTCTTGCCCGCCCCGGAGGGGCCGGTCAGGAAGACCATGCGCCCGGCCGGCAAGCGAAAGCTCACATCCTTCAGGGCCGTCTGGTCATTCGGATAGGCCTTGCTGACACGCTCGAACTGGATCACGGCGGGCCTCGGTCAGGACTCATGGTCGAGCAGTGCGTCGACGAACTCACGCGCAACGAAGGGCCGCAGGTCCTCGGCCTTCTCGCCCACGCCGATGAAGCGGATGGGCAGCCCCAGCTTGCGGGTGATGGCGAACAGGATGCCGCCCTTGGCGGTGCCATCGAGCTTGGTCACGGCCAGTCCGGTCACGCCGAGCGCCTGATTGAACTGCACGGCCTGGTTGAGCGCGTTCTGCCCGATGCTCGCGTCCAGCACCAGCAGCACCTCGTGCGGGGCCTCGGGGTCGAGCTTGGCCAGCACCCGCTTGACCTTCTTGACCTCCTCCATCAAGCCGCCCTGGGTGTGCAGGCGGCCGGCGGTGTCGGCGATCAGCACGTCCATGCCGCGCGCCCTGGCCGCCTGCAGGGCGTCGAACACCACCCCGGCGGAATCGGCGCCCTGGCCCTGGGCGATCACCGGCACCCCGGTGCGCTCGCCCCAGGCCTGCAGCTGCTCGACCGCGGCGGCGCGGAAGGTGTCCCCGGCGGCGAGCATGACCTTGTGGCCTTCCCGCGACAGGCGCTGGCCCAGCTTGCCGATGGTGGTGGTCTTGCCCGCGCCGTTGATGCCGACCACGAGGATCACATGCGGCCTCCTGGTCGTGTCGATGAGCAGCGGCTGTTCGGCGGGCGTGAGCAGGCGCACCATGTGCTCGTAGAGGGCCTCAAGCAGGGCCTCGGGGGCCTTCAGTTCCTTGCGGGAGACGCGCCGGGTCAGGTCCGCGATGATCTCCTGCGTGGTCTCCATGCCCACGTCGGCCAGCAGCAGGCGGGTCTCGATGTCCTCCAGCAGCTCGTCGTCGATCTGCTTCTTGCCGAGCACGAGGCTGGCCAGTCCCTCGGTCAGGCCTTCGCGGGTGCGCGCGAGCTTGCTGCGCAGGCTGGCCCACAGGCCGGGCGCTTCGGGTTCGGGACGGGCGGGTTCCGAGGGGGCGGGCGCCACGTCGGGCGGCGGTTCGATCACCGCGACTTCGGTGATGCCCTGTTCGGCCTCGGCCTCGGCGGTCGCGGTCGCGGCGATTTCCCGCTCAAGTTCAGGGGGTAGCGCGGGCGCCTCGTAGACGGGTTCTTCGACGGCCTGTTGCGGCGCGTTTTCCGCAATTTCGGCCGGCTCGGCCTGGGGGGCGGTGTCTTCGCGTTTGAAACGGCGCAGGAAACCAAACATGAAATGATCTTGTCGCACGGTGGGATCGATGACCGTATCGTATCATCCACTCACTCATTGATTCGAAGTTTCACGGAGCCCTCATGTCACGATGGATCATGCTCTGCGCCGGTCTGCTCTGCCTTCAGGCGAGCCAGGCCGCGCCTGTCGTTTCCGAGGAACACTTGCCGAACGGCCTGCGGATCCTGGTGCAGGAAGACCATCGCGCCCCGGTGGTGACCACCCAGGTCTGGTACAAGGTCGGGTCGAGCGACGAGCCCGGTGGGCTGACCGGCATCTCCCACATGCTCGAACACATGATGTTCAAGGGCACGAGCAGGCTTCCGCCCGGCAAGTTTTCCGAGATCATCGCCGAGCGGGGCGGGCAGGAGAACGCCTTCACCAGCCGGGATTACACCGCCTATTTCCAGACCCTGGCGAAGGAGCACCTGGAGGTTTCCTTCCGGCTGGAGGCCGACCGGATGCGCAATCTGTTGTTGCGCGAGCAGGACTTCGTCAAGGAGGTCGAGGTGGTCAAGGAGGAACGCCGCATGCGCACCGATGACGACCCCAATGCCCGACTTTACGAGCAGTTCCAGGCCATGGCCTACCTCAATGGCGGCTATCACCATCCGATCATCGGCTGGATGGACGACATTGAGCGCATGAAGGCGAGCGACCTGCGCGACTGGTATCGCGCCCATTACGCGCCCAACAACGCCACCCTGGTGGTGGTCGGGGATGTGAGGCCCGCCGAAGTGAAGGCCTTGGCGAGCAGGTACTTTGGCCCGCTCAAGCCCTTCGAGTTTGCCGGGCGCGAGCGTCGCAACGCGCTTGCGCAGGCGGGCGAGCGGCGCATGGTGCTGCGCGCGCCCGCCAAGCTGCCGTCCCTGCTGATGGGGTATCGCGCGCCCGTGCTGATGGATGACGTGCCGGCATGGGAGCCGTACGCGCTGGAGGTGCTGGCCGGCGTCCTCGATGGCGGCCAGAGTGCCCGCCTGCAGCAGCGGCTGGTGCGTGAGTCGCGTCTGGCCGGTGAGGTCGGTGCGGGTTACAGCGCGGATAGCCGCCTGAGCGAACTGTTCATGTTCTCCGCCGTGCCTTCGGAGGGGGTCGCTGTCGACCAGCTCGAACAGGCCCTGCGCCAGGAGGTCGCCCGTCTTCGTGATGAACCGGTCGCTGCCGATGAACTGGCGCGGGTCAAGGCCCAGGTCATTGCCGCCGAGGTCTACGGGCGCGATTCGGTCTTCTACCAGGCCATGCGTCTCGGGGCGTATGAAACCGTCGGCCTCGGCTGGAAGCGGCTGGATGAGCTGGTGCCGGGCATCGAGGCGGTGACCGCCGAACAGGTGCAGGCCGTGGTGCGCAAGTACCTGGTCGATGACCGCCTGACGGTGGCGGTGCTCGACCCCTCGCCACTGGAGCCGGGGCAAGGGATGCCACGCTCGCAAGGCATGGGAGGGGCTCAGCATGTTCGCTAATCTTCTGCGCGGATTGTTTGCGCTGTTGATCGCAGCCCCGGCCTGGGCCGGTCCGCCGATCCAGCATTGGGAGACCGGCAACGGTGCGCGCGTGCTGTTCGTCGAAGCCCGCGACCTGCCGATGCTCGATGTGCGGGTGAGCTTCGATGCGGGAAGCGCACGCGATGGCGAGATCCATGGTCTGGCGAGCCTGACCGCGGACCTGCTGGATCAGGGCATCGTTCTTGAAGGGGGCGAGAAGGACGCCCAGGCCGTGGCCGAGGCCTTCGAGAACATCGGCGCCCGCTTTGGCGCCTCGGTCACTCAGGATGCCGTCACCCTCAGTCTGCGCAGCCTGATCGATCCGGCCCGACTGGACCCGGCGCTCGCCACCTTCACTGCGGTGATGGCCCAGCCGCGCCTTGCCGAGGACGACTTCACCCGCGAGCGCGAGCGCGTGCTGCTCGGCCTCAAGGCGGGCGAGCAGCAGCCGGGCGAGGTCGCCAGACGTGCGTTCTACAAGGCGCTGTATGGCGCGCACCCCTACGCCTTCCCGCCGGAGGGCGAGGCCGACAATGTGAAGGCCATGACGGCGGGTCAGGTGCGCGACTTCCACAAGCGTCACTACGTGGCCGCCGGCATGGTCATCGTGCTGGCCGGCGACCTGGGTCGCGAACAGGCGGAAAGGCTGGCCGAGCGCCTCGCCTCCGCCCTGCCCAGGGGCGAGGCGTTGCCGGCCCTGCCGCCGGTTCCGGAGTTGCGCGAGGGCAAGACCCTCCGCATCCCCTTCCCGTCCACCCAGGCCACCATCATGGCGGGCCAGCCCGGCATGGCGCGCATCGACCCGGACTATTTCCCGCTCTACGTCGGCAACCATGTCCTGGGCGGCAGCGGTTTCTCGTCGCGCCTGATGGAGGAGATCCGCGAGAAGCGCGGACTGGCCTACAGCGTGTACAGCCAGCTCATGCCGATGGCCGTGCCGGGGCCGTTCCTGATGGGCATGCAGACCAGGCTGGATCAGGCCGCGCAGTCCGAGCGGCTGCTGCGCGAGAATCTGGAGCGCTTCGTCAAGGACGGGCCGACGGAGGCCGAGCTGGACCACGCGAAGAAGAACATCGTCGGCGGCTTCCCGCTACGGCTGGACAGTAACAAGGACATTGCCGATTGGCTGTCGGTCATGGGCGTCTACCGTCTGCCGCTGGATTTCCTCGACCGTTATCCCGAACAGGTCAAGGCCACCAGCGTGGCGAGCATCCGCGATGCGTGGCAGCGCCGCATCCATCCCGACCGGCTCGTCATGGTGATCGTGGGTGGCAAGGAATAGTCACACGGTCAGGGTCATCGGCGGCGAGCACAGGCGCCGCCCGCTCAAGGTGCTCGACCGTCCCGGCCTGCGCCCGACGCCCGACCGGGTGCGCGAGACCCTGTTCAACTGGCTGGCCGCCGTGACGCCCGGCGCGCGGGCGCTCGACCTGTTCGCCGGCAGCGGCGTGCTGGGGCTGGAGGCCCTCTCGCGCGGCGCGGCCTGGTGCGATCTGGTGGAAAAGGACGGCGGCGCGGCGCGGCTGATCGGCGACAACCTGGACATGCTGCGACTTGCCGAGCGGGCAAGGGTGCATCACGCCGATGCCCTGGCCTTCCTGCGCAAGCCGCCCGCCCGGCCCTACGACCTGGCCTTCCTGGATCCGCCCTATGCCAGCGACCTGCTCGGCAAGGCGCTGGCCGTGCTGGCCGAACCGGGCTGGCTGGCGCCGGAGGCGCGCATCTACGTCGAGCTGCCCTCGCGTCAGGGCGCGCCCGTCGTGCCGGACGGCTGGGTCCTGCTCAGGCAGGGGGAGGCGGGCGAGGTGGGATACTATCTGTTCGAGATTTCCAGCACAGACTGATGCCCATGCCCGTCGCCATCTACCCCGGCACCTTCGACCCCATCACCCACGGCCACATCGACGTGATCCGTCGCGCGGCATCCCTGTTCGACGCGATCGTGGTCGGGGTGGCCGGCAGCAGCACCAAGGCCCCGGTGTTCAGCCTGGAGGAGCGCACCGCGATGGCCCGCGAGTCGCTGGCCGGCATTTCCGGCGTGCGTGTCGAGCCCTTCACCGGCCTGCTGGTCGATTTCGCGCATGCGGTGGGCGCGCGGGTGGTGGTTCGCGGTCTGCGCGCGGTGTCCGATTTCGAGTACGAGATGCAGCTCGCCTCCATCAACCGGCGGCTGGACGCCTCGCTCGAGACCGTGTTCCTGACCCCGGCGGAGAATTACAGCTTCCTTGCCTCCACCCTGGTGCGCGAGATCGCCCGCCTGGGCGGCGACGCGTCCCCCTTCGTGCCGCCCAACGTGGTGGCTGCGCTCAAGGCCAAGTTTGGCTAACATTCGCGCAATGTGTTTATTTGACGAGGCGAAAAGACCATGGCACTGATGATCACCGACGAATGCATCAACTGCGACGTCTGCGAACCGGAATGCCCGAACGGCGCGATCTCGCAGGGCGACGAGATCTATGTGATTGACCCCGAGCTGTGCACCGAGTGCGTCGGCCACTACGACACCCCGCAGTGCGTCGAGGTCTGCCCGGTGGACTGTATTCCCAAGGATCCGGATCGCAAGGAGACCCATGACGAGCTGATGGTCAAGTACCATCGCATCAATGGCTGATGCCGGCGCTTGAGACTTGTGCTCAAATCCGACTAGACTGATCGGGCTTTCATTCCACTTCATTTCAGGAGAACGACCATGGGCGTACTCGTAGGCCGTCAGGCCCCCAACTTCACCGCCGCCGCCGTGCTGGGCAACGGCCAGATCGTCGATGACTACCGCCTGGACTCCGCCATCAAGGGCAAGTACGCGGTCATCTTCTTCTATCCGCTGGACTTCACCTTCGTGTGCCCGTCCGAGCTGATCGCCTTCGATCACCGCATCGAGGAGTTCAATAAGCGCAACGTGGAAGTGATCGGCGTCTCCATCGACTCCCATTTCACCCACAACGCCTGGCGCAACACCCCGATCGACAAGGGCGGCATCGGCCCGGTCCGCTACACCCTGGTCGCCGACATGAACCACGCCATCTGCAAGGCCTTCGACGTGGAAACCCCGGACGGCAACGTGGCCTACCGCGGCTCCTTCCTGATCGACAAGGCAGGCGTCGTGCGCCACCAGGTGGTCAACGACCTGCCGCTGGGCCGCAACATCGACGAGATGATCCGCATGATCGACGCCCTGCAGTTCACCGAGCAGCATGGCGAAGTGTGCCCGGCGGGCTGGAAGGAAGGCGACAAGGGCATGAAGGCCGACCCGAAGGGTGTGGCCGAATACCTGGCCAGCGAGGCCGGCAAGCTCTGATCCTGACGGCGGCCGTGGCCGCCGGAGGGTTCCTGGAAAGCGCGGCAAGTCCGCGCTTTCTTGTTGTTTGAACAGACCGGATGGAATGAAGGCTTGAAAGCCCTGCCGTGCCATCGCCCCATCCCCACAGGATGCCTGCCCATGTACCTGCCGCCACGCCCGCCTCGCCCGTTTCAGTTTCTGCGCGGGTGGCCCGTTCTGTTTCTTGCGACCCTGATGGGGTGCGCGCATGCCCAGCCCGACGCGGGGCTCGACCCGCGCATCGACGAGGCCAGCGGCCTGTCGATGTCCTCACGCGTGGAAAATCGTTACTGGACTCACAATGACAGCAAGGACTTCCTCGACAACACCCCCACGGAGCCCTTGCTGTATGCCGTGGATGCCCATGGACGGGTGCAGGGGGCGTTGTGGGTCGATGGTCTCAAGCCCCATGACTGGGAGGCCATCAGCGCCTTTCGACACAAGGGCGGGAACTATCTGGTCATCGGCGACCTGGGCGACAATCGTGCACGTCGTGGGCGCGGCATTCGCCTGGACGTGGTCGAGGAGCCCGAGCGCCTGGAGGGGCGGATCCATCGCAAGCCGGCCTGGACCATGCGCCTGAGCTATCCGGATGGCCCGCGCGATGCCGAGGCCATGGCGGTCGATGCCGAGGAGGGGATGGTCTACATCCTGAGCAAGCGTGACGAGCGGCCACACCTGTACCGGGCACCGCTGCACGCCCCCCGGGGCGGGCAGGGGGCGCTCGAGCTGCTGGCGGAGTTGCCCCCCTTCGACGCGCCACTGGTGACCGATGAGCCGAGCAGCCTGAAGGTGCTGCCCTTCACCCATCAGCCGACCGACATGGCCTTCGCGCCTGATCTGCGTGAAGCGGTCGTGCTGACCTATGCCCACGTCTACATGTTCAAGCGCGCGCCGGGGCAGGCCTGGCAGGAGGCCCTGCGCGGCAAGCCGGAAGTGGTCGACCTGCCGGGCGCCCGGCAGTACGAAGGCATCAGCTACAGCCGCGATGGCAAGGCCTGGCTTGTGGTGCAGGAGGGCGAAGGCAGCCCGGTGCTGCACATCGCTCGGCCTGCGCCCTGAGTCAGGCAGGGGACGCGGCGCGAGGGATGGAAGAGGGCCTCCAGTGCCGGACGGCCCAGTCGAGGATCTCCCCGGGCGTGCCATCGACCAGTTCGTCCGTTGCCGGCTGGCCGAGGAAACGCAGCGCCTCGATGAGTTGCCCGGTCGGCTGGGTCATGGACAGCGGCGGTGCAAGGTTCTGCTTGGACAGCTTCTGCCCGTTGGCGGCCAGCGCCAAGGGCAGGTGCATGTGGCGGGGCTGGGGCAGGCCGAGAATGCCTTGCAGCCAGACCTGGCGGGGGGTCGAGTCGAGAAGGTCGGAGCCCCGCACCACATCCGTCACGCCCTGCCAGGCATCGTCCACCACCACGGCGAGGTGATAGGCGGCCAAGTCCTCCACCCGCCAGATGACGAAGTCCCCCAGCTCATGGGCGATGTCCTGCTGGATCAAGCCGTGCAGCCGGTCCTCGAATGCCGCCACCGCCCCGCGCGTGTCGAGGCGCATGGCGTGGGGGTGCCCCGGCTTGAGATGGCGGGTGCGGCAGGTGCCGGGGTCGATCGGGCCCTCCCGTCCCATGCGGCTGGCGCTGGCGCGGATCGCGCTGCGCGAGCAGGTGCAGGGGTAGGCCAGCGCAAGCCCGCGAAGCTGTTCCAGGGCCTCGCGATAGGCCTCGGTGCGGGCGGACTGGTGGACGACCTTGCCATCCCAGCCGAGGCCATGCGCCTCGAGCTGGCGCAGGATCATGTCCGACGCGCCGGGCATGCAGCGCGGCGGGTCCAGATCCTCGATGCGCACCAGCCAGCGCCCGCCGCTGGCGCGGGCATCCAGGAAGCTCGCAAGCGCGGCGATCAGCGAGCCGAAATGCAGCGGGCCGCTGGGGGTGGGGGCGAATCGTCCGATGTACATGAGCGATCTGTCGGGAGTGAATCGGGCATCCGCGCTGGACGAGCCCGATGGGTGAGGGCCATGGAGGCCGGAATCCGTTAGCAGCCTGTCGGACTTGAGGGACTGAAGCGAAAAAGTCGCCGGCCGAGGACAGCAATGACGATTTTGCCGGGCCATAGCAGGGACTATGGCCCAAAAAAGCGGCGAAATATGGACCGGCCCGCGGCTTTTGTAGCCAGTTCGTCTCAAGTCCGGCAGGCTGCTAAAGTATAGGGATTCATATCAAACAATTGGAGCGCGCGTTTGGCGCGATGCCGTCATGTCCATCAAATTCGGTCGCATGTTCGCCTTCCTGCTGCTGGGTGGCGGGTGGCTCTCCACGGCCCAGGCGGGACTGGATGGGGATCGTCCGGTATTTCGCGCCGCCCTGGACGCCATGCAGGCGGGCAAGCGCGAGGCCGCGCGGGCCCGGCTGGATGAGCTCAGGGACTATCCGCTCAGGGATTACCTGACCTATCTGGATCTGCGTGAACGGTTCGACACGGCGGCGCCCGCCGAAATCATGGCTTTCCTCAAGGCCGTGCCCGATAGCTTCATGGCCGAGGAACTGCGCAAGCGCCAGCTGCGCCAGCTCGCCAGTGTGGGGGACTGGAGCGGCTATCTCGCGTTTGACGATGCCTCGCTGGAGAGCACCGAGTTCCGCTGCCAGCGCGTGGTCGCGCGCGGCATGGAGCTGGGCGTTCCCCCGGTGCTTGATGAAGCACTCACCGTCTGGCGCGAAGCCAAAAGTCTTCCCGAAACCTGTGAGCGCATGGAAGACTGGTTGGCGGCGTCTGGCAAGTTGACCGCCGAGCTTCTCTGGAAGCGTCTTGAGGCGTCGATGGACGATGGCAAGGTCAGCGAGGCCCGCCGGCTTGCGGCAAGACTGGAGGCGCGGGAGCGTATCCCTGAATGGCAGCAGGCGCGCAAGACGCCCGAAGCGTTCCTGAAGAAAAACAGGGACACCCAGGGTGATGCGGTGCTGCATCACATGCTGGCCGATGCCGTTAAACACATGGCGCGCAAGGATGCCCGCGAGGCCCGGGCCACATGGCTTGGGCTGAAGGCGCGCGAGGGCATGGCCGCCTGGGCGCGTCACGAGGCCGAGCGCGATATCGCCGTGGAGGCCGCGCGCCAGCATCTTGCCGAGGCCATCGACTGGTTTGAGGGGGTGCCCGCCAGTGCGCTGGATGAGTATTCACGGGCATGGAAGGTTCGCGCGGCCTTGCGCACCCAGCAGTGGGGCCAGGTGCTGGCAACCATCGAATCCATGCCCGCCGACGAGCAGTCCCAGGACGAATGGCGCTATTGGCGAGCCCGCGCGCTGGATGCGCAGGGCCAGGGCGATGCCGCCAGGCAGCTGTGGCGGGAGATCGCGCGCAGCATCAGCTACTACGGCCTGCTGGCCGCCGATCGCGCGGGGGTTCGCTACGACCTGGGCTACATCGACTTGCCGCCCGATAGCCTGGTCACGGATGTCGCCCTGCGCCCCGCCGTCCGCCGCGCGCGCGAGTTTTATGTGCTGGGCCTGATGAGCGAGGCGCGCAAGGAATGGCAGGCCGCCCTGCGCGACATGGACCCGCCCACCCAGCGCGCGGCGGCCCACCTTGCCGCCCGCTGGGGCTGGATGGAGCGCGCCGCCATCACCATGGGCAAGGCGCGCCATGCGGGGCTGGAGGATCTCGAGGTGCGCTTCCCGCTGCCATGGCGGGACGAGGTCGAGCGCTTCGCGCGCGCCGAGTCCATCGACAGCGGCTGGATGTTCGGGGTGATGCGCCGCGAGAGCGCCTTCATGGCGGATATCGGTTCGAGCGCCGGGGCGCAGGGCCTGATGCAGCTCATGCCCGCGACCGCGAAGTACGTGGCGAAGAAGCATGACCTCCCGGCGCCGGATCACAGCGACCTGCATGACCCCAGCACCAACATGCAGCTTGGCAGCGCCTACCTGCGTTATGTGCTGGACACGTTCGACGCCCACCAGGTGCTTGCCACCGCCGCCTACAACGCCGGGCCGGGGCGGGTGAAGCAGTGGTTGCCGAAAGGCGAGGCCCTGCCGGCGGACATCTGGGTGGATACCGTGCCCTTCACCGAGACGCGCGAATACTGCCGCGCCGTGCTGCACTACGCCACGGTGTTCGAGTGGCGCCTGTCCGGCGACGTGAAGCCGCTCTCCGCGCGCATGCCCGGCATCCCGGGCGGCTGATCAGAACTCCAGCGGGTCGGCGCCCCGCTGGGCCCGCAATGCATTCACCATCCGCAACAGGGGTGGCCGCCGGATGATCCAGCGCTCCAGCCTGTACTTGCCCGGGTAGTTCATCAGGATCAGTCCGGCGAGGATGGTGATCACCCCGGGGCCTGGCGTTGCGATCATCACCACGCCCATCAGGAACACGACGAGGCCGATCAGGTTGCGCAGGATCAGGATGTCGAGCCGAATGACCGGGTGCTCCTTGGCAAAACGCGAGCGCTTGCGCCTGGGCGGGGCGAAATAGTCCGGCGGGATGCGCGTGACCAGCCAGGGCAGGGCGGCCAGGGTGGCGAAAAAGCTCAGCACGCTTAAGGCGGTTACGCTGACGACGATGCGAGGGTGGGCCTCGAACCAGGCGAGCAGATCGGTGAAGATGTCCATGTCTGCATTCTAGATGGCCAAGCCGCAGGGATATACCGCGTGAATACCATTTTCTGGTACGACTACGAGACCTTCAGCGTGGACCCCGCGACCGGGCGCATTGCCCAGTTTGCCGGGATACGCACCAACGAACAGCTTGAGCCGGTCGGCGAGCCGGTCGAGCTGTTCTGCAAGCCGAGCCATGACGGCCTGCCCGATCCCGTGGCCTGCCTGATCACCGGCATCACGCCGCAGCAGGCGGAAGAAAAGGGATTGCCGGAGCCTGAGTTTGCCGACCGCGTGCGCGAGGCATTGGGCGCGCCAGGCACCTGCATCGCGGGATTCAACAGCATCCGTTTCGACGACACCTACACCCGCTTCCTGTTCTACCGCAACTTCATCGACCCCTATGCGCATGAGTGGCAGCACGGCAACACCCGCTGGGATCTGCTTGATGTGGCGCGCTACACCTATGCCTTGCGTCCCGAGGGCATCGAGTGGCCGCTGCGCGAGGATGGCGCGCCGAGTTTCAAGCTGACCCACCTGACCGAGGCCAATGGCCTCAGCCATGCGAACGCCCACGATGCGCTGTCCGACGTGCGCGCCACCATCGACCTTGCCCGTCTGATCCGTGACCGGCAGCCCAGGCTGTTCGATTACGCCTATGCCTTGCGCAGCAAGAAGGCGGTGAGCGATCTGATCGCCAGGGAGCATGGCAAGCCGCTGCTGCATACCTCCGGCATGTTCCCGGCGGTCTACGGTCACACCACGGCGATGGCCGTGCTGGGGGCGCATCCGCGCATCGCCAATCGGGTGATCGTGGCTGATCTGCGTCAAAATCCCGAGATATTGCTGGAAACGCCAGCCGAGACGCTGCTTGAACTGCTGTTTGCCCGGCGGGACGACCTGCCCGAGGGGGTCGAGCGTCCGGCGATCAAGGAGCTGCATCTCAACCGCGCCCCGTTGCTCGCGCCCTTCCGCGTGCTTGATGAACCCGGCGCCGCACGCCTGCAGCTTGATCGGGCCGAGTGCCAGCGTCACTTCGAGTTCATCCAGCAGCATCGCGACGCCTTCGAGGCGCTGGCGCGGGGGCTGTATGCCGCCGAACCCACGTCGCGCCCGCTGGATGCCGAGGCGGCCTTGTATCAGGGTTTCTTCTCCGATGCCGATAGACAGCGTGTGGCCCGGGTGCGAGCCATGTCGCCCGAAAGGCTCGCCAGCCTGCAGGATGAACTGCGCGACGCGCGCTTGCGTGAATTGCTGTTCCGCTACCGTGCGCGGCATGTGCCCGCCAGCCTGAGGCCGGAGGAGATGGCGCGCTGGCATGATCTGCGTATTTCACGCCTGACGGACGAGGAAGGCGGCGCGGGGATCTGGGCCGATGCCTTTTTCTCCAGTATCGAGGCCTTGCGCGCCGACCCGGCATCGACCGGACGCGAATGGCTGGTGCTCGATCAGGTGGAGGCATGGGGCAGGCAACTGTTGGCCGAGGCCGATGCCTCTTAGGCTGGCTTAAGCTGAGGGCAATACATGGCCATCATTGTGCATGGGCCGGGCGTCGCTGATCCGGTCAGGCTCGATCGCTTGCCGAGGGAGGGCGGGCCGGAGCGGACCCAGCCGACCGCGCCGGTCGCCGCGATCAGTGACGATGAGCAAAGCCCGTCGCGGCAGGCGGCAGAGCGCCTGCGCGCGGCCATCCGTGCGGCGGGCGAGCGTGGTGGGTCGACCGCGCGCGCGCTACGGGCAGGGATGCTGATGCAGGATGCGGTGTATGCGCTCGGGGCCTCGATGCCGCTGACCGAGGCGCGCGAGGCCCTGCATGCCCGCGAGCTGTATCAGGCGCCCGTGGTGGATGATGAAGGTCGGCTGACGGGCCTGCTGGGGTTGGCGGATCTGTTGCGCTTGGCCTGGCCGCCGGGTGAGCTGCCCCGGCCTGTCGATGCAGGCATGACGGTTGGCGAGGCGTGCCGCAAGCCGGTGGATGCCTTGCGGGAGGACACCCCCCTGGAGGTCATCGTCCGGCTGATGCTGGACAGGGGCTATGCGGCCATGCCGGTGGTGGATGACGAAGGGAAGGTCATCGGCATGGTCGGCATGCGCGACCTGCTGCGCGGTTTGCTGGGCATGGTACGGCTGGAGGCCTGGGCCTGATGCGCCGGGCCCCGGTGGTCAGGGCAAGAATGTCTAGCAGCCGGATTTTGCCCCGGCGATGTCCATGCAGCGATCTTCAGACAGCTTGCGGAACAGCCCGTGCAGGCTGTTGAAGAACAGGCTGTGCACCTCCTCGATCTCGCCGAAGGCATCCTCGCCGAGCGGCGTGCCGTTGCGCGCCTCGAGCAGGGCGTTGCGCATCAAGGCGTGCATCTGTTCATGCAGCTCATCGACTTGGACGAGCAGGTCCTCACACCCCGGTGGGGTAGGGAAACGGCTTAGAAAGCTGCCAAGTCTGCAGTGGCTGTGTGCATCCTTGCCCACCAGGTCATCGCCCGCGCCATCGCCGAACATCAGATGTCGGATGCCGCGTGAGTACCAGGCGATGTGCCAGTAGATGGCTTCCTCGAATTGATCAAGGAAGTCCGCATAGGGGAAGGCTTGTTGAGAGTCGCTCATCCTGTGTTCCATGGGTCATGGGCGGTTGGCGGGCAAAACGCCCGGTTGACAAGGATAATTCTTGTCGACCGGGCGCGTGATTGAACGATTGGATGCAGGATAAGGCTGGCTCCATCAGCCGGCCAGTTCGTTCCTGAGCATGTCGATGTCGACCACCCGTGCACCTGTGCCACCACTGAGCACGGCAGCAGGTTGGTCGGGTTCGCCGAGGTGCTCGAGGATCATGGCGGCGCCCTCGAAGGCATCGTCACGGGTGTAATCGTTGACCGTGACGAGGGTTCGCAGCCCCGCGCCGGTCGAGGAGATGAGGCCGTTGCGAGAGTCCTCGAAGGCGATGCAGGCCTCGGCCGGCAGGTTCATGGCCTCCAGTGCGTGGACGAAGATGGCCGGGTCGGGCTTCTTGTTCGGCACGATGTCGCCCGCCGCGATCACCTCGAACCAGCCGATGCTGTCCGGGCCGAGCGTGGCGGAGAGCAGGGCGGTGACGTTTTCCGGCGTGGTGGTGGTGGCGATGGCCAGGCGCAGGCCTGCGGCGCGGGCCTCGTCGATCAGTCGCCTGACGCCCGGGCGCAGCGGGATCAGGCCTTCGCCGAGCATGCGCACATAGTGGCGGGTCTTGGCCTTGTGCAGCCCGGCGATCCACGCATCGGCGTTGTCGGGCCGTTCAAACTCGGTATTGAAGCGCTCCAGATAGTAGCGGATGCGCTCCTTGCCGCCGGTCACCGCCAGCAGTTCGCCATACATCGGCACATCCCAGCGCCAGTCCAGCCCGGCCTCCTCAAAGGCGGCATTGAAGGCAGGGCGATGGCCGTCGCGTTCGGTATCGGCCAGGGTGCCGTCGACATCGAAGATCAGGGCTTGCAGGCTCATGGGGGCTCCGGGGAAAGGTTTTGAAACGGATGGCGATTAGCAGGCTGCTGAAATACTTATTTCAGCAGCCTGCTAAGGCGGGACATGGATGTCCCGCACGAAAATCAATCACGTAAGTGAGTGATTTTCGCATACCAAGTCCGGGCGTGTATCGGACGTGGTATGGCTGAAAAACTCATGGATGAGGTTTTCAAGCATCCTGTTAGATAAGGCAGAAACCGGGTGAGTTCAACCCGTCGTTACTTGCGGGCATAAAAAAGGAGGCATGAGCCTCCTTGTTTTCAGCGCGGCTGATCACTCAGTGGTGATGGCCGTGTTCGCCATGCACATGACCGTGCTCGATCTCTTCGGCCTGGGCCTCGCGCACCTCGCGCACGGTGACCTCGAAATGCAGGGTCTGGCCGGCCAGAGGATGGTTGCCGTCGATGGTGACCTGCTCGGCCTCGACGGAGGTGACGGTCACCACCTCGACGCCATGGTCGGTCTGGGCATGGAACTGCATGCCGACGGCGATCTGGTCGACGCCGCCGAACATGCTGCTCGGCAGGGTCTGGGTCAGGGCCGGATTCTTCTCGCCATAGGCCATCGAGGGTTCGATGCTTGCCTTGAAGTTGTCACCGACGGCGCGGCCCTCGAGGGCCTGCTCCAGGCCCGGGATGATGTTGCCGTGGCCATGAATATAGCCGAGCGGACCATGTTCGTCCGAAGAGTCGATGAGTTCTTCGGCATCGTTGGTGAGTCGGTAATCAATGAGAACGACGGTGTTTTCGCGAATATGCATCTGGCTGGTCTTTGTCGTTGGAAAAGCGTCTAGGTCGATCTTTAGCGAAGATTCTTCCTGCGATCGGCGCCATCCATTTTTTCATGGTACATGAAGTTGGTCGCCTGCACGAAGCCCTCCACGGAGCCGCAGTCGAAGCGGCGTCCTTCGAATTTGTAGGCGATGACGCGGCCCTGCTTGGCCTGCTGAAGCAGGGCGTCGGTCAGCTGGATCTCGCCGCCCGCGCCGGGCGTGGTCTCGCGCAGAATGTCGAAGATGTCCGGGGTGATGATGTAGCGGCCGATCACGGCGAGATTGCTCGGCGCCACCTCGGCGGCGGGCTTTTCGACCATGGCGTCGACGCGGTAGACGCCGGGCTCGATCTCCTCGCCCGCGATCACGCCGTATTTGTGGATCTCGCTGAGCGGCACTTCCTCGACCGCGACCACGGTGCAGCCATGGCGTGCGTGAACCTCGGCCATCTGTGCGAGGACGCCGTGGTCCCCGTTGAAGCACAGGTCATCCGCGAGGACGATGGCAAACGGATCTTCATGACCGATCAGAGTCTCGCCGGTGAGTACCGCGTGCCCCAGTCCCTTCATCTCGGTCTGGCGAGTGTAGGAAAAGCTGCACGTGTTGATGATGCTGCGGATGCCGGCCAGCATGCTTTCCTTGCTGGTGCCGCGCAGCTGGGCCTCGAGCTCGTAGTTGATGTCGAAGTGGTCTTCAAGCGCGCGCTTGCCGCGACCCGTGACGATGGCTATCTCGCGGATGCCCGCATCCATCGCTTCCTCGACGCCGTACTGGATCAGCGGCTTGTCGACGATCGGCAGCATCTCCTTGGGGATGACCTTGGTCGCCGGGAGGAAACGGGTGCCATAGCCGGCAGCGGGGAAGAGGCATTTCTTGATCATGAGGACGATTCCTTGCGTTGTATGAGGTTGGAGCGACACATGATGCCGCCCCTCAATGACAGCGCGATTGAAGGAATTGATCAACTGTTTTGTTGATCTTCAGGCCATCAGGCGCCGCGCGGTGTCGGCCACGCGCCGGCCGAGCGCCTGGCACAAGGTCTTTTCCTCGTCGGTCAGCGGCAGGTTGCCGTCGCCCGAGGTGTGGCTGGCGCCGTAGGGCGTGCCGCCCGCCCGGGTCTTCAGCAGGGCGGGCTCGCTGTAGGGCAGGCCGACCAGCAGCATGCCGTGGTGCAGCAGTGGGATCATCATGGAGAGCAGGGTGCTCTCCTGGCCGCCGTGCTGGCTGGCGGTGGAGGTGAATACGGCGGCCGGCTTGCCGATCAGCGCCCCGGTCAGCCACAGGCTGCTGGTCTGGTCGATGAAACTCTTGACCGGCCCCGCCATGTTGCCGAAATAGGTCGGGCTGCCAAGCACAAGGCCGGCGCACTCGGCCAGGTCTTCCACGCGGGCGACGGGCGGGGCGTCGGACGATGCGCCTGTTTCACCGCCCTCGATCCTGCGCAGGCGGGCGCGCATGCCCGGCGCCGCCTCGATGCCACGCGCGACATGGCGGGCCATGGCGGCGGTGCTGCCGTCGCGGCTGAAGTACAAAACAAGGATTTCTGGGGCTGGCGGGTTCATGACATGTATGAGGATGCGAGGCGCATGCTTGATCATTGGGGTAGGTCATTATGCCATGGCCTCGCTTCCATGGATTGCGGCGGGGGCGTTGAGGATGGGGCGGCTTCCCCTTAAACTGGCATCCCCTCACGCCATCTGTTTCCAAGGCACGACCGATGAAAATGATCGAGCAGTTTTTCGAGAAGCTCCTGTGGGATCTTCGCCTGGTGGTCATCGTGGCCGTCATCGTCAGCGCCATCCTGAGCCTCGCGATGTTCTACGTGGCGGCCGTGGATGCCTACAACACCGTCGCGCACCTGCTGCACTATGCCGATCCGGCGCTGGACACCGCGCAAAAGGTGGCGCTGCGCAACCAGACCGTGACCCATGTGGTCGAGGTGCTGGACGGCTTCCTCCTCGCCACCATCCTGCTGATCTTCGCCCTGGGCCTGTACGAGCTGTTCATCAGCAAGATCGACGCGGCGCACGGCGCGGAAGGCGCATCCAACGTGTTGATCATCAACAACCTGGACGACCTGAAGAACCGCCTGGCCAAGGTCATCCTGCTGATCCTGGTGGTCAAGTTCTTCGAGTACGGCATCAACATGAGCTTCAAGACACCGATGGACCTGCTGACCTTCGCCGGCGGCATCGCCCTGATCGGCCTGTCCCTGTTCCTCTCGCACAAGGCCGAGGATCATGGCCCCATCCTGGGCGGAGACAAGCACTGATGCGCCACCTGGCCGCGATCCTGCTGCTGCTGGCTGTCCATGCGCCGGCCTGGGCGCAGGATGTCGTCCTGCAGGACACCCAGGGCAGGGCGCACAGCCTTGCCGGCCAGCAGGGCAAGTTCGTGGTGGTGAATTTCTGGGCGACCTGGTGTCCACCCTGTCTTGAGGAAATCCCCGAACTGATCCGCTTCCACGACAGCCACAAGGACAAGGATGCCCTGGTCTGGGGCGTGGACTTCGAGAAGGCGGATGCCGGCAAGCTGGCCCAGTTCATTGATGACCAGATGATCAGCTATCCGGTCATGCCGATGAGTCCGGCCAAGCCCGGTCCGTTCGGCCCGATCCGCGGCCTGCCGACCACCGTGCTGGTCGCGCCGGATGGCAGCGTGGCGCGCACCCATGTGGGCGCGATCAATCATGACACCCTCGAACGCTACATGCGCGAGTGGTGCCAAACTCCCGTAGGCAAGGAGATCAAGGCATGTCGCTGAGCAACGTGTTTTCCCAGGTATTCGGGCGCCTTCTTGGCGCCTTTTTTATGGCCCTTATGCTGGCATCCAGCCCGTTGATGGCCGCCGGGGGAGGCTTCTTCGACGAGAACTTCGGCAACCTCAAGGAGGAGCTCGCGACCGCGAAACAGGAGGGCAAGGCCGGCGTGTTTCTGTTCTTCGAGATGGACGAATGCCCGGGCGGTCTCAACTTCCAAGTGCAACACCCTGATCCTGATTTCTCCTTCGCCCGAAGTTCGGCAACACCTTTGCCGATCCTCGCGCGCATTTACGGGCGTTTTGCTGGGTGCAGTCGAGCGGTCAGTCCAGGCCAAGGCGCTGCCTGAGGGCATCCATGATGGTGTCGGCGGGCAGCATCTCGTTCTCCGCTGCGTCGCGGGCGCGGTACTCGAGCTCGCCCGCCGCCAGACCCTTGTCGCTGATGACGAGGCGATGCGGGATGCCGATCAGCTCCATGTCGGCGAACATGACGCCCGGGCGCAGTTCACGGTCGTCCAGCAGGACGTCCACGCCCAGCGCGGCCAGTTCGGCGTAGAGCTTTTGCGCCAGCTCCATGGTCTGCGGGGCCCTGGATGCATTGAGCGGCAGCAGGGCGATCTGGAACGGGGCCAGCGCCATCGGCCAGCGGATGCCGCGCTCGTCGTGGTTCTGCTCGATGGCGGCGGCGACCACGCGGGAGACGCCGATGCCGTAGCAGCCCATGGTCATGACCTGGGACTTGCCCTGCTCGTCGAGCACGACGGCGTTCATGGCGCGGCTGTATTTGTCGCCGAGCTGGAAGATGTGGCCAACCTCGATGCCGCGACGGATGACGAGGGTGCCCTGGCCGTCCGGGCTCGGATCGCCCTCGACCACATTGCGGATGTCCACGGCGGCGGCCTCCGGCAGGTCGCGGCCCCAGTTCACGCCCAGCAGGTGCTCGTCGTCGCGGTTGGCGCCGCAGGCGAAGTCGGCGACATGCAGGGCGGCGCGGTCGACGAATACGCTGATGCCGAGCGCATCCAGACCGACCGGGCCGATGGAGCCGACGCCCGCGCCGATGGTCTCGCGCACCTCCTCGGGGCTGGCGAAGCAGAGCGGGCTGGCAACCTCGGCCAGCTTCTCGGCCTTGATCTCGTTGAGCTGGTGGTCGCCGCGCAGGACCAGGGCGACCAGCCTGCCTTCCTCGGCGCCGCGCATGATCAGGGTCTTGAGCACGCGGTTCATCGGCAGGCCGGTGAGGGCGGCAACCTGCTCGATGGTGTGGGTGTCCGGGGTCGGGATGGCGCGCATGGGCTCGGTCGCGGCCAGGCGCTCGCCTGCGGGCGCGACGGCCTCGGCCAGCTCCACGTTGGCGGCGTAGTCGGATGCGGTCGAGAAGGCGATGTCGTCCTCGCCGGAGGAGGCCAGCACATGGAACTCGTGCGAGCCGGTGCCGCCGATGCTGCCGGTGTCGGCGCGCACGGCGCGGAAGTCGAGCCCGAGGCGGGTGAAGATGCGGGTGTAGGTTGCGTGCATCACCTCATAGGTCGCCTGCAGGGAGTCCTGGCCGAGGTGGAAGGAGTAGGCGTCCTTCATCAGGAACTCGCGCGCGCGCATCACGCCGAAGCGCGGGCGGATCTCGTCGCGGAACTTGGTCTGCACCTGGTACCAGCAGACCGGCAGCTGCTTGTAGCTCTTCAGCTCGCGGCGCGCGAAGTCGGTGATGATCTCCTCGTGCGTCGGGCCGTAGCAGAACTCGCGGTCGTGGCGATCCTTGAAACGCAGCAGTTCGGGACCGTACTGCTCCCAGCGGCCGGATTCCTGCCACAGTTCGGCGGGCTGCACGGCGGGCATCAGCACCTCCAGGGCGCCGGCGCGGTCCATCTCCTCGCGCACGATCCGCTCGACCTTGCGCAGCACCCTCAGGCCCAGCGGCGACCAGGTGTAGAGGCCGGCGGCCAGGCGGCGGATCAGGCCGGCGCGCAGCATCAGCTGGTGGCTGATGACCTCGGCGTCGGACGGGGTTTCCTTGAGGGTGGCGAGCGGGAACTGGGAGAGACGCATGTTGTGACGGGCCTGAATGATGGGGATCGGATGATGAGGGGGCGGGAAGCCGGGTCAGAACGTGCCGCTGTTCCAGCCCCAGCGCTGGGGTTCGGCGCGGGTGAATTCGATGTAGACGCGGGCCGGATCGAGGCCAAGCGCATCCTGCAGAAGTTCGCACAGTCCGGCGGAAATGGCGGGCATGTCAGCATCCGGCAGGCCGATGCTCTTGAACTCGACGAAGGCGCAGGGGGCATGGCCGCCCGCGAAGCTCATCGGGCGGGCATCGTGGATCACGGTCATGATCCACTGCTCGGGCTTGCGGGTCGCCTGGGCGGTGAACCGCGCCAGGCGTGCCGGAAGTTCGGTGCGCTGTTGCTCGTCAAGGGGCCGGTTGGTGTGAAGGATCAGGGTGGGCATGGCGTGGGTCACTCGATGCAGTAGAGCTCGATGCGCTTGCGCTCCTCGTCCATCATCCGCTGGCGCTCTTCCTCGGGCGCGCGCTGCATCTGGCCGCCCTCGCCGCGGGTCATGATGCGCGGGCTGGATTCGAGCTGCTGGAGGCGCTGGCGGGCGTTCTGGCACTGTTCCGCCATCTTGTCCGCCGGCATGGTGAGCACCTCCCCGGGCTTGGCCGGGTTGGTCTCGCCGGCGGGCGGGGCGGCATCCATGGCGCTGGCGGGGGCGACCGGAGGCGGCGTGGCCGGGCGCGTCACGCGGGGCTGCACTTCCTCGCCCCGTCCGGAGGGCGACGGCTGTTCGGTGAAGTGCGTCACGCCCTGGGCGTCCACCCATTTGTAGATCGCGGCCTGGCTCAGGGTGGGCAGGGTGGCAAGCAGCAGTGCGCTGAGGATGAGAGTGTGACGCATGGCGATCCCCGTGTGGCGTGACGATGACCCGATTATATAGGCATAATCGGGAGAAAACGGGCGCGGCCGGCCGGTGTTCGGCCCCAACAGATGCAGGCCCGGCGCGCGGGCGCTAGAATGAGGTGGCGCATGCTCCACGCACGCGTCAAATCCGGCCGGGACGCCTCCGCTCATTTCGATACCGATATTCCAATGCCCATGCTTCGTTTTGCTACCCTCGTTTTCGCCGCCACGCTTGCCGCTACCCCCGTTCTCGCCGCGCCCGCGACACCCTTGCCGCAATCCGTTCCGCTTGCGCCCGCACCCGCCATGCCGCTTCCGACCGCGCCGACCGTCGCCGCCAAGGCGCATATCCTGGTCGACTTCCAGAGCGGCAAGGTGCTGACCGAAGGCAACCCGGACATGCGCGTCGAGCCGGCCAGCATCACCAAGCTGATGACGGCCTACATCATTTATGGCGCGATGAAGCGCGGTGACCTGACGCCCGAAACCCCCGTCACCATCAGCGAGAAGGCCTGGCGCATGCAGGGCTCGAAGATGTTCGTGCGGGTGGGCCATCAGGTGAAGGTCGATGATCTGCTCAAGGGCCTGATCATCCAGTCCGGCAACGACGCCACCATCGCGCTGGCGGAACACATCGCCGGCAGCGAGGACGCCTTCGCCAACATGATGAACCACGAGGCCCAGCGTCTCGGCATGACCGGCACCCGCTTCACCAACTCCACCGGCTGGCCGGACGCCAACCACTACAGCACCGCGCGCGACCTCGCCAGGCTGATGGTCGCCCTGATCCGCGACTTCCCGGAGCAGTATGTGCGCGAGCGCGAGAAGGAATTCGTCTGGAACAACATCAAGCAGATCAACCGCAATCGCCTGCTGTGGCGGGATCCGACCGTGGATGGCGGCAAGACCGGCCACACCGAGGCGGCGGGATTCTGCCTGGTGGCCTCCGCCGAGCGCGAGGGCATGCGCTTGATCTCCGTGGTGCTGGGCACCGCCAGCGACGAGGCGCGCGCCGAGCAGTCGCTGTCGCTGCTGAACTATGGCTTCCGCTTCTTCGAGACCCGCCTGCTGCGCAAGGGCGGCGAGGTGCTGGTCGAGCCGCGCGTCTGGAAGGGCGCGAGCAAGACCGTCCAGCTGGGGCTTGCCGGCGATTTCTATGTCACCGCGCCACGCGGCCAGTCCGACACGCTGAGCCTCGCGATCGACATGCCCCCGCGGATCGATGCCCCGGTCGCCAAGGGTCAGGTGCTGGCCACGGTCCGCGCCAAGCTGGGCGATGAGGTGGTGGCCGAGGCGCCCGCCGTGGCCCTGGCTGGCGTCCCGAAGGGCGGCATCTTCCGCCGCATGGCGGATGGCGTGCTGTTGATGTTCAACTGATCGCCCCCATGCTCCTGCCCTGACGGGGGCGGCAGGCAAGGCCGCCCCCTCGAATTCCAAAGCCACCACTTACTGGATGCGCCATGTCCGCCATCGTCCATCTCAACGGTCAGTTCATGCCCCTCGACGAGGCCAGGGTCTCCGTGCTCGATCGCGGTTTCCTGTTCGGCGATGGCGTGTACGAGGCCATCCCCGTCTACGGCGGGCGCATGCTTCGGGGCGATGAGCATATCGAGCGGCTGGAGCGCAGCCTGGATGGCATCCGCATCGTCCATCCGATGAGCCGTGCCGCGTGGCTGGACATGCTCGCCGATCTGGTGAAAAAGAACGGCGGGGGCGATCAGTCCGTCTACCTGCAGGTGACCCGAGGCGCGCCGCCCAGGCGCGACCATGCCTTCCCGCCCGAGGGCACGCCGCCGACCGTGTTCGCCATGTGCACCCCGCTGGTGCCGATACCCGCGACCTGGGCGAGCGAGGGCGCCGCCGCCATCACCGTGCCGGACATCCGCTGGCTGCGCTGCGACCTGAAGACCATCCAGCTGCTCGGCAACGTGCTGGCGCGGCAGGAGGCGGTCGAGCAGGGCGCGGCCGAGGCCATCCTGCTGCGCGACGGCATGGCCATCGAGGGCTCGGCCAGCAACCTGTTCATCGTCAAGGACGGTGTGGTCCACACCACGGCCAAGTCGCCGTCCATCCTCGGCGGCATCACCCGCGAGCTGGTCATCGAGCTTGCGCGCGAACAGGGTTGCACGGTGCTCGAGGCGGGCATGCCCGAGGCCCTGCTGCGCGCGGCGGACGAGGTCTGGGTGACCAGCTCCACCCGCGAGATCGTGCCCATCACCCGCGTGGATGGCGCAGTCGTGGGCGCGGGCGTGCCGGGCCCGCTCTGGCAGCGCATGTACGCGGTCTATCAATCATTCAAGCAACAAGTACGGGAGGGACTCGCATGAGTTTCTGCGCCTTCGACAACCCGCCGCCGCTGGAATTTCCCTGCGACTATCCGATCAAGATCATGGGCAAGGCCTGCGAGACCTTCGAGGCCGAGATGGTGGCCCTGATCCGCGAGCATGCGCCCAACCTCGGCGAGGGCGCGGTCAGCGTGCGGCCGAGCACGGGCGGCAAGTACATGGCCATCACCGTTCGCCTGGTCGCCGAATCGCGTCCGCAGGTCGAGGCCATCACCGCCGCCCTGCTGGCGCACCCCAAGGTGATCATGAGCCTCTGACGGCCTGCCATGCCAACCCACCTGCGCGTGCGCGACCTTGGCCTGCAACCCTACGCGGACAGCTTCGAGGCCATGCGCGCCTTCACCGCCGCGCGCACGCCATCGACGCCTGACGAGCTCTGGCTGGTCGAACACCCCCCAATCTTCACCCAGGGCCTGAACGGCCAGCCCGAGCATCTGCTCATGCCCGGCGACATCCCCGTGGTCCGGACCGACCGGGGCGGGCAGGTGACCTACCACGGCCCCGGCCAGCTGGTGGGCTATCTGCTCTTCGATCTGGGCCGCGCCAGACTGGGCGTGCGGGATACGGTCGAGCATCTGGAGCAGGCGGTCATCGGGCTGCTGGCCGGGCTGGGCATCGAGGCGGCCTCGAAGCGCGACGCCCCCGGCGTGTACGTGGACGGGGCGAAGATCGCCTCGCTTGGCCTCAAGGTTCGCGGCGGGCGCTGCTATCATGGCCTCGCCCTGAACGTGGCGATGGACCTGGCCCCCTTCTCGCGCATCAACCCCTGCGGCTACGCCGGCCTGCGCATGTGCCAGGTGAGCGACTTCGCGCCCGGCATGAGCGTCGAGGCGCTCAAGCCGCGTCTCGCCCATCATCTGGCCGAACGTTTGAGGCAGGATGCCTCAACACGAACAACGACGTAAGTCCTTGATTCGTGGAGCTCACCGCAAATTCACTTCGCGGTGAGCTGGGCTGAATAAAGCCAAGGATGGCTTTATTTCGGCATTTACCTTGGGCTCGAACCCGAATTTATGGACCGCGAATGAACGATTCATCCGATAGCAGCACGATCACCCGCCCCATCACGCGCAATATGCGCAGCGAGGACAAGGTCGCCCGCATCCCCATCAAGGTGGTGCCGCTCGATACGCCGCTGCCCAAGCCCAAATGGATCCGCTCGCAGGTGCATGGCGGCGCCGAGGTGCAGCGGCTCAAGGGCATCCTGCGCGAGGCCAGGCTTCATACCGTGTGCGAGGAGGCCAACTGCCCGAACCTTGGCGAGTGCTTCGGCAGCGGCACGGCGACCTTCATGATCATGGGCGGCATCTGCACCCGCCGCTGCCCGTTCTGCGACGTGGCCCATGGCCGACCCGACCCGCTGGACGCGGACGAGCCGGCCAATCTCGCCCGCACCATCGCCGCGATGGGGCTCAGGTACGTGGTCATCACCTCGGTGGATCGCGACGACCTGCGCGACGGCGGGGCGGGGCACTTCGCCGCCTGCATCCGCGAGGCGCGCGTGGCCCGGGCGGGCCTGGCCATCGAGGTGCTGACGCCGGATTTCCGCGGCCGCGAGGCCATCGCCATCGACATCCTCGCCGCTGCCCCGCCGGATGTGTTCAACCACAATCTGGAGACCGTGCCGCGCCTGTACCGCGAGGCCCGTCCCGGCGCGGACTATGCCGGCTCGCTGCGCCTGCTGAAAGCATTCAAGGCCCGTGTGCCATCGGTGCCGACCAAGTCCGGCCTGATGCTGGGCCTGGGCGAGACCGACGAGGAGATCGTCGAGGTGCTGAAGGATTTGCGCGCCCATGACGTCGACATGCTCACCCTGGGCCAGTACCTGCAGCCCAGCGTCCATCACCTGGCGGTCAAGCGCTATGTCTCGCCGGAACAGTTCGACCGTCTCGCCGGCATCGCCCGGGAACTGGGCTTCCGCCATGTCGCCAGCGGCCCGCTGGTGCGCAGCTCCTACCATGCCGAGCATGGCGGGCTGGCCGTGCTGGAGGGCTGAGAGCCTGTGAAAAAAACATGCATACACACATGCCCGCAACGTCATCGCGAGGCCGAAGGCCGTGGCGATCCATGGGTGCAGCGGCCCATGGATGGCTTCCCCACCACGGCCTTCTGTCGCGTGGCTCAAGGCAAGAGCGCTCGCAATGACGGCAATGCACGGTCGATTCATTCACAAACCCTGAGCGGCGCATGAGGGGCTGGCTGCGCGGTCTGGGCGATACGCCCGACAAGGCCGAAAAACGGGTGCGCGAGGCGCTGCTGGCCAGCGGTCTGCCGCATGTGCGTGACGCGGTGATTCCCGACCAGGTGGGCGGCTACACGCAGGTCGATCACCTGCTGCTGACCGCCGAGGGCCTGGTCCTGCTGGAGGTCCAGCACCTCACCGGCGAGCTGCACGGTTCCTCGCATACCCAGCGCTGGACTCGCTTCGGGCGCGGCCGCCGGCACGAATTCGACAACCCGTTCCGGCGCCTGCGCGAGCTGGCGGAGACGCTGGACGCGATGATCCTGGGCGACCTGGTGCAGGTGGCGGTTGAACCCCGGCTCGTCGTGACCGGCCCCGCGCGCTTCGTCAAGGGCGTGCCCGAGGGCGTGCTGACCGAGCCGATGCTGCGGGATCTCCTCGCCAGCCGCGCCCGCGCCATTCCGGCGCGCCAGCGCGCGGTGTGGGACGTGCTGCTCGGTCGCGTGGCCTGCGATCCGGTCGCGCCGTCCGGCAGCCCCGCCGCCGCCCAGCCCGTTCAGGCCTGAAGCCCATGCCCGTCACCCCGCCCGACGCCAGCCTCGACCCCATGCGGGCCCTGCTGGAGCTGATGGCCGCCCTGCGCCATCCCGAGCAAGGCTGCCCGTGGGACGTGAAGCAAAGCTTCGCCACCATCGCGCCCTACACCCTGGAGGAGGCCTACGAGGTCCTGGAGGCCATCGCCCGGCAGGACATGGGCGAGCTGCGCGAGGAGCTGGGCGACCTGCTGTTCCAGGTGGTCTACCACGCCCGCATGGCCGAGGAGGCCGGGCATTTCGGCTTCGATGACGTGGCGCGAGGGATCGTCGACAAGATGGTGCGCCGCCATCCGCATGTGTTCGGCGAGGTCCGTCATGCCGACGAAGCGGGCGTGAAGGCGGCCTGGGAGGCGCAGAAGGCCGCCGAGCGTGCCGCCAAGGGCGGGCCGGAACAGCCCCCGAGCGCGCTGGATGGCGTGGCCCTGGCCCTGCCGGCGTTGACGCGCGCAGTCAAGCTGCAGAAACGCGCGGCGCGGCAGGGTTTCGACTGGCCCGACGCCGATGCCGTGTTCCCGAAGATCGACGAGGAACTGGCCGAGTTGCGCGAAGGCATCGCGGCGGGCGATCGGGCCAATGTCTTCGAGGAGATCGGCGATCTGCTGTTCGCCATCACCAACCTTGCCCGCAAGCTCGGCATGGACCCCGAGGCGGCCCTGCGCGGCTGCAATGACAAGTTCATCCGTCGCTATCAGGGCATGGAGACCGTCGCCGAAGGGCGGAAAGTGCGTCTGGCCGATCTGACGCTGGACGAGCAGGAGGCGATCTACCGCGAGGTCAAGGCAAGGCTTGCCACGGGCGGCGCCTGAAGGCTTGTGAATCAATCGGCTGCGTCCCGATTTCCGCCCCGATCACGGCCTTGGCAGGCTGCTGAAATACTCATTTCAGCAGCCTGCCAAGGCGGGACATGGATGTCCCGCACGAAAGTCGATCACGTCAGTGATTGACTTTCGAATACCACGTCCGGGCGTGTACCGAACGTGGTATGGCTGAAAAACTCATGGATGAGGTTTTTCAGCATCCTGTTGGGTGTGCTTGCAACGATGGCCGCACAAGTCTCTCCATGCGAATTCACTCGCACACCAAGCGTCATGTGCGAATGAATTCGCACCTGCATGCCGTATCCATCGACCAAGGGCGAACCGCTTGCAACGGCATCCCCCCGCCGGCCCCGGCGCCGCATGGATGGCTGAAGGTCAACGGAACGGTTGACTTCCCCGCGTGCATGGCTTTGCATGGCCTTCGGCGCCGATTGTTTTTCAGGCAGGCCGCTCCTTGGGGTGTGAGGAACGAGCCCCGGCGAGGCGGGTTGTGAAGGCATCGTCTTCCCTCGGGGTCTTCAATTTCATGCCAATTCAATGGAGCGCAAGGAGCATGACGGGTATGGATCGAACGTTTGCGGGCATGTCCCGTGCAAAGGCCTTGTTTATTTTTGTCGCGGGGATGGCCCTGGTCGGGGGGGCGACGTCCGCGCAGGCCTATCAGGTGAAGTCGGGCAGGATTTACGACGATCAGGGGCAGCGTGTTCCCCTGCGCGGGGTGAACTGGTTCGGTTTCGAGACCGAAAGCCATGCCCCGCATGGGCTATGGGCGCGCAGTGTCGACAGCATGATCGCCCAGATGAAGTCCATGGGGATCAATGCGGTTCGCTTGCCTTTGTCGCCCGCGACGCTGCACGGAGCGCCGGTCTCGAAGGTGGACCATGGCCTGAATCCGCAACTCGTGGACATGAATGCCTTGCAGCTGCTCGATTACGTTGTGCATGCGCTGGACGCGTCGGGGATGTTTATCCTGCTCGACCATCATCGCCCGGATGATGAGGCGATTTCCGAGTTGTGGTACACCGGGCATTACAGCGAACAGCAGTGGCTGGACGACCTCAAGCTGCTCGCGACCCGTTACAAGGATGTATCGCATGTTGTGGGGATCGACCTCAAGAATGAGCCGCATGGCTCGGCAACCTGGGGGGCGGGCGATCCCGCGATGGACTGGAACCTTGCGGCGGAGCGCGCCGCGCGGGTGGTCCTGGCGGCCAACGGCAAGCTGCTGGTGTTCGTGGCGGGCGTTGCTGAACAGTCTTCCTGTTCAAGCGCCCGTACGCACGGCTGGGGCGGCAATCTGGAACCCTTGCGTTGCAAGCCGCTGGATATCCCAAGGGACAAACTGGTCCTGGCGCCGCATTTCTATGGTCCGGACGTCTACATGCATCCGTATTTCAATGACGCCCTTTTCCCGGGCAACATGCCGGCGATCTGGCAGGAGCATTTCGGCTTCGCGCGGGACTTGGGCTACGCGGTGGTCCCGACCGAATTCGGCAGTCGTTACGGACATGGCGGCCTGGAACTCGACAAGCAGTGGTTTGACGCGGCCGTCGAGTGGATGAAGAGGAAGGATCTGCGTGACGGCTTTTATTGGTCCTGGAACCCGAACAGCGCCGATACCGGCGGCCTGCTGAAGGATGACTGGCATGGGGCCTGGGGCGACAAGCTGGCCAGGCTTCAGCAGCTTTGGGGCGTCACCGCGCCCGCGCCGATGCTTGCGCTCGCCTCGGCGACGGAATTTTCCCCGGCGACGCTCGTGGGCGATGAGTACACGGTCGAGCGCATCGTCAACAGTGATTGGGGGGCGGGATATTGCGTCACCTACACGGTGAGCAACGTGAGCAAGCGCGTCGCCCCCTGGGCGATCTACTTCGGTTTCTTTGATACGCTCGACAAGACCTGGGGCGCGGCGATCAGGGGTGAGGACACCCTCATCAGGATCAGCGGTGACGGTCAGAATGCCAGGCTGGCGCCGGGGCAAAAGACGGCGTTCGGATATTGCGCGACACGACCCTCGCCCCTGATCGGTGGCCTGCCCCTGGGCGAGCTTCCGGCGGAATTGAGCTCGCAGAGCGACTGGGGCGGGGGGTATTGCATGCAGGTGCGCGTGGTCAACGCGTCCGTCGCCATGACGCCATGGCGCACGACCTTTCCCATGGAGGGGCGTATCACGCGCATATGGAATGCGAATATCCAGCCTGCGGGCGAAGGCAAGGTTCAGGCCGTGGGTCTGGAGTGGAACGCCTATTTGAGCCCGGGCGCGAGCGCGGTGTTCGGGTTCTGCGCGGAGCGCTGAACGGGCTCAGCGAGGCCTCCGGAAAATTCGGGGGCGTGAACACGGGTTGAAATCCATCAGGGTGTGGTTTATGATCCTCCACGCCGATGGAGTGAATCGCATGATTCGCCATGAATCATCGGCTGAATCTTGGCAAAACCGCGCGAAAGCCGGTGACGCAAAGCCACGGGTCGTCTCATGAGGGCATGAACGATGGCCGGGTTGCCGCTGCAGGGGGACAGTGCCCCTTGGCGACGCGACGTCATGCGGTTCGTGCGTGTGTGAAACGAGGGCACAGCGCATGAAACGAATTTTCCAATCACCCATGTTCAGCGCGCCTCGGGCTGGAACGCTGGCCTTGGGCATCGTTCTGGCCCTGGGCGGCGCCTCCGCCGCGCAAGCCTACCAGGTCCAGTCAGGCAAGATCCACGACGACGCGGGCCAGCGC
Organism: Halothiobacillaceae bacterium; assembly: GCA_006212015.1. Taxonomy (GTDB): domain Bacteria; phylum Pseudomonadota; class Gammaproteobacteria; order Halothiobacillales; family Halothiobacillaceae; genus Thiofaba. The sequence continues at coordinate 55,887 of SDAY01000001.1, forward strand.
ATCGCCCTGCGCGGAGTGAACTGGTTCGGCTTCGAGACAGCGAGCCATGCCCCGCATGGCCTGTGGGCGCGCAATGCTGACGACATGATCGCGCAGATGAAGTCCCTGGGCGTCAACGCCGTGCGCCTGCCCGTGGCCCCGGCCACGCTTCATGGCGCTTCCGTGACCAGCGTCAGCCTTGCCCTGAACCCGCAATTCGCCGGCATGAACGGCCTGCAGGTGCTCGACTACATCGTTCACGCACTCGATCAGGCAGGGATCTACGTGCTGCTCGATCACCACCGCCCGGATGACGAGGCCATCTCCGCGTTGTGGTACACCGCAAGCTACAGCGAAAAGCAGTGGCTGGACGACCTGAAGCTCATGGCGGCGCGCTACAAGGGCGTTCCGCATGTGCTGGGCATCGACCTCAAGAACGAGCCCCATGGCCCCGCGACCTGGGGGGTGGGCAATCCCTCGACGGACTGGAACCTCGCGGCCGAGCGCGCCGCGCAGGCCGTGCTTTCGGTCAATGACAGGCTGGTGGTCTTCGTGGGCGGCATTGAGGAGCAGGCGACCTGCTCCGGCGCCCATGCGCATGGCTGGGGCGGCAACCTGGAGCCGCTGCGCTGCATGCCGTTGAGCATCCCGCAGAACAAGCTGGTGTTCGCGCCGCATTTCTACGGCCCGGATATCTACATGTACTCGTATTTCAGCGACCCCGCGTTCCCCGCCAACATGCCGGCGATCTGGCAGGCCAATTTCGGTTTCGCGCGCGACATGGGCCATGCGGTGATGCCGACGGAGTTCGGCAGTCGCTACGGTCATGGCGGCCTTGCGCTCGATAAGGTGTGGTTCGATGCTGCGATCGACTGGATGGTCGGGAAGGATCTGCGCGACGGCTTCTTTTGGTCCTGGAACCCCAATAGCTCCGATACGGGAGGTTTGCTGAAGGATGACTGGACCAACGTATGGACGGACAAACTGGCCAGGCTGCAGACGCTTTGGGGCGTCGCGCCGTCCACGCCGCCGGTCGTGCCGCCGCCCGAGTCCCCTGCCGCAAGCGGCGATGCGTTCTCGATCAGCCGCGTCGTGGATTCGGACTGGGGTGCGGGCTACTGCGTGAGCTACAGCGTGCTCAACGTCAGCGACCATGCCGCCCAGTGGGCCACGAGCTTCGGTTTCCAGGATAAGCTGGATCGGGCCTGGAACGCGGTCGTCACGGTTGACGGCGCCAGCATCAAGGCGAAAGGGGAGAGCTGGAACAGCAGCCTGCAGCCTGGCCAGAAGGCGTCGTTCGGCTATTGCGCGACGCGCCCCGCGCCGTCGAGCGCAGGCGCCACGGCGACGCAGTTCCAGACCCAGCTCACCAGCCTGGGCGACTGGGGCAAGGGTTATTGCACGGGTGTGCGCGTCACCAACACCTCCAAGACTGTGGCGGCCTGGAGTGTCACCTTGCCGCTGGAAGGGCGCATCACGAGCGCCTGGAGCGCGAATGTCACCGCCGTGGGCGGCGGCAAGGCCAAGGCTTCGGGGCTGAAGTGGAACGCCTACCTGAACCCCGGGGCCTCCACGTCATTCGGGTTCTGCGCGAGCCGCTGAACATGGCATGACGGCCCGCTTTTTCCTTGCATGAAGTCAGGCCCCGTTGCGTCGAGCGACGGGGCCTGTGATTTTTCGGCCCGCCGAAGGATTCGGCGAGCGGTGACATTCAGGCCTGATCGATCCGGATCACAGACGTTCGCGAATGCATTCCAGATAGGCCTGCTCGTCCGGCCCCAGCGGCCCGGCATCGTTCAGGGCCCTGAGCAGGCAGGCGATCATGCGGTGCTCGGCCTCCATCATGTCGCCGGTGCGGCGCACCAGGGTCTCGTAGGCGGCGCGGATGCCCGCCGGGCGGTCGGTGCCGATCTGCTCGCGCAGGCCGAGGTGCATGCCCAGGTGCAGGAAGGGATTGCTCATGCCCTGCTCGGGCGACTCCTCCCAGGCCAGCGTCCTCTCCTCGTCGGCGAGCAGGGCGTGGTATTCCGGGTGCATCTCCACCACGTCGGCGATCAGGGTGTCGAGCGCCTCCATCGGCAGGCCCTCGCGGCGCTTGCGCCAGGCCTCCACATACATCAGACGGAGCTTGTTGCGGTCAGGACTGAACAACATCGGGGAATCTCGCGGGGGCGGGGCAGGGGGCGGTCTTCTGCTTGAAATCGCACAGGTCGCAGACCGGGCAGATGCCGCATTTGGGGCTGCGCGCGGTGCAGGTGTAGCGGCCGTGCAGGATCAGCCAGTGATGGGCGTCCTGCATGAATGCCTTGGGGATGACCTTGACCAGCCGGTCCTCCACCGCGCGCACGGTCTTGCCGGGGGCGAGGCCGGTGCGGTTGGCGACGCGGAAGATGTGGGTGTCCACCGCCATGGCCGGCTGGCCGAAGGCGGTGTTGAGCACCACGTTGGCGGTCTTGCGGCCGACGCCTGGCAGGGCCTCCAGCGCCTCGCGGGTGCTCGGAACCTCGCCGCCATGCCGGTCGAGCAGCATGCGGCAGAGGCCGATGACGTTTTTCGCCTTGGACGGATACAGGCCGATGGTCCTGATGTATTCGCGCAAGCCTTCCTCACCCAGGTCGAGGATGGCTTGGGGGGTGCTGGCGACCGGGAAAAGGCGGCCGGTGGCGAGGTTCACGCCCTTGTCGGTGGCCTGCGCGGACAGCACCACGGCGACCAGCAGCTCGAACGGTGTCGAGTAGTGCAGCTCGGTGGTCGGGTGCGGGTTGATCGAGCGCAAACGCTCGAAGAAAAGGCGACGGGTGAGAGGATTCATGAACTGTGCAAAAGTGGTTCAAGGCATGGGGGCGCTTGCCGATTAACTGTTAGCATACATGGTCAATAAGGTCGCTGGCATACGGCCCATGCAATGACAGGGGATTGATTCGCATGTTCATTATTATCGGCTGGGTGATGGTCATCGGCGTCATCCTCGGCGGCTTCATCATGGCGGGCGGCCATCTCGTCGTGCTGATGCAGCCCGTCGAGGTGCTGATCATCTTCGGCGCGGTCATCGGCGCGACCGTGGCCGGCAACGACATGGTCAAGCTCAAGGCCTTCGGAGGCGGCATCGGCCAGGCGTTCAAGGGTTCCAGGTACAGCAAGCAGATGTACATGGAGACCCTAGGTCTGCTCTTCAATCTGTTCGCCAAGGCGCGCAAGGACGGTCTGATGTCGATCGAGGGGGACATCGAGGAGCCGGAGAACAGCGAGATCTTCAAGAAGGCCCCCAAGGTGGCGGCCGACCACCATGCGACCGACTTCATCGCCGACTACATGCGCCTGATGATCAGCTCCAGCCTGGACGTGCACCAGATCGACAACCTGATGGACGTCGAGATCGAGACCCACCATCACGAAGCGGCCATCCCGGGCAACATGATGGCCAAGATCGCCGACGGCTTGCCGGCCTTCGGTATCGTCGCGGCGGTGCTTGGGGTGGTGCACACCATGGAATCGGTTGGCATTCCGCCCGCAGAACTGGGCAAGCTGATCGCGGCGGCCCTGGTCGGTACCTTCCTCGGTATCCTTGCGGCCTACGGCTTTGTCAGCCCGCTGGCCAAGGTCATGGAGACCCAGGGCGAGGAATCGACCCAGTACTTCAATTGCCTCAAGGCGACCCTGATTGCGTTCATGAATGGCTATCCGCCGCAGGTCGCGGTCGAATTCGGACGCAAGACCCTGCCATCGCATGTGCGGCCAGGCTTCCTCGAAATGGAAGAGTTCATCAAGAGCAACAAGTAATCCAGGCGCATAGCCCGGCGGACGGCAGATCATGCAGACGGAACACCAACGCCCGATCATCATCAAGAAGGTCAAGAAAGGCGGCCACGGCGCGCACGGCGGCGCCTGGAAGATTGCCTTCGCCGACTTCATGACGGCGATGATGGCGTTCTTCCTGCTGATGTGGCTGCTGGGCTCGACCAGCAAGGAAGATCTCTCCGGCATTGCCGAGTACTTCCAGAACCCGACCGTCATCTCCATGAGCGGCGGAACCTCGACCGGCGACCGCACCAGCATCATCAAGGGCGGCGGCGACGACCTGACCAAGCAGGACGGCAACGTCAAGAAGGGCGAAATCATCGTCGACCCCGAGGACGTGAAGAAGCGCCTGCGCGAGCGTGAGGCCAAGCGCATGCAGGAGACCAAGGACAAGCTGGAGAAGATGATCGAGCAGGACAGCGTGCTCAAGGAGTTCAAGAACCAGCTCAAGATCGACATCACGCCCGAGGGCCTGCGCATCCAGATCGTCGACCAGGACAAGCGGCCGATGTTCGATGCGGGCTCCTCGCACATGGCGACCTATGCCGAGGCGATCTTGCGCAAGGTCGCCCCGGTCGTGAACGAGCTGCCGAACAGGCTCACGGTGCTGGGGCATACCGACTCGCGTCCGTTTGGCAGCGGTCGGGGTGATTACTCCAACTGGGAGCTTTCCGCCGACCGCGCCAATGCGGCAAGGCGCATGCTCAACGCCAGCGGGATTGCCGAGGACAAGGTCATGCGCGTGTCCGGCCTGGCCGACTCCGTGCCCTTCAATCCGCAGGATCCCGCCGACCCGATCAACCGTCGCATCTCCATCATCCTGCTCAAGAAGGATGTGGAGGATCAGTACGTGGCCAATACCGGCGCAGTGCTTCCTCCGTCAGCGGATGCGCCCCCTCCGGACACCGGGCTTTCGGTCCCGGCAACGGTCATTCCAACACAGTGATACCCATGAGCCTGAGCTACGACCTCGCCCGCCGGGCGCTTTTCCTGTTGCCGCCCGAGACCGCCCATGACCTGGCGCTGGAAGGCATGCATCTTTTCCTGCGCGGGCCGCTCGGCCGCTGGATGCGCTCGCGCGTGCCGGACAGCCCGCGCGAGGTGATGGGCCTGACCTTCCGGAATCCGGTAGGCATGGCGGCAGGCATGGACAAGAACGCCCGCTACATCGACGCGCTCGGCAACCTCGGCTTCGGCTTCATCGAGGTGGGCACGGTCACCCCCCGCCCGCAGCCGGGCAATCCCAAGCCGCGCCTGTTCCGCCTGCCGAAGGCGCGGGCCATCATCAACCGCATGGGCTTCAACAACCTCGGGGTCGAGCAGTTCATCGCCCATGTCGAGCACAGCCGCTATACCCGCGAGGGCGGCGTGCTGGGCCTGAACATCGGCAAGAACTTCGACACCCCGGTCGAGAAGGCGGCGGACGACTACCTGTTCTGCCTGCGCCGGGTCTATCCGCATGCCGGCTATGTCGCGGTGAACGTCTCCTCGCCCAACACGGCGGGCCTGCGCACCCTGCAGCATGGCGAGGCCTTCGACGACCTGCTCGCCCGGCTCAAGAGCGAACAGCAGCGCCTGGCCGACCAGCATGGCCGCTACGTGCCGATCGCGGTCAAGGTGGCGCCGGACCTGGCGCCGGATGAAGTGACCACGATCGCGGACGCCCTGCGCCGCCATCGCATCGAGGGCCTGATCGCGACCAACACGACACTGAGTCGCGAGGGCGTCGAGGGCCTGCCGCATGCCGACGAGAAGGGCGGGCTGTCAGGCGCGCCGGTGTTGACGCGCTCGACCGCCATCGTGCGCCAGTTCAGCGAGGCGCTGGGCGGCGAACTGCCGATCATCGCCGCAGGGGGCATCATGTGCGCCGCCGACGCGCAGGCCAAGATCGACGCGGGCGCGAGCCTCGTGCAGATCTACACCGGCTTCATCTATCAGGGGCCGGACCTGGTGCGCGAGATCGCCCGCACGCTGGCCTCGCCGGGTTGTGCCGGCGGCTGAATGCATCGTCATTGCGAGCGAGCCTGCCTTTGGCCACGAGGCCGAAGGCCGTGCTGGGAAGCCATCCAGAACGCCTGCAGAATCAGCAACCTATGGATCGCCACGTCGTTTCACTCCTCGCGATGACGATTGATTCAGCGCTTCCCTGGCAGCCTGTCGGACTTGAGGCGAACGGGCTGCAAAGGCTTGCGGAATCCATCCATGGATTCCGCCCTTCGGGTGTCGCTGTGCGACCCCACGCCGCTCCCGACGGCGCTGTTCGGGCCGGTCCATATTTCGCCGCTATTTTTGGGCCATAGTCCTGGCTATGGCCCGGTAAAATCGTCATGGCTGTCCTCAGCCGGCGACTTTTTCGCTTCAGCCGCTCAAGTCCGACAGGCTGCTAGTACAATACCCACCCCTTTCTTGCCCGCCTGGAGCCCTCCCATGTCCGCCCAACTGATTGACGGCAAGCGCGTCGCCGAGGAGGTCGTCACCTCCGTGCGCGAGGGCGTCGAGCAACTCAAGGCCCAGGGCCGCCGCGTGCCCGGCCTTGCCGTCATCCAGGTCGGCGAGGACCCGGCCTCCAGGGTCTATGTGGGCAACAAGCGCCGCGCCTGCGAGCGCACGGGCATCCATTCCGTCGCCCACGACCTGCCGGCCGAGACCCGCGAGCAGGCCCTGCTTGACCTGATCGACCAGCTCAATGCCGATCCGTCCATCGACGGCATTCTGGTCCAGCTGCCGCTGCCCGCGCATATCGACGCCGAGGCGGTGATCGAGCGCATCCACCCGGACAAGGACGTGGACGGCTTTCATCCCTACAACGTCGGACGCCTGGCCCAGCGCATCCCGCGCCTGCGTCCCTGCACCCCGTATGGCGTGATGCGCCTGCTGGAAACCTGCGGCATCGATCCGAAAGGCATGGAGGCCGTGGTGGTGGGCGCCTCCAACATCGTCGGTCGGCCGATGGCGCTGGAGCTGCTGCTGGCGGGCGCGACCGTGACCGTGACCCATCGCTTCACCCGGGACCTCGCCGCCCATGTCGGCCGCGCCGACCTGCTGGTGGTGGCCGCCGGCAAGCCGGGTCTGGTCAAGGGCGAGTGGGTCAAGCCGGGGGCGGTGGTGATCGACGTCGGCATCAACCGCCTGGCGGACGGCCGCCTGGTCGGTGATGTCGAATTCGAGGCGGCCTTCGAGCGCGCCGGGCACATCACTCCGGTGCCGGGCGGCGTCGGCCCGATGACCGTGGCGATGCTGATGCAGAACACCCTCGAGGCGCGCATGCTGCGCGCGGAGTGAGCCCTTGCCAACGCGAAGCGGGCGCAAACCCTCGATGTGCCGCATGTCGCCCCCTGTCAGGCGGTCCATGGGCTGATGACTCCGCAAACCTGCCGGATGGCTTCCCCCATGGCCCTCGGCCTCGCGGCCAAAGGCGAGATCGCTCGCCATGACGATGATGCGCCTGTAGGAGCGAGCTTGCTCGCGATCCATGCGGGACATCGCGAGCAAGCTCGCTCCTGCATCTCCTCGCAGGCGCGAATTCATTGGCGCACTGGCCCTGATCGCGGCGGGGTGCCGTTCCTACCTCGTAGGTGCGAATTCATTCGCACTTGCGCCCGGGGTGCTCGCCACAATTTCTTTACAAGCGCTGACCGACGGCCCGCGAGGGCGGCAAGCGCTCATCTTGACTTACGGGGGAGCTTCCCATGAACAGACGAACCATGCTGAAGGGGCTTGTGCTGGCGGCGGGCATGCTGGCCGGGGGGGTGGCCAGTGGGTTGTCGTGGGCGGCCGATCCGTTCCTCATCGGGGTGGCGCCGCACACCAGCGCCCGCGTGCTGATCGAGCAGTACCAGCCGCTGCGCCTGCATCTGGAACGCGCGCTCGGGCAGCCGGTGGCCATCGTCACCGCCCCCGACTTCACCGAATTCGCCCGCCGCGCGCTGCGCAGCGAGTACGACCTCGCCATCACCACCGGCCATCAGGCGCGCCTGCTGCAGACGGATGCGGGCGGCCTGCCGCTGCTGACCTACAAGGCGCCGTTCCTTGCCCTCGCCGTGGTCGCGGCCGGGGGGCCGGTCCATACGATGGATGACCTGCGCGGCAGGACCGTGCTCGGCCTGAGTCCCACCTCGCTGGTCACCCTGTGGGGGCTGCAGTGGCTGCAGGATGCCGGCCTGCGTGATGTCGCCGTGAACTACGTCAGCGCGGCCGACAGCGTGAGCCAGGTCATCCTCGCCGGGGAGGCCGCCGCCGGTTTCATCTCCCAGCCCAATTACGACAAGCTCTCCCCGGACGTGGCCCGGCGCCTGCGCATCCTCGAACGCAGCCGGCCGCTCGCGGGCCGCGTCTATGTGCTCGACAGGCGCCATGCCGCGCGGCGGGCGCAGGTCGAGGATGCCCTGTGGGGCTTCGCCGGGACGCCCGAGGCGCGCGCCTATTTCGACCAGACCCAGCTCGGCGGCTACCGCCGGCTTGAGGCGGGAGAGCTCGAGCTCATGGAACCCTATGCCGCCCGCGTCCGGGCCACCCTGGAGGGCGTGAAGTAATGCCGGGATGGATCGGCCGGCGCGTGCGCGGCATGCGCGGTCGTCTGCTCCTGGCCGCCATCCTCGTCGAGGCGCTGATGCTCACCCTGCTGGTGGGCAACAGCCTGCGCCTGCTGCAGGGCAGCCTGGACGAGCAGGCGCGCCTGCAGGCAAGCCAGCTCGCGCCCGTGCTGAACGCGGCGCTGGTCGCACCCATGGCGCAGTATGATTACGCGACCGTGCAGGCCATCCTCGAAGAGGTCGTGGCCGTGCGGGGCATCGACTACCTCGCCGTGCAGGACGCCTCCGGCAAGCTGATCGGCATCAGCGGCTGGGAGCGAGGCCGGCCCCTGCCGCCCGCCGACGAGACGCTGTCATCCTCCCTCAATGACGACATCCTGCCCCGCCACGATGTCATTCGCCCCATTGCGCTTGCCGGGCAGACGCTCGGCACCATGCATTACGGGCTGGGCCTCGGCCATATCCTGATGGCGCGGGATCGGCAGCTCACCCAGGGCGTGGCCATCGCGCTCGGCGAGATCCTGCTCTCCGTCGCCCTGCTGGCCCTCATCGGTCTCCTGATGACGCGCCATTTCGCCGAGCTGATCCGGGTCAGCGGCGAGGTGGCCCGGGGCAACTTCGCCTTCGCCCCCCTCGAGGAGGGGGATCACGACATCGGCCGATTGGGGCGGGCCTTCAACGCCATGGCGCACGCGGTGGATGAGCGCATCCGTGAGCTCGCGGGCCTGCGCGATGCGCTGCAGCGGGAGCGCGATCTCGCCCAGGTGACGCTGGCCTCCATCGGCGATGGCGTGGTCACCACCGACGCCGAAGGGCGCGTCACCTTCCTCAATGCGATGGCGGAGAAGCTCACCGGCTGGACGCAGGAGGAGGCAGCGGGGCAGCCGGTCACCGAGGTCGTCGCGCTGTCCGAGGAAGAGGGCGGCCGGTTACCGTCCCATCCCGTCCTTGAGTGCCTGCGGTCCGGCCATGGCGTCTCGCTCCAAGCGGATGTCGTGCTGGAGTCGCGCGATGGCCGGCGCACCCCGGTGGAGGACAAGGTCGCGCCCATCCTCGACCGCGGGGGTGTGGGGGTCGGCGCCGTCATGGTGTTTGCCGATGTCAGCGCCACGCGCGAGATCAGCCGCCTGATGGCCTGGCAGGCCAGTCATGACAGCCTGACCCGGCTGGTCAATCGAAACAGCTTCGAGCAGCACCTGAATCGCCTGCTCGACGAACCGGTCAAGGCCGGCCGCGAGCATGCCCTGCTCTACCTCGACCTGGACCAGTTCAAGATCGTCAACGACCTGTGCGGGCACACGGCGGGGGACCGGTTGCTGGTGCAGGTGACCTTCCTGATGCACGAGCAGATGCGCAAGAGTGACACCCTGGCGCGACTGGGCGGCGACGAGTTCGGCGTGCTGCTGCAGGATTGTCCCGAGGAGTGTGCGCTTCGGATCGCCGACGCCCTGCGGGTGGTCGTGCGCGACTTCCGCTTCGCGTGGGGCGACAAGGTCTTCGAGATCGGCGTCTCCATCGGCCTGGTGATGATCGGCCCCGAGGGGCGCAGCGCGGCCGAGCTGCTAAGCGCCGCCGATATGGCCTGCTACGCGGCCAAGGAGCAGGGGCGCGACCGCGTCCATGTCTATCGCGGCGAGGATGTGGAAACCATGTCCCGTCAGGCCGAGATGCACGTCGCCGCGCGTCTGCGCGAGGCCCTGCGGGAGGACCGCTTCGTGCTGTACGCGCAGGAGATCCGTGCCCTGCGGGGGCACGGCCCGCACTACGAGGTGCTGGTGCGCATGCTGGACGAGCAGGGGAAGCCGCTCGCGCCCGCCCTGTTCATTCCCGCCGCCGAGCGCTACGGCCTGATGCCGCAGGTCGACCGCTGGGTGGTCCGCCATGCCCTGCGGCAGGCTGCCGCCTCCTGCGACGCGCACGGCCTCACCCTGGCCATCAATCTGTCGGGGCTGTCCCTGCTCGATCCGGCGATGCCGGGCTACATCCGCGAGCAGCTGGCCGAGAGCGGCATGCGGCCCGAGTGCGTCTGCTTCGAGATCACCGAGACCGCCGCCATCGCCCACCTGGGCAAGGGCGTCGAGTTCATGCGCGAGTTCCGGGCGCTGGGCTGCCGTTTCTCGCTGGACGACTTCGGCAGCGGCATGGCCTCGTTCGGCTACCTCAAGGCCCTGCCGGTCGATTACCTGAAGATCGACGGCGCCTTCGTGCGTGACATCCTGACCGACCCCATCGACCGCGCCTTCGTCGAGTCCATCCATCACATCGGCAAGGTGATGGGCAAGATGACGATTGCCGAGTTTGCCGAAAACCAGGCCATCATTGACGAACTTGAGCGCATCGGCATCGACTATGTGCAGGGCTATGGCGTCGCCCGCCCGCGCCCGCTGGCCGAGGTGCTGGGCGGCCTGTCGGCCTGAGGGCCTGTGAAGAAATCGACTGCGCCCCGATCACTGCCTTGGGTGGTACTCGCTGCTACCAGGATGCTGAAAAACCTCATTCATGAGTTTTTCAGCCATACCACGTCCGGTACACGCCCGGACTTGGTATGCGAAAATCAATCACTTACGTGATTGATTTTCGTGCGGGACATCCATGTCCCGCCTTAGCAGGCTGCTGAAATAAGTATTTCAGCAGCCTGCTACGCTCCCTTGCAGGTGCGAATTCATTCGCACACTGCCTTGATCGCGGCGGGGGCGCGCTCCTCCATGCAGGAGGCCTGCCCCCGGGCCGAATGACGCGCTGCCGGGTCCTGTTCGGGGTGCTTGCCACGATGTCTTCGCAAGCGCCGAGGCCCGGCAGGCGGTTACAGCCGGTTCACTTCGTCCACATCCTTCAGGCTTCGCAGCCTGTCCAGCAGTGGGGCGATGCCCTCCACGCCGGGCAGTTCCAGCACCAGTCGCATGCGGCCCTGGCCGCTGCGCCGGTCCAGACGGTTGTCGCTCGACACCAGGCGCGCCTTGAACTGGGTGAGGACGTTGCCGATGTCGCGCAGGAGCTCCGGCCGGTCATCCCCCAGGATCTCGAGATGGGCCCGTACCGGGATGCCCGCCAGGCGCGGCCATTCCACGTCCATGACTCGCTCCGGGTGCATGGCGCGCAGGTGGGCGAGGTTGCGGCAGTCCGCCCGGTGCAGGCGCAGCCCCTGGCCGCGCGTGATGTAGCCCGCCACCGGCTCGCCGGGCGTGGGATTGCAGCAGCGCGCGGGCTCGGCCTGCAGGCCTTCCAGGGTGATGCGGCTTGGCGCGGCGGGGGGCGCGAGCGCGCGCGACGGCGCCTGGCCGGGCCTGGCGCCGCTGCCCAGTGCGGCGCGGACGGCATCGAGGAAGGCCGCCCGCGAGAGGCGGTTTTCACCCAGCGCCTCCCAGACGGCCTCTTCGCTCTTCATCTTCAGCGATTGAATCAGCGCTTCGCGCTGTTCGCGCGAAAGTCCCAGGCGGCGCACGGTCTTGTCCCAGTGGGCATGGCCTTCCGCGCGCGCGGTCTCGTGTTCGCGGCGGACAAACCAGGCGCGCACCTTGGCGCGGGCGCTTTTTGAGGCCAGATAGCCGGCCTTGGGATCGGCCCATTCCCGGCTGGGGTGACCCTCGGGGGCGCGCATCAACTCGACCCGGTCGGCGTTGTCCAGCGGGGTGTTCAGGGCCACCAGCTTGCCATTGACCCTGGCGCCCCTGCAGCCGTGGCCGAGCTCGGTGTGGATGCTGTAGGCAAGGTCGAGCGGGGTGGCCCCGCGTGGCAGCTCCATCACATGCCCCTTGGGGGTGAAGACGTAGACGGTGCTGGCGGCCAGGGCCGTGCCTTCGCCCTCTTCGAGCGCCATGCGCAGGCGCTCGAGTTCGTCCTGGAAGGGGTCGCCGCTGCTTTTCGCGCCTTCCTTGTAGCGCCAGTGCGCGGCCACGCCCAGTTCGGCCTGATCGTGCATGGCGCGGGTTCGGATCTGCACCTCCAGCGTCTTGCCATCGAGCGCGTGCACGGCGGTATGCAGGGACTGGTAGCCGTTGGGTTTGGGGTGGGCGATATAGTCGTCGTATTCACTCGGGATGGCTTCCCAGAGCGTATGAACGATGCTCAGCGCGGCATAGCAGTCGGCCACGCTCTCCACCTGCACGCGCAGGGCCCGCACGTCGAATAGTTGCTCGAACGAGAGCTTCTTGCGCCGCATCTTCTCGAAGATGCTGTAGAGGTGCTTCGGGCGGCCGTAGACGCGGGCGTCGATGCCCTCGGCCTTGAGCGCGGCTTCGAGCTGGCCGCGCACGCGGCCGATGTAGCCCTCGCGCTCGCCGCGCCGTTCGTCGAGGAAGCGGGCGATGCGCTTGTAGGTGTCGGGCTCCAGGTGGCGGAAGGCCAGGTCCTCCAGCTCCCACTTGAGCTGGCCGAGGCCGAGCCGGTGCGCGATGGGGGCGAACAGCTCCAGCGTCTCGCGGGCGACAAGGCGGCGGAGGTCCATGTCCTCGACCAGGGGCAGGGCGCGCAGGCGTTCCAGCCGGTAGGCGAGCTTGATCAGGATGACGCGGGCATCGCCGACCATGGCCAGCAGCAGGCGGCGCATGTTTTCGGCCTGCTGGGGGTTCTCGAAGGCCGCATGGGTTTCGGTGAACGTGTTGAGCCGGTGCAGGTCGGCGACCATGCGCGCGACATGCGGGCCATAGCGCTGCTGCATGGCCTGCACGTTGAAGCCGGGGCGCAGGCGCGGGTCGGCCAGCACGGCGGCGAGCAGGGTGTCGGTGTCGGCCTTCAGTTCGATCAGGATCAGGGCGACGCGCGGCCCGCGCGGGCGGGTGGGGTCGCCATCCCAGACCTGGCTGCTCATCTCGCAGGCCTCGCGCAGCAGCGAGCCTTCACCGGCCTGGACGAGCAGGTCGGCGCAGAGTTTGTCCGGAGATTCATCGAGTGGGTGCCGCATGGGATGCAAGGATGGCACAATGCCCGGCCTATGCACGATACCCCCGCATCCTCGCAGCACACCGCGCCTTTTCGTGGCGGTTTTTTTCGCGCCCTGCTGGCGCATATTCCGGCCTTGCTGCTGACCTTCCTGCTGTGGCGCTACCTGCCAGCCTTGATTGCGCCGCCCTATCCGGTGTGGGCGTTCTGGCTGGCCGAGGGCGCGATGGCGGCGATGTTCGCGCTCATGCTGCGCTGCGCGCCATGGTGGTGGGGGATCAATGCGCTCTTTCCCGTGGCGCTGGTTTTGGCCCTGGGGGTCGCGGCCCAGTGGGATATCTCATCGGTCTGGATGGGGCTGGTCTTTCTGCTTCTGCTCCTGGTGTTCTGGAACGCCCATGGCGAGCGCGTGCCGCTCTACCTGACCAACAGGACCACGCATGCCGCCCTGCAATCGATTCTCGAACGCGAGCCGGGCGAGGCGCTACGGGTGATCGATCTGGGTTCCGGGCTCGGCGGTGCGCTTCAGGCGCTGGCCCATGCGCCGCGCGTGGCCGAGGCGGTGGGAGTGGAAACAGCGCCGCTGCCGTGGCTGGTCAGTGCCTTGAGGTTCGTTCGCCAGCCGCGCATTCGCATCCTCCGGGCCAGCATCTGGTCGCAACGCCTGACCGCCTACGATGTCGTCTATGCCTTTCTCTCACCCGAGCCCATGCCGCGCCTGTGGGCCAAGCTGGTCAAGGAGTCGCGCAAGCCCATGCTGCTGATCTCCAACAGCTTCGCGGTGCCGGGTATCGAACCCGACGAGGTGATCGAACTGGACGATGGCCGTCAAACCGAACTCTTTCTCTACAGGTTGCCAAGAAAATGAATCTTCCCTACGCCCTGGGTGAACCAACCGTGCATGGGCGTTTGCGCCAGCAACCCGAGGATTTCGTGGTCGATGAAGTGCTGGGCTTCGTGCCCGATGGGCGTGGCGATCATGTCTGGCTTTCGGTGCGCAAGCGCGGCGAGAACACCGCCTGGGTGGCCAAGCAGCTGAGTCGCATCGCCGGCTGTTCCGAGCGCGACGTAGGCTATTCCGGCCTCAAGGATCGTCATGCCGTCACCACCCAGTGGTTCAGCCTGCCCGCGCCACGCAAGGCGGTGAACTGGGCCGCGCTGGGCGAGAGGACGGCGGCGGAGATCGTCGTCATCACCCGCCACGGGCGCAAGCTGCGCCGGGGCACCCATCGCGCCAACCGCTTCCTGCTGACCGTGCGCGGCATTGAAGGTGATGTGAACGCCCTTCAAACCCGGCTTGCGGTCATCCGGCAGCAGGGCGTGCCGAACGGGTTCGCCGAACAGCGCTTCGGTCATGATGGCGGCAACCTGGACGCGGTGCGCGCCTGGTTCGCGGGCGGCAAACCGCCCCATCGCGGCCAGCAGGGCATGCTGCTCTCCACCGCGCGCAGCGAGCTGTTCAACGCCGTGCTGACGCGGCGGATCGAGAACGGCGACTGGCTGCAACCCCTGCCGGGCGAGCCGCTGATGCTGGATGGCCGGCACAGCTTCTTCATCGCCGAGGCGGACGATGCCGCGCTGCCCGCCCGCATCGCCTCCGGCGACGTCCACACCAGCGGCCCGCTGTGGGGCAAGGGCGGCACGCAGGCGGAAGGCGAGTGCGCCGAGTTCGAGCAGGCTGCAATCGAAAATGATGCCCTGCTTGCGGAAGGTCTGGTGCGTGAGGGCCTGGAACCCGCAAGGCGACCGCTGCGGGTGATTCCCCGCAACATGCACTGGCAGCTTGATGAGGCCCATGGCGTGCTGAGGGTGGGCTTCGATCTTCCTTCCGGCAGCTACGCCACGGCGGTGATGCGGGAGATCGTCTCCACGGACGAAGCCGTGGACTGATCCGTGGGCAAAAAGAAAGGCGCCCGGAGGCGCCTTGCTTGAGCGGGGTATCCGGCCTTACTTGGCCAGACGCTCGATGCCGATGGCCTTCATGATGTACTTCTCGTACAGCGGCTCGGAGGTGCCGGACTTCATCTTGCGGATGAAGTACTTCTCGAACGCGATCTTGGCCAGATGCACCCACTTGCCCTTGGCGAACCAGTTGACGTTGCGCGGCGGGATCTGCGGCAGGGCGACGAACACGGCGCCGCGGTCGCCCATGTCGGCCAGGCAGATGGCCTGCCAGGTGCCCTTGTGGGTCGGTTCCTCGCCGTTCAGTTCCTGCTTGATGTTGTGCACGATGGCGGTGACCATGGACTCGATCATGTAGCCGGTCTTGGGCGCGCCGACCGGGACCGGGGTGACCTCGACCGGCGGGATGGCGACGCAGACGCCGGCGGAGTAGATGTTCGGGTATTTCGGGTTGCGCTGCTTGTCGTCGATGAAGACGAAGCCGCCCGGGTTGACCATGCCATCCACGGCGGCGACCGCGTCCACGCCGCGGAACGGCGGCAGCATCATGGAATGGTTGAAGGCCAGTTCGTGGGTCTTGACCACGTTGCCCTGCATGTCCAGTTCCTCGACGTGCATCTTGCCGGCCTCGACCTTGGTGGTGCGGGCGTTGCAGATCCACTTGATGTCGTGCATGCGCAGCTCGGATTCGAGCATGCCCTTGGAGTCGCCCACGCCGCCGAGGCCGAGGTGGCCGATGTACGGCTCGGCGGTCACGAAGGTCATCGGCACCTTGTTGCGGATCTTCTTCTTGCGCAGGGCGGCGTCGAGGATGAAGACATACTCATAGGCCGGGCCGTAGCAGCTCGCGCCCTGGAAGGCGCCGACGATGACCGGGCCGGGGTTGTCGCACAGCTTCTGGAAGTCCTGGTAGGCCAGCTCGGCGTGGTCCACGGTGCATACGGAATGGGTATGGCCGCCATGCGGGCCGGCGCCCTCGATGGCACCGAAGTTCAGCTTCGGGCCGGTGGTGATGATCAGGTAGTCATAGCTGACGGTCTGGCCATCGCTCAGGTGCAGGGTATTGGCCCCGGGTTCCAGCTTGGTCACGGTCGCGTGGATGAAGTCGATGCCCTTGCGCTTGAGGTAGGGCTCGATCGGGAAGGTGATCTCGTCACGGGTGCGCCAGCCCACGGCCACCCAGGGGTTGGAAGGGGTGAACTGGAAATAGTCGGTCGCGTTGATCGCGGTGATCTTGTGGTCCTTGCCCAGCAGTTCGCGGGCCTCATAGGCTGCCGGCATGCCGCCGATGCCTGCGCCGAGAATGACGATGTGCGCCATGGATCGATGCCTCCAATGTGTGTGTTCTGGATTCCGCTGCCGCTGCCGCTGCCGCGAAATGCTTGTGATATCGGGTCTTGCTGCGGCAAGACTCCAGTGATCGTAGCACGCGACCCGCTGGGGGTGCCCATTGGACTGTCTTATGTTCTATAAGCCATAAAAAGCCTGGTGAAAGGCTTGGTTATGGGCGGAAAGCCTGATGGGCAGGACGTGAAAGGCCCGCGACAGGGCGGGCTTCGGTGGGAGAGGACACTGTCATTCATCACTCCCGGCACGGTCGCGGGGGATCAGGACGCGTACCGCCTGAGCAGGTCGAGAAAGGCCGTGCGCGGAATGGGGCGCGCCCCGAGGCTTTGAAGATGGCGGGTGGAAAACTGGCAGTCGATCAGAGTGGGAATGAAGCCAAGGATGCCCTGGCACAGTGCCACCAGGGCAACCTTGGAGGCGTCCGATACGCGGCTGAACATGGATTCGCCGAAGAACACCCGCCCCATCGACACCCCATACAGTCCTCCGACCAGCCGCTCGTCCTGCCAGCACTCGATGCTGTGCGCATGGCCCATGCCATGCAGCCGGCGGTAGGCCATCCTCATCTCTGCGCTGATCCAGGTGCCATCCTGGCCGGGGCGCGGTGAGGCACAGCCCTCGAGCACGCCCGCAAAGTCGGCATCGACACGGACATCGAAAACATGTCGCCCGAGCGTCTTGCGCAGGCTGCGGTGGATGATGATCTCGTCGGGAAAGAGGACGGTGCGCGGGTCGGGTGACCACCAGAGGATCGGGTCATCCGGCGAATACCAGGGAAAGATGCCGTGGCGGTAGCCTTCGAGCAGACGCACCGGGGAGAGGTCGCCGCCCATGGCCAGCAGGCCATTGGGGTCATCGAGGGCTTGGCAAGGATCGGGAAAGCGGATGTCGGCCGGGTCCAGGCCGTAGATGGGCATGGCCGAAGCCTTAGCGCGGCAGGCTGATCTGCGAGTCCTTGGCGCGCTTGCGGAACAGCACGGCCATGTGGCCGATGGCCTGGACAAGTTCGGCGCCGGTGCGCTCGCAGATCACCTCGATGACATCCTGCTTGTCCTCGCGGTCCATGCCGGGCACGCGAACCTTGATCAGCTCGTGGTGTTCAAGCGCCAGCTCGATCTCGGCCATGACGGACTCGGTCAGGCCATGCTGGCCAAGCAGCACGACCGGCTTGATGTGATGGGCGAGGGAGCGCAGATGGCGCACCTGGGCGGCGTTCAGCGGCATGGTCGAATTCCAGGAATCATGGCGCGGGAGTGTATCACGCCTTGCCATCGGCCTCGCGGCCGGTCCCTGCAGCTTGGCTGCCAAGGGCATGCTGGGCCGCGCCGAACAGGGCCATCTGCAGGCCGAACACGATGGTGGCCAGCATCAGGTGCAACGGCTGCAGGACGGCGGGGAAGCCCAGGGTCGCCAGCGACAGCCCGATCATCAGTTCGATCGCGACGATCGCCATCATCGCTTTTGCCAGGCGCTGGGCGAGGGCGTTGTCGTCCTGGCGGAGCACGCGCAGGCCGAGCCAGAGGTTGTAGCCCACGATCATGAAGGCCCCCAGCACATGGATGGTGAGGGGGGAGCCCACCTGCGCGATCCAGCTGGCACGGTCAGCATAGTCCAGCGACAGGGAGATGATGTCGATACGCTCGCGCACCTGCACGCCCAGGGCGATCTGGACGATGGTCAGCACCATGCCGACGATCAGCCAGGCGCGCGTGGCCAGCGCGCCCTGCAGGCTCATGCGCAGGGTGTCGCGCAGTGAGTGGTTGATCGCCAGCACCAGGCTTGCGACCACGAGCAGGGAGGCGACCATGTGGGTGGTGATCATGGCCGGGTGCAGGTTGCTGCTGACCACGACCTTGCCCAGCCAGCCATTGAAGCCGACCAGCACGAAGGCGGCGAGGGCGTACCAGAACACCGGCCCGTTGGTCGCCCGGTCATCGCGGCGGATGCGCCAGGCGGCCCACAGGGTCCACATCGACAGGAAGCCGATGGTCACGCCGGTCAGGCGGTTGAAGAACTCGGTCCAGGTCTTGACCGCGTTGAACTCGACATCGGCATAGCCGCGATCGCGGTAGATCTCCTGGTAGTTCTCGGGCAGCTGCGATACATCGGTGGGCGGGATGAGCTGGCCGAAGCAGGTGGGCCAGTCCGGGCAGCCCATGCCCGCGCCGGTGGCGCGCACCGAACTGCCGACGGCGATGAGGATGTAGACCGCGGCGATGGTGATCAGGGCGATGCGGACAAAGTGGCGATGACGGTCATTCATGATGTGCTTGCTTCAAACGTGCTTTTCGGCTGGCGATTCCGCCGAGGATGAGGATGGGAACGGCGAGGCTGGCCATGACCCACAGGAGACGGCCGGGCATGCCCAGCAGTTCACCGGTGTGAAGGTTGTACAGCACTTCACCTTTGGCTGGCGTTGAGTCGGCGTCGCTGGTCAAAAGGCCCGAGTCGCGCTGCCATGTGAGGCGGCGGGTTCCAAGCGTGCCTGCGTGATTCGGCGTGTCGCACACAAGACTCAGGCGCTCGGCATCGAGCGCGGTGATCCATCGCGGTGCATGGGTGGGATGGGTTTTCTGCAGCGCTTCCAGGGCATCCTGCGCGGAATGAAGCGTGATGGCCTCGGCTGGGGCCGTGATGGCCATCCTGGGTGTGCTGCCATAACCGGGTTGCCAGGCAAGAAAGACCAGACCCGACGCGGCGATCAGCAGAAGGATGGGGGCCGTCGTGAGGCCCAGCAGCGGGTGGATGCGTGCCGCCACCCCGCGCGCCATGGCCCTGCTGCGCAGCAGCAACCCGCTCAGGGTGGTTACAAGCAGGCCGATGGCGGCGATCCTGGCCAGCCAGCGGCCGGTGTCATCGAGCAACAGGGCGGTGTGCAGGGTGTAGGCAAAGGCGAAATAACCGTCGTCAATGGCTCGCTGGCCCCGGATCTCGCCGGAGCGCGGGTGAATGAAGACCTCGTGACGCAGCCCTTCGCGGTCGACCATCAGCAGCAGCGCGGCGTCGACGGGAGTTGCGGCGGGTGCCAGGCCAATGATCCGGCGATCAGGAAAGGCTCGACGCGCTGCATCGATCCATGCATCAGCCGATAGCGGGGGCGCGGAGGACATCGGCGCGCCGAGCAGGTCGACATTGAACATGCGATCGCTTTCGCGCGCGAAGCCAAGCATGGCGCCGCTCAGGCTGGCCAGGATCAGCGGGATGGCGAACAGGAAGGCCAGCCACCCATGCAGCGTGCGCATCGTGTGGGGTCGTCCTTAACGAATGTAGTGATCGACGAGCAGGGCGCTGAACAGGAGCACGAGATAGAGGATCGAATAGCCGAAGGTGGGCATGGCGAGCTTGTGTTCCGGGTCATGGTACAGGCGCCAGGCATACACCACATAGATCGCGCTGAGAATGGTTGCACTGGCCAGGTAGATCAGGCCGCTCATGCCCACGGTGGTCGGCAGGATGCTTACGGCCGCAAGCACCATCGTGTAGAGCAGGATCTGATACTTGGTGTGGGGGATGCCTTTCACCACGGGCAGCATCGGAATGCCGGCGCGCCGGTACTCCTCCACGCGGCGAATGGCCAGCGGCCAGAAATGGGGCGGGGTCCACAGGAAAATGATGAGGAACAGGATCAACCCTTCGATGGTGACCTGGCCGGTCATGGCAGTCCAGCCGAGCAGGGGGGGCGCCGCGCCCGCTGCACCGCCCCAGACGATGTTCTGCGGCGTGTTGTGCTTGAGATACACGGTGTAGATCACCGCATAGCCGATCAGGGCAAGGAAGGTCAGCACGGCGGTCAATACATTGACCTGCCAGACCAGGATGCCCATCGAGAGCGCCGCCCATGAAAGGGCGACGATCAGCACCTCACGGCTGTTCACGCGGCTGGTCGGAAGCGGGCGGCCATGGGTGCGATCCATCAAGGCGTCGTAGCGCTCGTCCAGCAGGTGATTGATGGCGGCCCCGGCCGCCGAAGCCAGGGCAATGCCCATCAGGGCAAAGAGCATGCGCTCCCCATCCAGGGTTCCCGGAGGCGTGGCCAGCAGCATGCCGACGAGGGCGGTGAACACGATCAGGCCGACGACCTTGGGTTTGGCCAGCTCGTAGATCGATCGAATCTTTTCAGGTAGGGGCAGGGCGGCGGCTTGGCTCACGTGTTCTCATCTCCCGCATGGATGCCTGTTCTTTGGCATGACACCAAATGGTATATCGTTTTTTATATTGTGATAAAAAAACATGCAAGTGAAATCATGCTCCATGCACTTGCCTGTAGCGCGAGAAAAGCGAAACGGTGCGCTGCAAGGCGCAAAGTTGATCGCTTTACTTGGTTGTAATGCTCGATAGAGTCAACTTATAGTGTGTCAAATGCCACACATCCAGATGGGATGTCGGGGTATGCGGTTTTAACTCCCCATGCCACAGGTCTGGGGTTAAGTCGTTGCTGAGGAGAGTCGATGAGATGACCAAGCGAATCCTGGTGATGGGAATCGCCCTGGCTGGAGTGATGTCGGCGTCCGCCGTCTTCGCCGAGCCGAGTGGTGAGATGTTGGCGCAGACCTGCGCGGGCTGTCATGGCACGCAGGGGAAGCTGACGGGGGCCTCGGCGTTCATGCCGCTGGCGGGGATGAAGGAGGCGACCTTCGTGAAGACCATGAAGGACTTCGCCTCGGGCGCGCGCCCGAACACCCTGATGGGTCCGATCGCGAAGGGCTTCACCGAGAGTGAATTCCAGTCGATGGCCGCGTACTTCGTCAAGCAGCCGAAGTAAGGAGAGATGAAGACCATGAATAATCCCGTGAACGCGATCAATCGCCGCCACTTCCTCAAGCTGCTCGGCGCCTCCGCGCTGGCCGGCGCCGGCCTGTCGGGCAAGAGCGCCTTCGCCGGCGCCCAGCCGCATGTGGTCGTGATCGGCGGCGGCGTGGGTGGCGCGACCTTCGCCAAGTACCTGAAGCTGTACGACAAGAGCGTCAAGGTCACCATCATCGAGCGCAACCGCCAGTACCTGCGTCCGTACGGCTCGTCCGAAGTGATCGTCGGCAACGCCACGATGAAGGACCTCACCGTGTCCTACGATGCCCTGCAGAAGAACTACGGCATCGACTTTGTCTTTGACACCGTCACCGGCATCGACTTCGACGGCAAGACCGTCAAGACCGCGGGTGGTCAAAGCCTCGGTTATGACCGCCTGGTCATCTCCCCGGGCATCAGCTTCAACTTTGAAGCCATCGAAGGCCTGACCCAGGAAGTCTCCGACACCCTCATGCCGCATGCCTGGGATCCGGGCGCACAGACCGAGTTGCTGGCCAAGCAGCTCAAGGCCCTGCCCAAGGGCGGCACCGTGGTCCTCGGCGTGCCGCAGAACCCGTACCGCTGCCCGCCGGGCCCGTACGAGCGCGCCGGTCTGATTACCCAGTACCTCAAGGAACACAACCCGACCGCCAAGGTCGTCATCCTCGATGCCAAGAATGGCTTCACCACCGACGTCACCATGCTGCAGGCCTGGAACCGCCTGTACGACTTCAACGTCCCGGAGCAGTTCAAGGGCTTCGAGAAGTTTGGCGGTCGTGAGAAGGCCGGTCTCGTCAAGCATGACAAGCCGGGCAACCTGCAGTGGGTGATGGGCGAGATGGGCGGCCGCGTGGTCAAGGTCGATCCCGCCACCAAGACCGTCTACGCCGAAGGCGAGACCGTCAAGGCCGACATGATCAACATCATCCCGCCGCTCAGGGCCGGCCAGCTGGCCATTGACGTCGGCCTGACCGACAGCACCGGCTGGTGCCCGGTTGACCGCGTCACCTTCGAGTCCACCCTGCACAAGAACGTGCATGTGATCGGCGACAGCTGCATCGCGGACGACATGCCCAAGTCCGGCTACAGCGCCAACAGCCAGGCCAAGGTCGTGGCCCTGCAGGTCAAGGCCCTGCTGGCCGGCCAGGCGCCGGGCGAGCCGGTGTTCCAGAACACCTGCTATGCCCTGGCGGGTCACCCGGACTATGGCCAGTTCGTGGCCGACGTGTTCCGCGTGCAGGACGGCAAGATCAAGCGCACCGACAACCCGCGCTACCTGCCGGTGGACCTGAAGGCGACGGACAAGCGCTATGCACTCTCCGCGCTGTACACCCATGCGTGGATGAAGACCTTCACCGACGATTGCTTCGCGTAATCGGACCCACAACTTTAGGAGAAAGTCATCATGACTCCGGAAGAAGAGAAAAAGGTTCTCGCAAGCTCGCCCGTCGGTACCTGGGTCGTCATGGCGACCTACGGCGTGATTTTTGTCGTGACCTGGCTGGCGATGTACGGCCTGTTCCTCAGTCGCGGCCCGGTTCATTAAGGGGGAGTTGAACAATGGCAACGATTCATATCGATCCGCTGGAAAAACGCTGGATCTGGATGGTTGGCGGCATGGTCGTCATCTTCTACGCCGTACAGATCTACTACGCAGCCGTGCATAACCTGCATCCGCCCAGCAACGTTGAGGTCATCGACTCCGCCAAGCTGCACCTGAGCGAGGAGTTCGCCGAAGACAAGCTGGGCGTGAAGCAGGAGGCCGATGGCTCCTACACCGTGACCATGGTCGCGGCGCGCTACGGCTTCTATCCGCAAGAGATCAGTGTTCCCGCGAACACCCCCATCAAACTGCGGATTGCGAGCTTTGATGTGCTGCATGGCGTGCATGTCCCGTTCAGCAACATGAACACCATGGTCGTCCCGGGTTATGTGTCCGAAGTGCACACCCAGTTCGTCAAGGAAGGCGACTTCCCGATGATCTGTAACGAATACTGCGGCCTGGGTCACGATTACATGTACTCCAAGCTGCATGTGACCGGCGCCAAGTCCTGATCGAGGAGCATTGAAGAATGAGTATTACTGCAGAACAAGCCGCAGGTCTTGCCGCCAAATCCCGAAGCGGGGTGACGGAGGTTGAGGCCTATGGCAACAAACTTGGCCTGTGGAGCATGTGGGTGGCCTTCGCCGCCCTGGCCCTCGGTCTGCCGATGGGGCTTTTCCAGGCCGCGGAGCGCAGCGGGTTCTTCCCGGGCATCGAGAACACGGCGGTCTATTTCGCCTCGACATCGACCCATGGCGTGCTGCTGGCCTTCGTGCTGACCACCTTCTTCGCGATGGGCTGGGGTCACCACACCCTAGCGCACGTCCTGAAGAAGAAGCCGTTCTTCGGCTGGACCAGCTTCTGGGTCGCCCTGACGGGCACCGTCATCGCAGCCGTTCCGCTGCTGACCGGCTATGCCTCCGTGCTGTACACCTTCTACCCGCCCGAGATGGGGCACCCGGCCTTCTATCTGGGCGCGACCCTGCTGGTGGTCGGTTCCTGGTTCTGGGTGGCCGACATGATCATCGGCATGACCCAGTGGAGAAAGGAAAACCCGGGCAAGCCGGTTCCCTTGGTCGCGTTCATGCATGTCATGACCGCGCTGCTGTGGGGCTGGACCAGCATGGGCGTGGCCTCCGAGGCCGTGTTCCAGCTGCTGCCGATGGCCTTCGGCATCTCCGCGACCATCGACCCCGGCCTGGCGCGTACCCTGTTCTCCTGGACCCTGCACGCCATCGTGTACTTCTGGCTGATGCCGGCGTACATCGCCATGTACATGATCGTGTCGAAGGAGGCGGGCGGCAAGCTGTTCTCCGATGAGTTCGCGCGCATCGCCTTTGTCATGCTGTTCATCTTCTCCGTGCCCATCGGCTTCCATCACCTGTATGTGGACCCGATGCAGGCCGCGGGCTGGAAGCTGCTGCACATGTTCGGCACCATCATGGTGGCCGTGCCGACCTTCCTGACCGGCTTCACCGTGCTGGCCTCGATGGAGATCGCCGGTCGCCTGCGCGGCGGCAAGGGCCTGTTCGGCTGGATCGGCGCGCTCGACTGGGGCAACCCCTTGGTGCTGGCCGGCGGCCTGTCCCTGCTGATGCTGACCGCGGGCGGTTGGGGCGGCGTATTGAACGCGGCCTATACCTGGGACGTGATGGTGCACAACACCCAGTGGATCACCGGTCACTTCCACCTGATCTTCGGCGGCACCACGGTGATCATGTATCTGGCGGCGGCCTACTGGCTGTGGCCAAGGATCACCGGCAATGCGCTGTTCTCGCGCAAGCTCGCAGTGACCCAGCTGTGGCTGTACTTCATCGGCATGGTCACCCTGACCGCGCCCTGGCATGTGCTGGGCCTCGTCGGCCAGCCGCGTCGCGTGTCCTCGACCCCGTATGACGCCTTCCCGGAGCTGGTGGCATCCTGGAGCGTGTACGAGGCCCTGATGATCGTGGGTGGCGTCATCCTCGTGATCTCCGGTTTCATGTTCATCTACAACCTGCTCATGACCCACTTCAACAAGGTTCCGGCGGCGGATACCAAGGTCGAGTACGCCGTGGCCATCCATGAGCCGATGCGCGTGCCGAACATCCTCAACAGCCTGAGCTTCTGGAACTGGGCGATGCTGGCCTACATGATCGTCAGCTACGGCTATCCGATCCTGCAGTTCGCCTTCATCGGCACGCCTGGCAGCATTCGTTGGGGGACCTGATTCATGAAGGCCAATAACATGGAAAACAAGATCGTATTGAGCGTGGCGGCGCTTGCCGCCGCCCTGATGATGTCCCCGGTCATGGCGGCCGAGCATGCGGCCATGGCGACCAAGGGTCCGTCCACCAACGTCAGCTGGACCGCCGAGCAGATGCGCTTTGTCGCCAACGGCGACAAGAACCGCGGCGGGCAACTGAACAGCGAGATGTTCTGCGCCTCCTGCCACGGTGACGCGGGCGTTGCCCCGACGGGCAACTGGCCTTCGCTGGCCGGCCAGCGCGCCGAGTACACCTTCAAGATGTTGAAGGACTACAAGGACGGCAAGCGTCACGGCAGTCATTCGGCCGAGATCATGCAGAAGGTCACCCAGGGCATGAGCGACCAGGACATGGCCGACCTGGGTCAGTTCTACGCGAGCTTCGACCTGCCGGCCCTGCCGACCGGCGTGACCTTTGATGCGGCGCAGGCCGACATGTCGAAGGCCGTCATCAAGCGTGGCGATGGCAAGCGCCTGGTCGCGCCCTGCCAGTCCTGCCATGGCTCGAACGGCGAGGGCGCCGTGACGGATACCCCGGCGCTGGCCGGCATGCCGCCGGAGTACTTCATCAAGACCATGCAGGAGTACAAGTCCGGCGCGCGCGCCAACGATGTCTACTCGCGCATGCGCCTGATCGCGAAGACCCTGACGGATGACGAGATCAGCCAGATGGCGCATTACTACGCGGGCATGACCGCCAAGTAATCCGCTTTTTCGGTTCGTTTCTCCGGGGCCCTGCAAACGTCGTTTGCGGGGCCTTTTTTTTTGCCATAATGCCGGCTTATGGAAATACAAAAGTGTTATCACTGCGGGCTCGATGTCCCCAAGGGCATGGACCTTCGCTATGTCGTCCTTGGCGAGGAGCGCGCCTTTTGTTGCGCCGGTTGCCACGCGGCCTGCAAGACCATCGTCGATGCCGGCTTCGAGGACTTTTACAAGTTCCGTGAGCAGGAGGGCGAGATCAATGCCCAGGTGCTGCCCGATGTGCTCAAGAACCTGACCCTCTACGACCGACCCGAGATCCAGCAGGGCTTCGTGCGTGGCGATGGGGAGTGCCTCGAGGCTGCGCTGATCCTGGAAAACATCCGTTGCGCCGCCTGCATGTGGCTCAACGAGCAGCATCTGCGCGCCCATCCCGGGGTGGTTGAGGTTCATCTGGATTACGCCAGCCACCAGGCGCGGGTGAAGTGGGATCCCGCCGTCACCAAGCTGAGCGACATCCTGCAGACCATCGCCGCCATCGGCTACGTGGCCCACCCCTATGATCCGGCCCATCGCGAGCGCCTGCTCGAGGATGAACGTCGGCGCAGCATCGAGCGACTGCTGTTCTCCGGTCTGCTCGGCATGCAGGTCATGATGTTCGCCACCGCGACCTACTGGATGGGCGGCTTCAACGAGGCGGGACAGCTCGAGTTGTGGGAGAAGATCGGGCGATGGACCGCCCTGCTCATCACCTCGATCATGCTGGTCTATTCCGGGGCCGATTTCTTTGTCGGCGCATGGCGCGACCTGAAGAACAGGCGCCTGGGCATGGATGTGCCGGTGGTCCTTGGCCTGACGACGGCCTGGGGCGGCAGCCTGTGGGCGACCATCGTCGGCGACGAGGATGTCTATTTCGACTCCATCGGCATGTTCATCTTCTTCGTCCTGCTGTCCCGCGTGGTTGAACTCAAGGGGCGCATGGCGGCGGCCGATGCGCTGGATCATTTGCTCAAGGTCATTCCGCGCACGGCCTGCCGGGTTCAGGATGGGGAGGACGTGGTGGTTCCCGTGCTCGACCTGCAGGCGGGGGATGTCCTGCGTCTGTTGCCGGGAGACAGCGTGCCTGTCGATGGAAAACTGCTGAGCCCCTTCGGCAATTTCGATGAGTCGCATCTGACGGGTGAGTCGATTGCCGTGCCGCACCATGAAGGCGACTGGATCGCCGCCGGCAGCTGCACTATCGACCAATCGGTGCTCATGCGTGTTGAGCGGGTCAGCGCCGATTCCACCATGAACGAACTCCAGCGTCTGATGGACCGGGGGCTGTCGGAAAAGCCGAAACTGGCCATATTGGCGGAGCGCATCTCGGCGCCGTTTGTCGTCGTGACGCTCATCCTTGCGGTGCTTACGGCACTGGTCTGGTGGCTGATCGATCCGCATCGGGCCCTGCCCAATACCATTTCGGTGCTGATCATCACCTGTCCCTGCGCCCTGGCCCTGGCCACGCCCGTGGCGCTCGCCATCGCGGCGGGCCGATTCGCATCGATGGGGATCCTGCCGATGCGCATGGCGGCGGTGGAGGCGCTGGCCACGGCCGACACGCTGGTGCTGGACAAGACCGGGACCTTGACTCGCGGGCGGCCCAGGCTTATGGCGTTGCGCATGCTGGGCGGCATGGACGAGGGGGTTGCGCGCGCGCTGGTGGCGCGTCTGGAGATGCACTCCGAGCATCCCATCGCCCATGCCCTGCGCGAGGGCGTGAAGCCGCTTGAGGCCGATCTTGAGGTGCGCAATCTTCCGGGGCAGGGGCTGGAGGCCGATCATGGTGGCGCGCTCTGGCGCGTGGGGACGCCGGAGTTCGCCCTGCAAGGCGGTTCGCTGCCCGAGCAGGATGGCCGCTGGTTCCAGGCCCAGGTCGAGGATGGCGCCATCGTGGTGGCCCTGAGTCGCGATGGCGAGGCGCGCGCCCTGTTCGTCATGCACGACGATCCCCGCGAGGGCGCGCATGAGTTCGTCCAGCAGGCACGGGAGATGGGCATGCGCCGCGTGGTCGTGCTCAGCGGCGACCAGCCCGCGGCGGTCGCCCATCTCGCGCGTCAACTGGGCATCGAGGAACACCATGGCGGGATGCGGCCCGAGGACAAGCTGGCCTGGATACAGCAGGCCCAGGCCGAAGGCGCGGTGGTGATGATGGCGGGGGATGGCATCAACGATGCGCCGACCCTTGCGGCGGCGCAGGTGTCGGTCTCCTTCGGTGCGGCGACCACGCTGGCCCAGTTGCACAGCGATTTCGTCCTGCTCGGCACCGATCTGCGCGTCATTTCGCGCGCCATCCGCATGGCCCGCCACACCCGATCCAACATCCACGTCAATCTTTACTGGGCGGCGGGCTACAACCTCATTGCCGTGCCGTTCGCGGCGCTGGGTTTCATCACGCCCTGGATCGCGGCCATCGGCATGTCGCTCAGCTCCCTGCTGGTGGTCGGCAATGCCCTGCGCCTGCGCCATGTGGCCTTGCCAAACGGCAAGCAAGGGGTATAAATTGCATTTATGTTTCATAGATCAGGTAAGGAAGGGTTGATGAAGATGCGCATGAAAGGCGGCGCGCCGGTGGCCGTGGCGGTGTTTCTGGTGCTGATCGTCGCGCTGGCCATTTCGGTCTACCTGAAGATCCAGCGGGTGAATGTCGACCTGACCCAAGTGGTGGATCAGTCGGTGTTGCGCATCGTGCCGCAGCCGATCCCCGTGCCCGATGCCAAGCTCACACGCATGGACGGCAAGCCGTTCGGCAAGAAGGCCCTGGAAGGCAAGTGGACCTTCCTGTACTTCGGTTACACCCTGTGTCCCGATGTTTGCCCGACCGAGCTGACCGCGCTGGCGGAGGTGGCCGATCTGCTGCGCCGCGAGGGCGTGCAGTCGAGGTGGCAGCAGGTGTTCGTGTCGGTCGATCCCGAGCGCGACACCCCCGAGCAGCTCGGCAGGTTCGTGAGTTATTTCGATCCTCAGATCATCGCCGCGACCGGCGAGCAGACCGAGCTGCGCATCATGGCCCAGCCGATCGGCGTGGGCTGGGAGAAGGCGGCCTTGCCGACGGCCAACGATGCCCCATCGAACTCCTATCTGGTCAATCACACGACCTCGATCCTGCTGGTCAGTCCCGATGCCACGGTCGTGGGCGTCTATCCGACGCCGCACAACCCCGAGGCCATGGTCAAGGCCTATCTGGCCGTCACCCGCGAATGAGGTACATCTCCATGCGTAACATTCTGAATGCCGCCGCCCTCGCGCTTTTCCTGCCGCTGGCCGCGCAGGCCGAGGTCAAGGTCGTCGAACCCTGGATCCCCGAGGCCCCGCCCAATGCACAGGCCATGGGCGCCTTCATGGTGCTGGAGAACGACGAGGACCGCGAAGTCAGGGTCGTTAATGCCCATGCGCCGGGTTTCGACACCATCGAGTTGCACAAGTCGGTGGAAGAGAAGGGCATGCACAAGATGCTCAAGCAGGATGCGCTGGTCATCCCGGCCATGGGGAGCCTTGAGCTCAAGCCGGGCAGCTACCATGTCATGCTGATCGGCGTGCAGGAGCCGCGTCCGAAGGCCGGCGATGTCATTCCTGTTCGCCTTGATCTCGAAGGCGGCACGTCGATCACCGTGCAAGTACCGGTCAGGAAGCGCGCCGACATGATGAAGCGCATGCAGCAGATGCAGGGGCATTGATCCCTCGGGCACTTGCAACCTCGGCATTAGGCCCTATCCTTCACCTCCCCCCTTGAAGAGGTGAAGGCATGGGCCGCACCGTCAGCAGCCAGCGCTGGCTGCATGAACACTTTACCGATCCCTATGTGCAGCGTGCCCAGCGCGAGGGCTGGCGCTCGCGCGCCGTCTACAAGCTGATCGAGATGCAGGAAAAGGATCGCATCCTGCGTCCTGGTCAGGTCGTGGTCGATCTTGGCGCCGCGCCCGGCGGCTGGACCCAGTACGTCTCCGGCCTGATGGGGGAGAGCGGCCACCTGTTCGCGCTCGACATCCTGCCGATGGATGGCTTCGCCGGGGTCGATTTCATTCAGGGTGACTTCACCGAGCAGGCCGTGTTCGATCAGCTCCTTGCGCGGCTGGATGGGCGCACGGTCGATGTGGTCCTCTCGGACATGGCGCCGAACATGAGCGGGCAGGATTCGGTGGACCAGCCGCGCTCCATGTACCTTGCCGAGCTGGCCGAGGATTTCGCCCTTCGCGTGCTGGGGCCGCAGGGAACCTACCTTGTGAAGCTGTTCCAGGGGGCGGGCTTCGACGATTACATCCGGAACCTGCGCGGCAAGTTCGCCAGCGTGGCCATGCGCAAACCGGACGCATCACGCGGTCGTTCGCGCGAGGTCTATGCCCTGGCGCGGAACCCTCGCGTGCTATAGTGCTCCAACCCCTTTACTCCCTTTTCTAGCCTGATCGAGGCCCAACCTTGAACGACCTGGTGAAAAACCTCTTGTTGTGGCTGGTCATCGCCGCCGTGCTGATGACGGTCTTCAACAGCTTCCAGAACCGCGCGCCTGTCAGCCAGCCGCTGGCCTACTCGCAGTTCATTGCCGACGTGAAGTCGGGCATGGTCGAGCGCGTGATCATCGATGACAACGTCATCCGCGGCAAGACCACGGCCGGTGGCGAGTTCATGACCTACAGTCCGGAAACGGACAACAAGGCCATGATCGGTGACCTGCTCAATAACGGCGTGGCGATCAATGCGCTCCCGCCCGAGCGTCCCTCGCTGCTGATGACCATCTTCATCCAGTGGTTCCCGTTCTTCCTGCTGATCGGCCTGTGGGTGTTCTTCATGCGCCAGATGCAGGGCGGCGGCGCCGGCCGGGGCGCGATGAGCTTCGGCAAGAGTCGCGCGCGCCTGATGGGCGAGGACCAGATCAAGGTCACCTTCGCCGACGTGGCGGGTTGTGACGAGGCCAAGCAGGACGTGGCCGAACTGGTCGACTTCCTGCGTGATCCGGGCAAGTTCCAGCGCCTGGGCGGCAAGATCCCGCGCGGCGTGCTGATGGTCGGCCCGCCGGGCACCGGCAAGACCCTGCTCGCCAAGGCCATCGCCGGCGAGGCCAAGGTGCCGTTCTTCAGCATCTCCGGCTCCGACTTCGTCGAGATGTTCGTCGGCGTGGGCGCGGCGCGTGTGCGCGACATGTTCGAACAGGCCAAGAAGAACGCCCCCTGCATCATCTTCATCGACGAGATCGACGCGGTCGGTCGTCAGCGCGGCGCGGGCCTCGGCGGCGGCCATGACGAGCGCGAGCAGACCCTCAACCAGATGCTGGTCGAGATGGACGGCTTCGAGGGCCACGAGGGCATCATCGTCATTGCCGCCACCAACCGCCCGGACGTGCTCGATCCGGCGCTGCTGCGTCCGGGCCGCTTCGATCGTCAGGTCGTGGTCGGCCTGCCGGATGTGCGTGGGCGCGAGCAGATCCTCAAGGTCCATTTGCGCAAGGTTCCGGCCGCGGAAGACGTGAATGCCATGACCATCGCGCGCGGCACGCCGGGTTTCTCCGGCGCCGACCTCGCCAACCTGGTCAACGAGGCGGCCTTGCATGCCGCGCGCTCCAACAAGCATGTCGTCACCATGGTCGACATGGAGTGGGCCAAGGACAAGCTGATCATGGGCTCCGAACGCCGCTCCATCCTGATGAGCGATGACGAGAAAAAGCTGACCGCCTATCACGAGGCGGGGCATGCCATCATCGGCCGCCTGGTGCCGGAACATGACCCGGTCTACAAGGTCAGCATCATCCCGCGTGGCCGCGCCCTGGGCGTGACCATGTTCCTGCCGGAGCAGGATCGCTACAGCTACAGCAAGCGCAAGCTGGAGAGCCAGGTCTCCAGCCTGTACGGCGGTCGCCTTGCCGAGGAGCTGATCTTCGGCGCCGAGGCCGTGACCACGGGCGCGTCCAGCGACATCGATCGTGCCACCGACATCGCCCGCAACATGGTCACCAAGTGGGGCATGTCCGACAAGCTTGGGGCGCTGGCCTACTCGGAGGAGGAGGGCGAGGTGTTCCTCGGTCGCAGCGTGACCAAGCACAAGAACATCTCCGACGATACCGCGCACGTCATCGACGAGGAGATTCGCGCCATCATCGAACGCAACTACGAGCGTACCCGCACGCTACTGCAGGAGAACATGGACATCCTCCATGCCATGGCCGAGGCCCTGCTCAAGTACGAGACCATCGATGCGGCCCAGATCGACAGGCTGATAGAGCGCCGCGAGCCGGGCGAGCCGAAGGGCTGGTCCGACAGCGGTACGCCGCCGAAGGATGACGGCTCCGCGTCCGCAGAGACGAGGGATGTCGGGGCCAAGCCGACCGATGGCCCGGTGGGCGGGCCTGCCAGCCAGCATTGAGTATGGCGGCCTCCGATCTGCGGGGCTGGGTTCGCGCCCGGCCTCGCGTTTTGGGCATCCTCAACGTGACCCCCGACTCCTTCTCGGACGGGGGGCGTTTTTTTGCCCGCGATGCGGCCCTGGCTCAGGCCGAGGCGATGATCGCGGATGGCGTCGACATGATCGATCTGGGGGCGGAGTCGACCCGCCCCGGTGCCGCTCAAGTCAGCGCCGCCGAGGAGCTGGATCGACTGGGGCCGGTGCTGGAGCGATTGCGTCATTCGTCCGTGCCGCTGTCCGTGGACACCAGCAAACCCGAGGTCATGCGCGAGGCGATCCGGCTTGGCGTGTCGATGATCAATGACGTGCGCGCCCTGCGCCTGCCCGGTGCGCTTGCCGTTGCGGCGAATTCCGGGGTGTCCGTCTGTCTCATGCACATGCATGGCGAGCCGGCGGACATGCAGGGCGCCCCGCACTATGATGACGTGGTTGCCGAGGTGACGGCATTCCTGCTCGACAGGGCAAGGGCATGTACGGACCTGGGCATGCCGGCATCCTCGATTGCCATCGACCCCGGTTTTGGCTTTGGCAAGACCTTCTTGCACAATCGCATGCTTTTACAGGCCTTGCCGCAGTTGGCAAGGCATGGGTTTCCAGTGTTGGCGGGCATGTCGCGCAAGCGCATGATCGGCGAGTTGACCGCTGCGCCCAGTCCAAGGGATCGCGATGCCGGCTCTCTCGCGGCGCATGTCATGGCGCTTGATCGGGGCGCACGCATGCTTCGTGTGCATGCGGTCAAGCCGGCCGTCGATGCGGTCAATGTCTGGACTGGGTTGTTTGAAGGAGAGATGGACACATGAAGTACTTTGGCACCGATGGCATTCGCGGGCGTGTTGGGCAATGGCCCATGACCCCTGATTTCGCGCTCAAGCTCGGCTGGGCGGCAGGCAAGGCGCTCGCGGCTGACGGCTTTCGCAAGGTCGTGGTCGGCAAGGACACGCGGATCTCCGGTTATATGTTCGAATCCGCGCTCGAAGCAGGTCTGATCGCGGCGGGTGTGGATGTGCGCCTGCTCGGGCCGATGCCGACGCCCGCGATCGCCTACCTCACCCGTACCCTTCGCGCATCGGCGGGCATCGTCATCTCCGCGTCCCATAACCCGTTCGAAGATAACGGGGTCAAGTTCTTTGGTGCGGAGGGAAGCAAGCTCCCCGATGAGGTCGAACTGGCCATCGAGGCTCTGCTCGACGAGCCGCTCGAGGTCGTGCCTCCCGATCGGTTGGGGAAGGCCACGCGTATTGACGATGCGGCGGGTCGCTACATCGAGTTCTGCAAGGCGACCTTGGCGCTCGGGACCAGTTTCGCCGGCTTGCGCGTCGTGCTCGATTGCGCGCATGGGGCAACCTATCACATCGCCCCCAAGGTATTTGCCGAGCTTGGCGCCGAGGTCGTGACCCTTGGGGTCGCGCCGGATGGCTTGAACATCAATGCCGATTGCGGATCGACCCACCCGCAGGCCTTGATCGACGCTGTGCGCATGCATGGGGCCGACATGGGCATCGCCTACGATGGAGATGGCGACCGCGTTGTCATGGTCGATGAGTCCGGGGCGATTCTGGATGGCGACGACATCCTCTACGCCATCGTCCGCGACCGGGTGGAAACCGAGGGTTATGCCGGCGGGGTCGTGGGGACATTGATGAGCAACCTGGGGCTCGAGGTCGCGGTGCGTGAGCTTGGGCTTCCGTTTGAGCGGGCCAAGGTGGGCGATCGCCATGTCTCGGAAATGCTCCGCGCGCAGGGGTGGGCCTACGGTGGGGAGAGTTCGGGGCATATCCTCTGCCTCGATCGATCCGGCACGGGGGACGGCATCGTCTCGTCGCTTCAGGTGGTGGCCGCCATGCGGCGCAGGAATGAGCCATTGAGCGCGTTGCGAAACTCGATCATCAAATTCCCTCAGCTCATGCTCAATGTCCCACTGGCCCGCAAGGTCGAGCTGTCGAGCATGGAGGATGTCTGGCAGCATGTTCGTGCCATCGAGGCCGGGTTTGCCGGGCGTGGACGTGTCGTCCTGCGAGCCTCAGGCACCGAACCGCTGGTCAGGGTCATGGTGGAGAGTGATGACGCATCCAGGACGCTGGAGGCGGTCGAGAGCCTGGCTCAGATCGTGCGCGCGGCCGTGGGGCGGCTATAAGTGGATTGATTTAAACCCCGCTGCAAAGTAATCTTGTCGGCCGACTCAATACCCCCTGAACATGCATATGCGTAAGCCGATCGTCGTTGGAAACTGGAAGATGAATGGCCGCCAGGCAGGCGTAAACCAGCTCATCGCTGGTTTGCGTGAGGCGGCGGTCGGCCTTGCTGGCGTGGACATGGCGGTGTGTCCGCCTGTCATTTATGTGCCGAGCGCGCTGAGTGGACTTGGCGGAAGCCCGGTCAAGGTGGGTGCCCAGGATGTCTCCTTGCATGGGCAGGATGGCGCCTACACCGGTGAGGTTTCCGCGGCCATGTTGGCCGATGTCGGTTGCACCTACGTCATCGTCGGACACTCCGAGCGTCGGGCCTTGTATGGTGAAACGGACGAGCAGGTGGCCATCAAGTTCGCCAATGCGCAACGTGAGGGTTTGTGCCCGATTCTTTGCGTGGGTGAAACCCTCGAAGAGCGCGAGCAGGGCGTGACCGAGTCCATCGTTGCCCACCAGCTTGATGCCGTATTGTCCAAGGCCGGCATCGGGGCCTTTGATAGGGCGTTGATCGCCTATGAGCCCGTCTGGGCGATTGGCACGGGTCGCACGGCCACGCCTGAGCAGGCGCAGGATGTCCATGCATTCATACGGGCGCGGCTCGCCTCGCATGACGCGGGTGTCGCCTCGCGCGTTCGCATTCAATATGGTGGCAGCATGAAGCCCGAAAATGCGGCCGAGCTTATGGCCATGCCGGATATCGATGGCGGCCTGATTGGTGGGGCGTCGCTCAAGGTGAATGATTTCATGACGATTTGCCGTGCGGCAGGGGGTGGTGCATGACCGCGCTGCTTATGAGTTTTCACGTGTTGGTCGGGGTTGCGTTGATCGGCCTGATCCTGGTTCAGCATGGCAAGGGTGCCGATGCCGGCGCGGCCTTCGGAAGCGGTGCTTCATCCACCGTTTTTGGTGCGCGCGGTGCCGCGACTTTTCTTAGTCGTGTGACCGCCTGGCTGGTCGCGACTTTTTTCGTGACAAGTCTGCTGCTTGCGTATATTGTGACGTCCGCTCCGCATCGGGGCAGCGTTGTATCCTCGGATGTTCAGGTTGTCACACAGCCCGTATCCGAGGAAAGCAGACCGGCGGATGTGCCGTCGGCAAAATGAGTCATCGCGGATGTGGTGGAATTGGTAGACACGCTATCTTGAGGGGGTAGTGTCGTAAGACGTGTGGGTTCGAGTCCCACCATCCGCACCAATTCAGAGCTTCGGGCAACCGGGGTTCAGTCGGTCTTCAGGGCCGAACATTAAAACAATCATCACGATAGGGTGACGGCGAACCAAGTGCCCAAGGGCGCAAGGTTTTTACCCTGCCCGCAATCTGGAGGAGTAAGGCGCGTGCTCGAGAGCTACCTTCCTGTTTTGGTGTTCTTCGTGGTCGGCTTGGCATTCAGTGTTGCCATGCTTGCTGCAGGCTTTCTCTTGGCTCCCCGTCGTCCGGGAAAAGAAAAGGACTCGCCCTACGAGTGCGGCTTCGCTGCCTTCGAGGATTCGCGCATGAAGTTCGATGTGCGTTACTACCTCGTTGCCATTCTCTTCATCATCTTCGACCTCGAAATCGCTTTCTTGTTTCCCTGGGCCGTGGCCCTGGATGAGATCGGCACCTTTGGTCTGCTGGCCATGGGGCTGTTCCTCCTGATCCTGGTCGTCGGCTTCATCTATGAGTGGAAGAAAGGGGCTCTGGAATGGGAATAGAGGGCATGCTCGACAAGGGCTTTGTCACGACCTCCGCTGACAAGCTCATCAACTGGGCGCGTACCGGCTCGCTCTGGCCCATGACCTTCGGCCTGGCCTGCTGCGCGGTTGAGATGATGCACGCGGGCGCATCCCGTTACGACCTGGATCGTTTCGGTGTCGTGTTCCGTCCCAGTCCGCGCCAGTCGGACGTGATGATCGTGGCTGGAACGCTGGTCAACAAGATGGCCCCCGCCCTGCGCAAGGTCTATGACCAGATGCCCGAGCCGCGCTGGGTCATCTCCATGGGCTCCTGCGCCAACGGCGGCGGTTACTACCACTATTCCTACGCCGTGGTGCGCGGGTGTGACCGGATCGTGCCTGTTGACATCTATGTGCCAGGCTGCCCGCCGACTGCGGAAGCCCTGCTCTACGGCATCATCCAGTTGCAGAACAAGATCCGGCGCACCGATACCATCGCGCGCCAGCCTGTTGAGGCATGACCATGGCCAAGACGCTTGAGCAAATTCGTGGCGATATCCAGGCCCGCTTTCCAGGGCGCATCGCGGATATCGTGATTGAAAATGAAGAACTGACGGTCGAGCTCGCTCCCGAGGATCTTCCGCACGTCTGTGAAGTGCTGCGCTCGGATGTCGGCTTCAGCTACGAGCAGCTGGTCGATCTCTGTGGTGTCGACTACAGCGACTATGGCAAGAGCGAATGGCTGACCGACGACAAGGTCTGCAAGGGTGGCTACAACCGGGGCGTGCAGGAGTCCACCGCAGGACGAATGAAGTTCGGCGATGATCTTCCGCTTGCGGGTTCCGACCGCCCGCGCTTTGCCGTGGTCTATCACCTGCTTTCCTACCGTCACAACACCCGTCTGCGGCTTCGTGTCTATTGCGCCGAGGAATCCCTGCCGGTCGTCCCGTCCGTGGTGGATATCTGGTCGGGCGCGAACTGGTTCGAGCGCGAGGCCTTCGACCTGTTCGGCATCCTGTTCGACGGTCATCCGGACCTGCGCCGCATCCTGACCGATTATGGTTTCGTCGGCCATCCGTTCCGCAAGGACTTCCCGCTCATCGGTCATGTCGAGATGCGTTACGACGAGACCAAGGGCCGCGTCGTCTACGAGCCGGTCAGCATCGAGCCGCGCGTGCTCGTCCCGCGCGTGATCCGTCACGACCACCGTTTCATCCTCTCTTCCCGGAAGAAGGGCTGACCCATGCCGGAAATCGTCAACTACACCCTGAACTTCGGTCCCCAGCACCCCTCGGCGCACGGCGTGCTGCGCCTGGTGCTGGAGCTGGACGGCGAGACCGTGGTCCGCGCCGACCCGCATATCGGCCTCCTGCACCGCGCGACCGAGAAGCTGGCCGAGAGCAAGCCGTACAACCAGAGCATCGGCTACATGGACCGTCTCGACTACGTGTCCATGATGTGCAACGAGCACGCCTATGTGATGGCGATGGAGAAGCTCGCCGGCATCCAGGTGCCGGAACGCGCCCTCTACATCCGCACCATGTTCGACGAGATCACCCGCATCCTGAACCACCTGCTGTGGCTCGGGGCGCACGCGCTCGACATCGGCGCCATGTCCGTCTTCCTCTACTGCTTCCGCGAGCGCGAGGACCTGGTGGACTGCTATGAGGCGGTCTCCGGCGCGCGCCTGCACGCGACCTACTACCGCCCGGGCGGGGTCGCCCGCGACCTGCCGGATGCCATGCCGCAGTACAGCGCGTCCCAGTGGCACAGCGCCAAGGACGTCGCGCGCATGAACGAGGTGCGCCAGGGCTCCATGCTCGATTTCCTCGAGGATTTCGTTCAGCGCTTCCCGGCCCTGGTGGACGAATACGAGACCCTGCTGACCGACAACCGCATCTGGAAGCAGCGCACCGTGGGCATCGGCGTGGTGAGCCCCGAGCGCGCGCTGGCCATGGGCTTCACCGGTCCGATGGCGCGCGGTTCCGGCATCGAGTGGGACCTGCGCAAGAAGCAGCCCTATGCGGTCTACGACAAGCTCGACTT
The DNA here is from genome assembly GCA_006212015.1 of Halothiobacillaceae bacterium. GTDB lineage: Bacteria > Pseudomonadota > Gammaproteobacteria > Halothiobacillales > Halothiobacillaceae > Thiofaba. Next base: position 93,914 of record SDAY01000001.1, read on the forward strand.
CGACATCCCGGTGGGCGTGAACGGCGACTGCTACGACCGTTACCTGGTGCGTGTCGAGGAGATGCGCCAGTCGAACCGCATCGTCAAGCAGTGCATAGCTTGGCTGCGCAAGAACCCGGGGCCCGTGCTGACCCAGGATCACAAGTTCGCCCCGCCGCGCCGCGAGGAGATGAAGGCCGACATGGAGGCCCTCATCCACCACTTCAAGCTGTTCACCGAGGGTTTCTGCCTGCCGGAAGGCGAGGTGTATACCGCGGTCGAGCATCCCAAGGGCGAGTTCGGCATCTACCTGATCTCCGATGGCGCCAACAAGCCCTATCGTCTCAAGGTGCGCGCGCCGGGCTTCGCCCATATGTCCGGTCTGGACGAGATGTCGCGTGGCCACATGATCGCCGACGTGGTCGCGATCATCGGCACCCAGGACATCGTGTTTGGTGAGGTGGATCGTTGATGAATGCGCAAGAACGCGAACGCAAGATCGCTCTGCTGAGCGAGGAAGCCCGAGCCGATATCGAGCACTGGCTCGCCAAGTATCCGGCCGACCGGCGTCAGTCGGCGCTGCTGGCCGCGCTGCGTGCCGTCCAGCACCAGAATCACGGCTATCTGACCACCGAACTGATGGACGCCATTGCGGCCTATCTCGGCATCCCCGAGATTGCCGTCTATGAAGTGGCCACCTTCTATTCGATGTTCGAGACCAAGCCCGCGGGTCGCCACAGCATCTCCGTCTGCACCAACATCTCCTGCTGGCTGATGGGCTCCGACCGCATCGTCGGGCATGTCGAGAACAAGCTGGGCATCAAGACCGGCGAGAGCACCCCGGATGGCAAGTTCTTCCTCAAGTGCGAGGAGGAGTGTCTGGCCGCCTGTGACGGCGGCCCGATGATGCAGGTCGATCATGTGTACTACGAGCGTCTCACCCCCGAAAAGGTGGACGAGATCCTCGACAAGCTGGATTAAGCGAATGTCCGTTCAGGTTTGTTTTGCAACCCGCCAGTTTGAAGACCCGTGGAGTCTTGAGAGCTACCTCAAGTCCGGTGGCTATCAGTCCTGGCGCAAGGTCCTCGCCGAGAAGACCGATCCCGCGGTCATCATCGAGGAACTCAAGGCCTCCAACCTGCGCGGCCGCGGCGGCGCCGGGTTCCCGACGGGCCTGAAGTGGAGCTTCATGCCGCGCAATGCGCCGGGGCAGAAGTACATCGTCTGCAATTCCGACGAGTCCGAGCCGGGCACGGCCAAGGATCGCCAGATCCTGCTGAACAACCCGCACGCGCTGGTCGAGGGCATGGCGATCGCCGGCTACACCATCGGCGCGACGGTCGGCTACAACTACATGCGCGGCGAGTTCATGGACCTGCCGTTCCAGCGCTTCGAGCAGGCCTTGAAAGAGGCCTATGAGCTTGGACTCCTGGGCAGGAATATCCAGGGGTCGGGCATCGACATGGACCTGTACGGTTCGCTCGGCGCGGGCGCCTATATCTGCGGCGAGGAAACCGCCCTGCTCGAATCGCTGGAAGGCAAGAGGGGGCAGCCGCGCTTCAAGCCGCCTTTCCCGGCCAACTTCGGCCTGTACGGCCGTCCGACCACCATCAACAACACCGAGACCCTGTCTTCCGTGCCGGCCATCATGCGCAACGGTGGCAAGTGGTTCGCGGATCTCGGTGTGCCCAACAGCGGCGGCACCAAGATGTTTTCCGTGTCCGGGCATGTGAACAAGCCAGGCGTGTTCGAGATCCCGATGGGCACCCCCTTCGCCGACCTGCTGGCCATGGCGGGCGGGGTTCGCACTGGGCGCAAGCTCAAGGCCGTCATCCCGGGCGGATCATCCGTCCCTGTGGTTCCGGGGGATGTCATGCTGCAGGTCAAGATGGATTACGACTCGCTCGCAAAGTCAGGGAGCTATCTGGGTTCCGGGGGGCTGATCGTGATGGATGACAGCACCTGCATGGTCAAGGCGCTGCGTCGCATTTCGCGCTTCTACTTCTCGGAGTCCTGCGGACAGTGCACGCCTTGCCGCGAGGGCACCGGCTGGCTGTATCGCATGCTGTCGCGTATCGTCGAGGGCAAGGGTCAGATGTCCGACCTGCAGCGTCTGGACGACGTGGCCAGCAAGATCGAGGGACGCACCATCTGCGCCCTGGGCGATGCCGCCGCCATGCCGGTGCGCAGTTTCCTCAAGCATTTCCGTCCGGAATTCGAGTATTACATTGAGCACGGCCATAGCCAGGTCGATGCGCGGGCCACCCGCTAAGGGTCAGCAGGAAGAACCGATGAGCGAAGATCTGATCACCATTGAGGTTGATGGCCAGCGTCTGCAGGGGCGGCAGGGCGACATGCTGATCGAGGTCACCGATGCCGCCGGGATTCATATCCCGCGCTTCTGTTACCACCGCAAGCTGTCCGTGGCCGCCAACTGCCGCATGTGCCTGGTCGAGGTCGAGCGTGCGCCCAAGACCTTGCCGGCCTGTGCCACGCCGATCAGCGAAGGCATGCGCGTATTCACCAAGTCGCCCAAGGCCATCGCGGCCCAGCGCGCGACCATGGAGTTCCTGCTCATCAACCACCCGCTGGATTGCCCGGTCTGCGATCAGGGCGGCGAGTGCGAGCTGCAGGACGTGGCCATGGGTTATGGCGACGGCGTGGGCCAGTACTCCGAGACCAAGCGCGTGGTGAAGGACAAGGACATCGGCCCGCTGATCGCCACCGACATGACCCGCTGCATCCATTGCACCCGCTGCGTGCGCTTTGGCGACGAGATCGCCGGACTGCGCGAGCTGGGCGCCACCGGTCGCAGCGAGTTCATGGAGATCGGCACCTATATCGAAAAGGCCGTGAGCTCCGAAATCTCGGGCAACGTGATCGACCTCTGCCCGGTGGGCGCGCTGACCGCCAAGCCCTCGCGTTACCAGTTCCGCCCGTGGGAGCTGGCCCAGCAACCCGCCATCGCCCCGCACGATGGCCTGGGCTCGAACATCTACATGCACACCCGCGAAGGCGAGGTGATGCGCGTCGTGCCGCGTGAGAACGAGGCAGTCAATGAAGTCTGGCTGTCGGATCGTGATCGATTCAGCTACGTTGGCATCGGCAGCGAGGATAGGCTGACGTCCCCGATGATCCGTGTCGGCCCGCATTGGCGCGAAGCCAGCTGGGACGAGGCGCTCGAACTTGCCGCGAAGGGCATGCGCGCGGCGGGGGCCGAGCTGAACACCCTGGTTGCGCCCCATGCCACCCTCGAGGAGATCTACCTGGCACAGAAGATCACCCGCGGGCTCGGTTCCTCGAACATCGATCACCGCGTCCGCCAGCGCGACTTCCGGGATCAGGACGCATTGCCGGCCATGCCATGGCTTGGCCATGATCTGGCCGAGCTTGACTCGATGCAGGCCGTGCTCGTCATTGGCAGCCATATCCGTCACGAGCAGCCCCTGCTTGCCCAGCGACTGCGCAAGGCGGCGCTCTCCGGGGCGAAGATCAGCTTCGTCAATCAGGCCGCCTTTCCGCAAACCTACAAGGTCCATGCGCAACTGGCCTCGGGCGAGGCCGGCATGCTCGATGCGCTCGCCGCCATCCTTGCCGCGCTCAAGCCGGAAGGGCTTAGCGGCGCCGTCGCGAACCTGGTTCATGCCGCTGAGGTTGGCGATGAGCATCGGGCCATCGCAGCCTCGCTCAAACAGTCCAAGCGCTCCGGCATCTATCTTGGCGCGCTGGCGCATGCGCATGCCAATCTGTCGATCATCCGCCAGCTTGCACATGCCATGGCCATGGCGACTGGCTCCAGGCTTGGTGAGATGGCAGCCCATGGCAACAGCGCGGGTGCGTGGATTGCCGGTGCCGTCCCCCATCGCCTGCCGGCCGGCAAGCCGGCGGATGGCCCCAGGGGCAGGCATGCCATCGATATCCTCAGTCATGCAGGGAGGGCCAACCTTCTCGTCGGCCTGGAGCCGGAACGCGACACCCTGGTCGGTGGCAAGGCGCTCTCGATGCTTGCCCAGGCTGATTGCAACGTCGTCCTGACGGCATTCATCACGGAAAGCATGAAGTCCTACGCGCATGTCATCCTGCCGATGGCCTCCTTTGCCGAAACCTCCGGGACCTATGTGAATACCGAAGGGCGCTGGCAGGGGATGCGCGGCATTGCTCGACCGGTCGGTGAATCGCGTCCGGGCTGGAAGATTCTTCGCGTGCTCGGAAATCTTCTCAATCTTGATGGCTTCGATTACATCAGTTCTGAAGACGTGCGTGACGAACTCCGCAGCGCGTGCGGTGAGCTCAAGCTGGAGTCCACGGTAAGCAAGGCTGAGATGCATCCGCTGGTCAACGCCGATACCGACGGGATGGAACGCATCGGCGGTGTCTCCATGTATGCACATGACGCGCTGGTTCGCCGCTCCACTGCACTTCAGCAGACGGCTGATGCCGTGGTTGCGGTGCGTATGCATCCCGACGCCATCGAACGACAGGGCCTCGTTTCCGCCAGCGTTGTGCGAATTGGGGTCGGTGAGGTCCAGGTCGAACTCCCGTTGCTTGCCGACGAGGGCATGCCTTCGGCGTCGGTGTGGGTGCCCTACGGGGCCGAGCAGACCATGGCCCTGGGCGATGCGCTTCATGTCCAGGTTCGAGGGGTGTAATCCATGACCGAATTCCTTGCCCCGTTCCTGAACCTGTTTCCCGAAGCCATGCGGGACGTGGTCCTGATCCTGATCCAGAGCCTGATCGTGATCCTGCCGCTGACCGGTGCGGTCGCCTACCTGACCCTTGCCGAGCGCAAGGTCATCGGCTACATGCAGGTGCGCATTGGCCCGAACCGCGTGGGCCCGCGCGGCGCCTTCCAGCCGCTGGCCGACATGGTCAAGCTGGTTTTCAAGGAGATCATCGTCCCGAGCCAGGCCAACAAGTTCATCTTCTTCGCCTCGCCGATCATCATCCTGATGGCCGCGCTGGTGTCATGGGTCGTGGTGCCCTTTGATGACGGCTGGGTCATCGCCGACATCAATGCCGGTCTGCTGTACGTGCTCGCCCTGGGTGCGGCCGGTGTGTACGGGGTGATCCTTGCGGGCTGGGCCTCGAACTCCAAGTATGCATTGCTGGGCGGCATGCGCTCCGCGGCCCACAAGATTGCCTATGAACTGGCGATGGGCTTTGCCCTGGTCGGGGTGCTGATGGCAAGCCAGAGCCTCAACCTGCAGGAGATCGTGCGCGGACAGGATGGCGGCATCTTCAACTGGTACTGGCTGCCGCTGCTGCCCATGTTCCTGGTCTACTTCATTTCAGGCGTGGCCGAAACGAACCGCGCGCCCTTCGACATCGCGGAAGGTGAATCCGAGATCGTGGCCGGCTTCCATGTCGAATATTCGGGCATGGGCTTTGCCATGTTCATGCTGGCCGAATACGCCAGCATGATCCTGATTTCCGCGCTGACCGCGATCATGTTCCTTGGCGGCTGGTTGTCGCCGTTCCAGGGGACCTTCCTTGAGAGTGCCTTCGCCTGGATCCCGGGCATCCTCTGGATGTTCGCCAAGATCAGCATCCTGCTGTTCCTTTTCCTGTGGTTCCGTGCCACCTTCCCGCGCTACCGCTATGACCAGATCATGCGTCTGGGCTGGAAGGTCTTCATCCCGCTGACCATCCTCTGGATCGTCGTCGAGGGCGTGGCCGTGTACTTCAAGCTTGGCCCCTGGTTTGCGTGACGGAGCCCAACCCATGACTGCCATGAAACACTTCTTCAAAACCTGGTTCCTGTGGGAACTCCTGCTGGGCATGAAGCTGACCGGGCGCTACCTGTTCGCCCGCAAGTTCACCGTCCAGTACCCGGAAGAGAAGACCCCGATGTCGCCGCGTTTTCGCGGTCTGCATGCCCAGCGCCGCTATGCGAGCGGCGAGGAACGCTGCATCGCCTGCAAGCTGTGCGAGGCCGTATGTCCCGCATTGGCGATCACGATCGAATCCGAGCAGCGCGAGGACGGCACGCGCCGCACCACGCGCTACGACATCGACCTGTTCAAGTGCATCTACTGCGGTTTCTGCGAAGAGGCCTGCCCGGTGGATGCCATCGTCGAGACGCGTGTATTCGAGTACCACTTCGAGGCGCGTGGCGAGCACATCATGACCAAGGAAAAACTCCTGGCCATGGGCGACAAGTACGAAGCGCAAATTGCGGCCGACCGACTCGCCGATGCACGTTATCGCTGACAGGGCTGGCTAGACCGACCCGATACAGCCCAGATATGACAGGTTACCCCGCATGAGCTTCATCAAGCTGTTGTTCTTCATCTTCTCGTCCATCGCGGTGCTTTCCGCATTCCGCATGGTCACGACCAGAAATTCGGTGCATGCAGCCCTGTACCTGGTTCTGACCTTCTTCAGTACCGCGCTGGTCTGGCTGCTGCTTGAAGCGGAGTTTCTCGGCATCGTCCTGCTGCTCGTGTATGTGGGCGCGGTGATGGTGCTGTTCCTGTTCGTCGTCATGATGCTGGATGTCAACGCCGCGCCCTTGCGCGAGGGCTTCATTCGATTCCTGCCTGTCGGCGCCACGGTGGCCGCGGTGATGATCATCGAGATGTCGCTTGTGCTTGGTCCCAAGCTGTTCGGCCTGGATGTTTACCCCGCGCCTGCCGCCAAGGCTGCCGACTACAGCAATACCGCCGAACTGGGTGGCGTTCTCTATACCGTGTACGTCTACCCGTTCGAGATTGCTGCCGTGATCCTGCTGGTGGCGATGGTCGCGGCGATCATGCTCACCCTGCGTCGTCGCCCGGGGGTGAAATATCAGGATGCCGCGGCTCAGGCCAGGGTCCGCCGCGAGGACTGCATCCGCATGGTCAGCATGCCATCCGAGAAACGCGCGGGCGCGACCAACGAAGGGGAAGGCGCATGATCGCCCTGTCTGATGTACTGATCTTTGGCGCCGTGCTGTTTGGTCTCTCCCTGGCCGGCATTTTCATCAACCGAAAGAACGTGCTGATCCTGCTGATGAGCATCGAGCTGATGCTGCTCGCGGTGAACATCAACTTCGTCGGCTTCTCGCACTTCCTGGGTGATACGGCGGGTCAGGCCTTCGTATTCTTCATTCTCACCGTGGCCGCTGCCGAAGCGGCCATCGGTCTGGCCATCCTGGTCGTGCTGTTCCGTAATCGCCGCACGATCAACGTGTCCGACCTCGATAGCATGAAGGGCTGAGAATCATGGAAACCCTTTACCTCTGGATCGTACTCTCGCCGCTCATCGGGGCGATCATCGCGGGCCTCTTCGGCCGCCAGATCGGGCGCGTGGGTGCGCACAGCGTGACCATTGCCGGTGTCGCCGTGTCCTTCCTCCTTGCCCTGGTGGCCTTCAATTTCCATGTGATCGACGGCCATGCGGCGTTCAATGGCCCGGTCTACACCTGGCTTGCCAGCGACCTGTTCAGCTTTGACGTGGGTTTCCTGGTCGACAACCTGACGGCGGTCATGATGGTGGTTGTCACCGGTGTGAGCCTGATGGTTCACATCTACACCATCGGCTACATGCATGAGGATCCCGGTTACCAGCGTTTCTTCAGTTATATCTCGCTGTTCACCTTCTCCATGCTGATGCTGGTGATGAGCAACAACTTCATGCAGCTGTTCTTCGGCTGGGAAGCCGTGGGCCTGGTGTCCTACCTGCTGATCGGCTTCTGGTACAAGCGCGAGACGGCCATTTACGCCAATCTCAAGGCGTTTCTGGTCAACCGCGTGGGTGACTTCGGTTTCCTGATCGGCATTGCCGCCATCCTTGTGTACACCAACACCCTCGATTACGCGGCCGTGTTCCAGCAGGCGGATCAGCTGGCCGCCATCCAGGTGGAGTTGATTCCGGGGGTCGAATGGTCGCTGATCTCCGTGATCTGCATCCTGCTGTTCATCGGTGCGATGGGCAAGTCCGCCCAGGTGCCGCTGCATGTCTGGCTGCCCGATTCGATGGAAGGTCCGACCCCGATCTCCGCCCTCATCCACGCGGCCACCATGGTGACGGCGGGCATCTTCATGGTCGCGCGCATGTCGCCCATGTACGAACTGTCCGAGGCCGCGCTCGCCTTCATCATGGTCATCGGCGCCATCACCGCGCTGTCGATGGGCCTGCTGGGCATCGTCGCGAACGACATCAAGCAGGTCATCGCCTATTCGACCCTGTCCCAGCTGGGTTACATGACCGTGGCGCTCGGTGCGTCAGCCTACTCCGCGGCCATTTTCCATCTGATGACTCACGCCTTTTTCAAGGCGCTGCTGTTCCTTGCCGCCGGTTCGGTCATCATCGCGATGCACCACGAACAGGACATCCGCAAGATGGGCGGCTTGCGCAAGTACATGCCGGTCACCTTCTGGACCTTCCTGATCGGCGCGCTGGCCCTGATCGGCTTCCCCGGCTTCTCCGGCTTCTTCTCCAAGGACGCGATCATCGAGGCCGTTCATCATTCGACGCTGCCGGGCGCGGGCCTGGCCTACTGGCTGGTCCTGCTGGGCGTGTTCGTCACCGCGTTCTATACCTTCCGCATGTTCTTCATGGTGTTCTTCGGCAAGGAGCGCATGGACAAGCACACCCGCGAGCACCTGCATGAGTCCCCGAAGGTCGTGACCTTGCCCCTGGTCCTGCTTGCCATTCCGGCGGTCATCATCGGCTGGATCGCCATCGAGCCGATGCTTTTCGGGGATCTCTTCAAGGGCATCATCCATGTATCCGAGTCGCATGACGTGCTGGCCGTTGTCGGCGCAACCTTCCACGGGGCGGGGGCCTTCGTCCTGCACGGCTTGATGAGTCCCGCCGTAGGGTTGGCGGCGGCGGGAGTCGCGCTGGCCTGGCTGATCACCTTGAAGACACCGGCTGTCGCCGCCCAGGCGGAGGTACGATTCGCCTGGCTCAACCGCCTGCTCAAGCGTGGTTACGGGTTTGATGCATTCAACCAGGCCTTCTTCGCCAACGGCAGCCTGCGCCTTGGACGCGGGCTCTGGAAATGGTCCGACATGGCCGTGATCGATGGCCTGATGGTCAATGGATCAGCCCATCTGGTCGGGCGCCTGGCCGCAGTTTCAAGGTTGATGCAGACGGGCCTCATGTATCATTACGCCTTTGTGATGATCGTTGCCCTGTTGCTGATGATGACCTGGGCGCTGTTCTTCTGAACAGCCGCCGCCCCGTTTAACGCATAGAACTAGGACGCTTGGATGTTTGCCGATTGGCCCTTGCTTAGCCTGCTCGTATGGCTTCCCATCATCAGTGGCATCGTGGTCCTGATGGTGGGCGATCGTTCCCCACAGGCCGTACGTCGCCTCAGTCTGTTCGGCAGCCTGCTGGTCTTCCTCATCAGCCTGTTGTTGGTGACCGGTTTCGATTCGACCACCGCCTCCATGCAGTTTGTGGAGCGCCTTCCCTGGATTTCCACCTTCCACATCGAATACTTCCTCGGTGTGGACGGCATTTCCATGCCCCTGATCATTCTGACCACCTTCACCACCGTGCTGGTGGTGCTTGCAGGCTGGGACGTCATCGAGGAGAAGGTTTCCCAGTACATGGCGGCCTTCCTGATCATGGAAGGCATGATGATCGGCACCTTCGCCGCGTTGGACGCCATCCAGTTCTATTTCTTCTTCGAAGGCATGCTGATCCCGATGTATCTCGTGATCGGCATCTGGGGTGGTCCGCGCCGGGTCTACGCGACCCTGAAGTTCTTCCTCTACACCTTCCTCGGCTCGGTGTTCATGCTGGTCGCCCTGATCTACATGTACTTCCAATCCGGCAGTTTCAGCGTGCTGGACATGCATGCGCTGCCCTTGAACATGACCGAGCAGACCCTGATCTTCCTGGCCTTCCTGATCGCCTTCGCGGTGAAGATTCCGATGTGGCCCGTGCATACCTGGCTGCCCGATGCCCACGTCGAGGCCCCGACCGGCGGTTCGGTCATCCTGGCGGCAATCATGCTCAAGATCGGCGGCTATGGCTTCATGCGCTTCTCGTTGCCGATCACCCCGGATGCGAGCCACGCGCTGGACTGGATGATCATTTTCATGTCGCTGGTCGCGATCGTCTACATCGGTTTCGTCGCGCTTGCGCAGAGCGACATGAAGAAACTGGTGGCCTACTCGTCGATCTCGCACATGGGCTTTGTCACCCTCGGCATGTTCGTCGTCTTCATGATCATGGCCAATCCCGTGGGCGAGGGCGGCGCCGCGCTTGCCCTCGAGGGCGCGATGATCCAGATGGTCTCCCATGGATTCATCTCGGCGGCCATGTTCCTTGCCATTGGCGTCATGTACGACCGCCTTCACAGCCGGGAGATTTCCGCCTATGGCGGCGTCGCCAGCAGCATGCCGATGTTCGCCGCCTTCGTGGTGCTGTTCGCCATGGCCAACGTCGGCCTTCCTGGCACCTCGGGTTTCGTCGGCGAGTTCATGGTCATCCTTGCCAGCTACAAGGCCAACTTCTGGATTGCCTTCATCGCGGCCCTGACCCTGATCATCGGCGCGGCCTATACCCTGTGGATGGTCAAGCGCGTGATCTTCGGAGAGATCCGCCATCAGGAGGTGGCGCGCATGCCCGATCTGAATGGCCGTGAGTTCGTGATCATGGCCAGCCTTGCCTTCTTTGTCCTCCTCGTGGGTGTCTGGCCTGATCCGCTGGCCCATGTCATGCATGCCAGCATCGACAACCTCGTTCACCACATCGCCCAATCCAAGCTCTGAGCCCCGGACACGCCATGACCCTTGATGCGCTCAACCTGATGCCCGTCCTGCCGGAGATCATTCTCCTGACCCTGGCCTGCGCCATTCTCCTGATCGACGTGTTCATGCGCGAAGGCCAGCGTGATGTGACCTATGGGCTCACCCAGCTTGCCCTGGTCGTGACATCTGTCGCGGTCCTTTCCGGCATGGGCATGGACCAGCGCCTCAGTTTCGAAGGCAGCGTCATCAACGATGGCCTGTCCGATGTGATGAAGCTCTTCATCCTGCTGATCACCGCGATGGCGTTTGCCCTGTCGCGCGATTACATGAAGGAGCGCGGCATCCAGAAGGGTGAATACTACCTGCTCGGCCTGTTCGGCGTGCTCGGCATGATGGTCATGGTCAGCTCGTACAGCCTGCTGCTGATCTATCTTGGTCTCGAGCTGATGTCGCTCGCCATGTACGCCATGGTGGCCGTGCATCGCGACGACATTCGCGCCTCCGAGGCCGCGATGAAGTATTTCGTCCTGGGCGCGCTTGCTTCCGGCCTGCTGCTGTACGGCATGTCCATGCTCTATGGGGTGACGGGCTCGCTCGACATCCCGGCCATCCGTCAGGCCGTGATGGCCGGGACCGCATCGGATACCGCGTTGCTGTTTGCCGCCGTCTTCATCGTTGCCGGCCTGGTGTTCAAGGTGGGCGCGGCGCCGTTCCACATGTGGCTGCCGGATGTGTATGACGGCGCACCGACCGGCGTCACGCTTTACCTGAGCGCGGCCCCCAAGATCGCCGCCCTCGCCATCATCCTTCGCCTGCTCGGCGATGCCATGATCGGGATGCTGCCCGATTGGCAAACCCTCCTCATCGTGTTTGCCGTGGCCTCGCTCTTTGTCGGCAACGTCGTCGCCATCGCGCAGACGAGCTTCAAGCGGATGCTGGCCTACTCCACCATTTCCCATGTCGGCTTCATTCTGCTGGGTGTTCTTGCGGGTACCAAGGCGGGCTTTGCCTCGGCCTTGTTCTACACCATCACCTATGCACTGATGACCGTGGGTGGCTTCGGCCTGATCGCCTACCTCGCCTCCAAGGGGCTGGAAGCGGACAAGCTCGATGACCTCAAGGGGCTCAATGATCGAAGCCCCTGGATGGCCTTCATCCTGCTGATCCTGATGTTCTCCATGGCCGGCATTCCCTTCACCCTAGGCTTCTGGGCCAAGCTTGCGGTCCTGCAGGCTGTGGTCGAGATCGACATGGTATGGCTTGCCGTCTATGCCGTGGTCATGTCCGTGATCGGCGCGTTCTATTATCTGCGCGCGCTGAAGATGGCCTACTTCGACAAGCCGATTGTCAAGGGCCTGCAGCCGCGTTCATGGGATGCGCGGATGGTCTTGAATGTCAACGGGCTGGCCATCCTTGCCCTTGGTCTGTACCCCACCAGCCTGATTGCGCTCTGCGCGACCGTCTTCAACGCAGGCTGATCGCTTCCATGACCTCGACGACGGACGTCCTTGTGCTCATCCTTGCCGGCTTTGTGTTCGCCAATCTCCCCTGGTTGAACGAGCGCTTGTTCACCGTCATTCGTCTGGGCTCGGCTGACAAGCCCTTCCTGGTGCGTCTGCTCGAGTGGGTGCTTGGTTTTGGCGTGACCATGCTGCTTGCCTGGCGGCTTGAGCTGGGCTGCCTGACCAGCCCTGCTGCCTTCATCGGGCTGGCGGACTGTCCTGGCGACATCCATCCGAAAGGGTGGGAGTTCTATTCAATCACGCTCGTGCTGTACGGCGTATTCGCGCTTCCGGGATTCATCTATTTTGTCGAGCGGCGCCGAAACCGACGCCCTGCCGCGGCACAGTAATCCTCCCTTCGGGTGCCTGACGGTTCTCAGACACGCTCTACGACCCGCATCCCACCTCGCAGCAGGCGTTCCGCCGTGGTCATGAAATGCTTGCGCTTTAGCAGCAGGTTCCACTTGCTGCCCCCGCACTGATGCCACAGCACCGCCGAACGTATCCCAGCCAGCAGGGCGGCGCGTATCTGCTGGGCCACGGCCGCCTTGGCGAGTTGGTTGGGGTTGCCGTTGACGATGATCTTCGGTGACAGGGTGCTGATGGTCTGCTGGTAGACGCGGGCCAGTGTTTCAACGACTTCCGCCGACAGCGGGCCGGCCGTCATGAACCCATGCTCCAGCAACTGGAGCTGGCGCTGGATCGTCCCCATCATGTCCGGGTGCTGCAGCAACTGCTTGGCAAGCTGGAGCAGGGTCAGCGCGTGGCGCGTGATGTCCACATCCTGCTTGCCCGTCTGGCCTGCAAGCTGTTTTCTGAGATGGCGCAGGCCTTCACCGACATTCGATACGCCGCCATAGACCGATGGCACGTCGGCCGCGTCAAACCTGAACAGGCTTTCGAGGCTTGCGCGCATGGGGCCTTCCGGGGCCTCGCCTTGATGGGCGAGCTCGCGCACCAGCAGGCAGGCCTGGACGACACCCGCCAGGGCCAGGGTCTGATCTTCAATCGTATGCGCCATCAATCACTACTCTCATTTTTGCTGCCTGCCTCGATCACGGCACCGCCCAGGCATTCATCGCCGTCATAAAAAACCACCGATTGCCCCGGCGTGATGGCGCGCTGCGGCTCATCAAATTCCACCCGCACCCTTCCTGCACCCGAGGCATGGATGGTGCAGGCCTGGTCGGGCTGGCGGTAACGAACCTTGGCGGAACAGCGAAGGGGTAAATGGGGTGGTTCACCCGCGATCCAGTGGACCTGTTCGGCCAGCAGGGCAGGGCGGTAGAGCGAAGGATGATCCGTGCCCTGGGTGACGATCAGCCGGTTGCTGTCCAGGTCCTTGTCGACCACGAACCAGGGCTCCTCGGAAAAGCCGCGCAGTCCGCCGATGCCCAGGCCCTGGCGCTGGCCGAGGGTGTAGTACATCAGCCCGTGGTGACGGGCGATGACCTGGCCGTCGAGCGTGATGATCTCGCCCGGCTGGGCGGGCAGATAGCGCTGCAGGAATTCGGTGAAGCGGCGCTCGCCGATGAAGCAGATGCCGGTGCTGTCCTTCTTCCTGGCGGTGGCGAGGCCCGCCTCCTCGGCAAGCTTGCGCACCTTCGGCTTGGGCAGGTCGCCAATCGGGAACAGGGCGTGCCGCAGCTGGTCCTGGCCGAGGGCATGGAGGAAGTAGCTCTGATCCTTGTTCTCGTCCATGCCCTTGAGCAGGTGGGCGCCCTGCGCATCGTGGCGAACGCGGGCGTAATGGCCGGTGGCGATGGCCTCCGCGCCGAGCTTGTCCAGCGCGTGATCGAGAAAGGCGCGGAACTTGATCTCGCGATTGCAGAGGATGTCCGGGTTGGGCGTGCGGCCGGCGCGGTATTCCTCAAGGAAATGGGCGAACACCCGGTCCCAGTATTCCCTGGCGAAGCTGACGAAGTGGAACGGGATCTCCAGCCGGTCGCAGACGGCCATGGCGTCGATCATGTCCTGCCTGGCCGAGCAGAACTCGTCGGTGTCGTCGCCCTCCCAGTTCTTCATGAACAGGCCCTCGACCGCGTAACCCTGCTGCTTGAGCAGCAGGGCGGCAACGGAGGAATCCACCCCGCCGGACATGCCGACGATGACCTTCATGCCCTTGCTCATCGAGGGGCTCATGCTGCGTAGTGCCGGATCAGGTCCAGCGGGTAGCGACGTCCGGCGCGATGGTCCTCGATGCAGTCCATCACCAGCGGGCTGCGGTGCTGGTGCAGGCGAGCGTGGACCTCGTCCGGGGTGAGCCAGACCGGACCGATGATCCCCTCATCAAGCACGGCGTTGTCGATGATGCGCTCGATGGTGCCGGTAAACGCCGCGCGCAGGTAGGTGGCCCCGGTCTCCGGGGCGCGCCACTGGTAGATGCCGACCAGGTGGGTGGGGGTGAAAATCAGGCCCGCCTCCTCGATGGTCTCGCGCACGGCGGCCTCGATCAGGCTTTCGCCTTCCTCGAGGTGCCCGGCGGGCTGGTTCAGGCGCAATTCGCCCTTGATGCGCTCTTCGACCAGAAGGTAGCGCCCATCCTGTTCAAGCAGGGCGGCGACGGTGGCGTGGGGTTTCCAGATCATGCGGCAAATCTATCAAAAATGACCCTATAATGCCCGCTAACGTTTGCCATAAAAGATCGGAGCAGCCATGCCCTACGCCAAGATCGTCGTACCCGCCCACGGCGCCAAGATCACCACCCGCGCGGACCATTCCGTCAACGTGCCGAACAACCCGATCATCCCCTTCATCGAGGGTGACGGCATCGGCGTGGACATCACCCCGGTGATGATCAAGGTCGTGGACGCGGCGGTCGAGAAGGCCTACGGCGGCGAGAGAAAGATCGCCTGGATGGAGATCTACGCGGGCGAGAAGGCCAACGCGGTCTACGGCGAGGGCACCTGGCTGCCGGCCGAGACCCTCGATGCGGTCAAGGATTTCGTGGTCTCCATCAAGGGCCCGCTGACCACCCCGGTCGGCGGCGGCATCCGCTCCCTGAACGTGACCCTGCGCCAGGAACTGGACCTGTACGTCTGCCTGCGCCCGGTGCGCTACTACGAAGGCACCCCGAGCCCGGTGAAGGCGCCGGAGAAGACCGACATGGTCATCTTCCGCGAGAACTCCGAGGACATCTACGCCGGCATCGAGTGGGCCGCCGGCACCCCGGAAGCGAAGAAGCTCATCGACTTCCTGCGGAACGAGATGGGGGTGAAGAAGATCCGCTTCCCGGAAACCTCCGGCATCGGCATCAAGCCGGTCTCCTCCGAGGGCACCAAGCGCCTGGTGCGCAAGGCGATCCAGTACGTGATCGACAACGATCGCCGCTCGCTGACCCTGGTGCACAAGGGCAACATCATGAAATTCACCGAGGGCGCCTTCAAGGAGTGGGGCTATGAGCTCGCCAGGGAGGAGTTCGGCGCGGTGGAGATCGACGGCGGCCCGTGGTGCAGGTTCGTCAATCCCAGGACCGGTCGCGAGATCATCGTCAAGGACGTGATCGCCGACGCCTTCCTGCAGCAGATCCTGCTGCGCCCCGCCGAGTATGACGTGATCGCCACCCTGAACCTGAACGGCGACTACATCTCCGACGCGCTGGCCGCGCAGGTCGGCGGCATCGGCATCGCGCCGGGCGCCAACCTGTCCGACACCGTGGCGATGTTCGAGGCCACCCACGGCACCGCGCCGAAGTACGCGGGCAAGGATCAGGTCAACCCCGGCTCGCTCATCCTTTCCGCCGAGATGATGCTGCGCCACATGGGCTGGATCGAGGCCGCCGACCGGGTGGTCAAGGGCATGTCCGGCGCCATCCAGGGCAAGCGCGTGACCTACGACTTCGCCCGCCTGATGGATGGCGCGACGGAGATCAGCTGCTCCGCCTTTGGCGACGAGATGATCAAGCACATGTAACTGCGCTATCGCGCCGCAACAACAGAGCCCCGTCAAGTGCGGGGCTTTTTCATGGGGCTGCCAAAAAGACCTGCTACAAGGTAGTTATTGATTCTTTAGGCAAAGCCACCATGCGCATCCTCATCATTCTCGGTCACCCGGATCACGAAACCTTCTGCGGCGCCCTGGAGGATGCCTACGCCCAGGGTGCGGGCATGGCGGGCGCCGAGGTGCGGCGGCTCAATCTCGGCGAGCTGGCCTTCGACCCGCTGCTGCATCAGGGCTACAAGGTCATCCAGGAGCTGGAGCCTGACCTCAGGCACGCGCAGGAGGCGATCCGCTGGGCCGAGCATATCGTCATCGTCTACCCGACCTGGTGGGGCGACATGCCGGCGGTGATGAAGGGCTTCTTCGATCGCATCCTCCTGCCGGGCTTTGGCTACAAGGTGCTGTCGCAATGGCGCTGGAAGAAGCTGCTCAAGGGCCGTTCGGCGCGCCTGATCGTGACCATGGACACGCCGCCGCTGCTGCACTGGCTGCTGTATGGCGCGCCGGGCGTGAAGCTGGTGAAGAACGTCATCCTCGGGTTTTGCGGCATCGCCCCGGTGCGGGTGAGCGCGTTCGGCTCGATCCGTTATGCGACCGATGTGCAGCGCGCCCGGTGGATCGCCAAGGTGGAGGCGCTGGGCAAGAGCATGACGTGAATCGGGCCCGATTCAGGCCCGATTCAAGCCTGATGTCAGGGGATATTCCCCTTGAAATTCATGCTATTGTGCGCAACCTTCAAAATCCCCCGCCTTCCAGGTTGCGCGCCCATGCTCCCCGCCAAGAACATCTTTTCCTACAAGCCGTACTGGGCGAGCCGCTTCGGCCCCGCGCCGTTCCTGCCCATGTCGCGCGCGGAGATGGACCGGCTTGGCTGGGACAGTTGCGACATCATCATCGTGGTGGGCGACGCCTATGTCGATCACCCGAGCTTCGGCATGGCGGTGATCGGCCGCATGCTGGAGGCGCAGGGCTTCCGCGTCGGCATCATCGCCCAGCCGGACTGGACCTCGGCGGAGGCCTTCCGCGAGCTCGGCCGGCCCAACCTGTTCTTCGGCGTGAGCGCGGGCAACATGGACTCGATGGTGAACCACTACACCTCGGACCGCCGCCTGCGCCACAACGACGCCTACACCCCCAACGACGAGCACGGCAAGCGCCCCGACCGCGCGGTGACCGCCTACGCCCAGCGCTGCCGCGAGGCCTACAAGGACGTGCCGGTCATCATCGGCGGCATCGAGGCCAGCCTGCGCCGCATCGCGCATTACGACTACTGGGCGGACAAGGTGCGCCGCTCCGTGCTGCCGGATTCCAAGGCCGATCTTCTGGTGTACGGCAACGCCGAGCGCGCCATCGTCGAGATCGCCCACCGCATCGCCAGGGGCGAGCATCCGCGCGAGATGAAGGACATCCGCGGCACCGCCTTCATGCACGACGGCCACATGCCCGACGGCTGGGTGGTGCTGGATTCCACCACCGTGGACGAGCCGGGCCCGCTCGCGCCGCCTGTCGATCCCTATGCGATGACCAGCGCCGCCACCTGCGACAAGAAGGAGGAGGGCGAGGGGCAGGCGGTGAAGGTGGTCCACCTGCGCCGCGAGATCCCGCGCAACCATCCGCGCGAGCTCACCGCGGTGCGCATCCCGGCCTACGAGCAGGTGCTTAGCGATCCGATCCTCTACGCCCATGCCTCGCGCGTGCTGCATCTGGAAACCAACCCCGGCAACGCGCGCGCGCTGGTGCAGCGCCATGGCAGCCGCGACGTGTGGCTCAACCCGCCGCCCATCCCGCTGACCACGGCGGAGATGGATGGCGTGTTCGACCTGCCCTACGCCCGCGCCCCGCATCCGGCCTACGGTGATGCCAAGATTCCCGCCTGGGACATGATCCGCTTCTCGGTCAACATCATGCGTGGCTGCTTTGGCGGCTGCACCTTCTGCTCGATCACCGAGCACGAGGGGCGCATCATCCAGAGTCGTTCGGAGGCCTCCATCCTGCGCGAGGTCGAGGACATCCGCGACAAGGTCAAGGGCTTCACCGGCACCATCTCGGACCTTGGCGGGCCGACCGCCAACATGTACCGGCTGGCCTGCAAGGACGAAAAGATCGAGGCGAACTGCCGCCGCCTGTCCTGCGTCTACCCGGACATCTGCAAGAACCTCGACACCGACCACGGCCCGCTGATCCAGCTCTACCGCAAGACACGCGCCCTGCCGGGCATCAAGAGGGTGCTGATCGCCTCCGGCCTGCGTTATGACCTTGCGGTGGAATCGCCCGCCTATGTGAAGGAGCTGGTCACCCACCATGTCGGCGGCTACCTGAAGATCGCGCCCGAACATACCGAGGGCGGTCCGCTCTCCAAGATGATGAAGCCCGGCATCGGCACCTACGACCGCTTCAAGGCCATGTTCGAGAAGTTCTCGCGCGAGGCCGGCAAGGAGCAGTACCTGATCCCGTACTTCATCGCCGCGCACCCCGGCACCACCGACGAGGACATGCTCAACCTCGCCCTCTGGCTCAAGGCGAACGGCTTCCGCGCCGATCAGGTGCAGGCCTTCCTGCCGAGCCCGATGGCGCTGGCCTCGGCCATGTACCACTCCGGTCGCAACCCCCTGCGCACCGTGCGTCGCACCGGCACGGAGGAGGTCTTCTCGCCCAAGGGCCTCAAGCAGCGCCGGCTGCACAAGGCCTTCCTGCGCTACCACGATGCGGAGAACTGGCCGCTGCTGCGCGAGACGCTCAAGAAGATGGGCCGCGCCGACCTGATCGGCAACGGCAAGCGCCACCTGATCCCGACCTGGCAACCCGCCGGAACCGGCCTTGCGGGCGGGGAGGGCGCGCGCACCGGCAAGAAGTTCGGTCCGCAGACCTTCCTCACCAAGCATACCGGCCTGCCGCCGCAAGCAGGCGTGGAGCGCCGGACGGACAAGCGCGCCAAGCCCGTCGCGGGCGATGCGGCCGGCCAACCCGCCAAGGGCTGGCCATCGAACAAGCCCGCGCAGTCGCGCCAAACCGCGCCGAAAGGTCGCGCACCGCTCAAGCGCGG
>SDAY01000052.1 GCA_006212015.1 Halothiobacillaceae bacterium
CTCATCGCCCGCCGCTCCGTCACCCCGGAGGATGCCGGCTGCCAGGCCATGCTCGCCGAACGGCTGGCGCGGCACGGCTTCCGCATCGAATGGATGAGGTTCGGCGAGGTGACCAACCTGTGGGCGCGCCGGGGCGATCGGGGCCCGCTGGTCTGCTTCGCCGGCCACACCGACGTGGTGCCGCCCGGACCGGATGCGGCGTGGACCTCGCCCGCGTTCGAGCCGACCCTCCGCGACGGCCTGCTCTACGGTCGCGGCGCGGCGGACATGAAGGGCGGCGTGGCGGCGATGGTCGTGGCCGCCGAGCGCTTCGTGCAACATCACCCGAACCATGAAGGCTCGATCGCCTTCCTGCTGACCTCGGACGAGGAAGGCGTGGCCGTGGACGGCACGGTGAAGGTGGTCGAGGCGCTGGAAAAACGCGGCGAGACGATCCGCTACTGCATCGTCGGCGAGCCCTCCAGCCGCGCGGTGCTGGGCGACGAGTTCAAGATCGGCCGACGCGGCTCGCTGACCGGCAACCTCACCGTCAAGGGCGTGCAGGGGCATGTCGCCTACCCGCACCTGGCCGACAACCCGGTGCATCGCGCCGCCCCCGCGCTGGCCGAGCTGGCCGCGACCGTCTGGGATATGGGCAACGAGCACTTCCCGGCGACCAGCTTCCAGATCGCCAACATCCACGCCGGCACCGGGGCCAACAACGTGATCCCCGGCGAGCTGTTCGTGCAGTTCAATTTCCGCTTCAACACGGTATGGACGGCGGAAGGCCTGCAGGCGAAGGTGGACGCGATCCTCCAGGGTCACGGGCTGGACTACGGCATCGTCTGGAACCTCTCCGGCCTGCCCTTCCTGACCCGTCAGGACGGCCGCCTGGTCGAGGCCGTGCACGAGGCCATCCGCGACGTCCTGGGCGTGGAGACCATCGCGTCCACCTCCGGCGGCACCTCGGACGCCCGCTTCATCGCCCCGACCGGCGCGGAGGTGATCGAGCTCGGCCCGCTCAACGCCACCATCCACAAGGTCAACGAGTGCGTGGCCGTCGAGGATCTGGACCGCCTGACGGCGGTGTACGAGCGCATGCTGGACCTGCTGCTGGTTGGGGCGTAGGAGCGACCTTGGTCGCGATGCGTCCTATCCAAGCCACTCAGAGGCTGTGAAGAAACCTGCTGCACATCATCGTCATTGCGAGCGTGCCATTAGCCGCGAGGCCGAAGGCCGTGGCGCGCTGCATCCATGCACCGTCGCGCCCATGGATCGCCACGGCCTTCGGCCTCGCGATGACGTTGCGTGCACGGGGGTGCGCATGATTTCTTCACAGCCTCTCAACAAAACTATCACGAGCAAGCTTGCTCCTACATGGAACTGACTCATGGATTTTTGGATGCTGTTCAAGGCCGCGATCCTCGGCCTGCTGGAAGGCGCGACGGAGTTCCTGCCGATCTCCTCGACCGGCCACCTGATCATCGCGCAGGACCTTTTGCACTATGACGACGAGGCCGCCAAGGTCTTCACCATCGCCATCCAGCTTGGCGCCATCCTGGCGGTGTGCTGGCACTACCGCGAGAGGATCTTCACCGTGGTCAAGGGCCTGCCGAGCGAATCGACGGCCCAGCGATTCGCCCTCAACCTGATCATCGCCTTCATCCCGGCGATGGTTTTCGGCCTGCTGTTCCACACGCTGATCAAGGCCTACCTGTTCAGCCCGCTGACCGTGGCCGGGGCGCTGATCGCGGGCGGCTTCGTCATCCTGCTGGTTGAACGCTTCAAGCCCGCGCCGCGCATCCACAGCGTGGACGCGATGCGCTGGAGCGACGCCCTCAAGGTCGGGCTGGCGCAGAGCGTCGCCCTGCTCCCCGGCACCTCGCGCTCCGGGGCGACCATCATGGGCGGACTGGTGTTCGGCCTCTCCCGCACCACGGCGACCGAGTTCTCCTTCTTCCTCGCCATCCCCACCATGTTCGCCGCCGTGACCTACGATCTGTACAAGCACGCCGGCCAGCTGAGCGGGGAGGACATGGGCATGATCGTGACGGGCTTCGTCATGGCCTTCATCTCCGGCCTCGCCGCCGTGCGCTTCCTGCTGCGCTACGTCTCCAGCCACAGCTTCGTCGGCTTTGCCTGGTACCGGATCGTGTTCGGCACCCTGGTGCTGCTGTACTTCCTGTAATCGCATGCCATGGCCTCGAGATCCGCGTCCCGCCCCCTGAGCAGGTTTGAGTCGCACTGGCTGGCGGAGGTCGTGCGTCAGCATGAGTCGCGCTCCGGGCCATTGGGCGACGCGTCGATCCTCGCGGATATACGCGCTGCGGCGCCGAACCCGGAGCAGATGATCCTCAAGCGGGCCGAGCTGCTCGGGCGGCAACAGGGCTGGCGCGATGCCCTGCTTGAATGGCGCGGACATGCACGCGCCACCCTGGCCATCCTGGCCCTGATCGCGCTGATCAGCGGCTTTGCCTCCTCGGTGGCGCTGATGGGGGCAAGCGATCGACCCGTCAACGTGATCTGGGTGCTGGGCGGCCTGCTTGGGGTCCACCTTCTCAGCCTGCTGCTCTGGCTGGCCGGGCTGCTTGCCGGCCACCCTGCCGGAACACGCGGCACCCGCGCCCTGCTGGGTCGGGCATGGTACTGGCTCAGCGATCGGCTGGGCGGTCGCGCCAGTCGTGAAGCCGGTCTCGGTTCAAGTTACGCCTTGCTGCTGACCCGGCACCGACTGATGCGCTGGCTCACGGGCAGCATCAGCCACATGCTTTGGTCCGTGGCCCTGCTCGGCGCCCTGGCGGGCCTCTGGGTCACCCTCGCCACCCAGCGTTATGGTTTCATCTGGGAGACCACCATCCTCCCGGCGGAGGTCTTCGTCAGCCTGACCCATGTCCTGGGGATCGTGCCCGCATGGCTGGGATTCAGCGTGCCGGATGCAAACATGGTGCGCGCCAGTGGCGCCGTGCCGCTGCAGGATGACGCCGCACGGCAGGCCTGGTCATCCTGGCTGCTGGGATGCGTGATCGCCTACGGTCTGCTGCCGCGGCTGCTGCTCACCCTGGGATGCCTTGCCGCCGGGCAGGCTGGCATGCATCGGATGAGGCTGGACATGACCCTCCCGGGTTACGCGCCACTGAAGGCGCGTCTTCAGCCGTCCAGCCAGTCGATCGGTGTTGTCGACCGTGACCCGGGCAAGCCAAGGGGCCCGCGCCTCGCGCCCCATCCCGCCCATGGAAGCGGCCCCGGCCTGATGGTGGGTCTCGAACTTGGGGCCGACCTGGATTGGCCACCGGCCGCTGCCATGCAGGCCAAGGCATGGCCGAGGGTGGAGTCCCGCCAGGATCGCCAGCGCCTGCTCGCCGAGCTTGATCGACATCCACCCGCCCGCCTGCTGGTCGCCCTCGATGCCCGGCTTTCCCCCGACCGAGGCAGCCTGCGCTTTCTGGCCGAGCTTGCCGGGCGGACCGAGCAAATGCAGGTGTGGCTGAGGCAGCCACCGCAAACGGTCGCCGATCGCGGCGGGCTCTGGCGGGAGGCGCTGATCGAGCTCGGCCTTCCGCCGGAGGCCATCGAACAGCATGCCCGACAGGCCATCGACTGGCTGGAGACGGCCCATGACTAGTCCACTTCGCCTTGCGGTCGTCGGCCATACCAATACCGGCAAGACCTCCCTGCTGCGCACCCTGACCCGCGATGCCGGATTTGGCGAAGTATCGGCGCGGCCAAGCACCACACGCCATGTCGAGGGCGCAAACCTGCTGGTGGATGGGGCCTGTGTCGTGGAACTGTACGACACCCCCGGCATGGAAGACGCCATCGGCCTGCTGGACACCATCGACGCCCTGGCACATGACGGGGAGCGACTGGATGGCCCCGCCCGTATCGAACGTTTCCTGCACAGCCCGCAGGCGCACGAACGCTTTGAGCAGGAGGCCAAGGTGCTGCGCCAGATGCTGGCCAGCGATGCCGCGCTGGTGGTCATCGACGCGCGCGACCCGGTGCTGGCCAAGTTCCGCGACGAACTGAACATCCTCGCCTCCTGCGGTCGCCCCCTGCTGCCGGTGCTCAACTTCATCCATGCGCCGGGCAATCGCGAACAGGCATGGCGCGATGCCCTCGCCCGCATCGGCCTGCACGCCATCATCGGCTTCGACACCGTGGCCCCGGAGATTGACGGTGAACGCCGGTTGCTGGAAAAGCTCATCACCCTGCTGGATGCCCACCGCGAGCCACTGCGGCGCCTCATCACCGCGCGCGAGCAGGAAGCGGCCGAGCGCCTTGCCGCCGGACACCGGCTGATTGCGGAACTGCTGGTCGATTGCGCCGCCGCACAACGGAGGGTGGCCCACGACGACCCCGTCATCACCCAGCAGGCCGTCGAGCAACTGCGGGAGACGATACGCCGGCGTGAAACCGCCTGCGTTACCGCGTTGATCGATCTGTACCGCTTCCGTCCCGAGGATGTCGTCATCAAGGGCTTGCCCATGCTTGATGGCCGCTGGAGCGACGATCTGTTCAGCCCCGAGGCACTCAAGCGCATGGGCATACGCCTCGGCAAGGGCGCGCTGGCCGGGGCCATGACCGGCATCGGCATCGACCTGGTGGTGGGCGGCATGACCCTCGGCGCGGCGACGATCCTGGGGGCCGTGGCTGGCGGCCTGTGGCAGGCCGTCGGACACTATGGCGAACGCCTCCTCGGCACGATGCGCGGGCATCACACCCTGACCGTCGACGACGCCATCCTCCGACTGCTGGCCATACGCCAGGGCTGGCTGCTGAACGCGCTCAGCCGCCGCGGGCACGCCGCCTTCGAACCCCTCAAGCTGGATGACCCGGATGTCCAGCGCTGGCGCAAGGCCGCGTTACCCGAAACCCTGCGCAGCGCGCGCCTGCATCCGGAATGGTCAACCCTGAACGCGGGGTTTTCCGCCGGGCCCGCGCGTGAAGAGGCGCTGAGCCGCCTGACCCACGAACACCCCGACCATTGAGCGACTGGAAGGCCCTTGCCTTGGGGGCTGTGCGCGGGGGAAACCGTCATGCCGTGATCGATCATTCATCACAAAAGACATGAAAAAAGGCCCGGAAGTGCATGACTTCCGGGCCTTTTGTGATTTGGTAGCGGGGACAGGATTTGAACCTATGACCTTCGGGTTATGAGCCCGACGAGCTACCGAGCTGCTCCACCCCGCAATCGATGTGAGGCATTATAGATAGTCTCGCGAGAATGTCAAGAAACCGACGATAAATAAATGCTGGGCGGCAGGGTGGTCACAACCGGCGGGTGACGCGGATGATGTCCACTTCATCCGGCTCGCGCTGCTGGCTAAAGCCAAAGCGTGCGGCAAGCTCAAGCATGGGCCGGTTGCGCGCCAGGACCTCGCCATAGAGCTCGCGTACGCCGCGCTGGCGGGCCGATTCGAGCAGCGCCTCCATCAATGCCCTGCCCAACCCCAGGCCCTGCCAGCGATCCCCGACAACCACGGCAAATTCAGCGGATTCGCCGTCCGGTTCGACGCTGTAACGGGCCACGCCGGCTTCCATTTTCCTGCCGTCGTCATCGTGGATGGCGATGAACGCCATGTCCCGGTCATAGTCGATCTGGGTAAAGCGCAGCAGCATTTCCGGGCTGAGTTCCTCGATGGCATTCATGAACCGGAAATAGCGGCTCTCCTCCGACAGGGCGCGCACGAAGACCTGCTCGATCTCGGCATCCTCCGGACGGATGGGGCGCAGGAGGATGTCACGCCCGTCGGCCAGCACCAGGTGCCGCTCGAAATGCGCGGGATAGGGGTGGATGGCCATGTGCGCATAGGGCTCGTGGGTCGGCGGGCTCGCGGTCAGCTCGATGCGCGCATCGACCGCCACCACGCCCGCCTCCCCGGCCAGCAGCGGGTTGATGTCGAGCGCCGCGATCTCGGGGAGCTCGCAGGCCATCTCCGACACCCGCATCAGCACCTGCTCGATCAGCGCCCGATCCACCGGAGGCGCATCCCGGAATGAGCCGAGCATGCGTGCGGCACGGGTCCGGCTGATCAGCCGATCGGCCAGCACCCGGTTGAGCGGCGGCAGGGCCAGGGCACGATCATGGATCACCTCCACCGCCGTACCGCCCATGCCAAAGGCGATCACGGGCCCCAGCACCGGGTCGCGGGTCACCCCGATCAGGAGTTCGCGCGCATGACCGACCTCCGCCATGCGCTCGATGGTCACGCCCTCGATTTCGGCCTCGGGAAAGCGGGCCCGAACCTGGTCGAGCATGTCCTGGACCTGCTGGCGGGTGGTCTGCACGCTGCGCACGTTCAGGCGCACGCCCCCGACATCGGTCTTGTGGCTCAGCGCCGGGGCGCTGATCTTGATCGCCACAGGAAAGCCCAGCGCCTCCGCCGCCAGCATGGCCTCGTTCGGGGTATGCGCCAGCATGCTCGCTTGAATCGGGATATGAAAAGCCGCCAGGACAGCCTTGGATTCGAGCGTGGTCAATACCTTGCGCCCCGCCGCGCGCGCGGCCTGCAGGATGAGGCGCGCGCCCTCGACATCGGCGGCGGTGTCATCGGTCAGGGGGCCCGGCGTCTGCAGCAGCAGGCGCTGGTTGCGCCGATGCGCGCTCAGGTAGGCCAGCGCCTCGACCGCGGTTTCCGGCGAGCGAAAATGGGGCGTGCCCGCCGCGTCGAACAGGTCGCGGGCCTCGCTGACCAGGGACTCGCCCATCCAGCAGGCCAGCACCGGCTTGGGGCTCAGTCGGGCCTGCTCGATCACGGCGCGGGCGCAGGCCGTGGGGTCCGTCATCGCCTGCGGGGTGAGCAGGACGATCATCATGTCCACCGCGGGGTCCGCCAGGCAGGCGCGCACGGCCGCGCTGTAGCGTTCCGGCGTGGCATCGCCGAGGATGTCGACCGGATTCCCATGCGACCAGTGGGCCGGCAGGGCTTCATTCAAGGCCTCGAGCGTGCCCTCGCCCAGGCTGGCGAGAGGCAGCTCGAGATCCGCCGCGCGGTCGGTCGCCATCACCCCCGGGCCGCCACCATTGGTCAGGATCAGCAGGCGATCGCCGCGCAGGCTGATCCCCTGGGCCAGGGTCTGCGCCGCCGAGAACCATTGGGTGATGCGCTCGACACGGACCACGCCGGCGCGTTCAAGCGCGGCATCGAAGACATCATCCGCGCCGATCATCGCCCCGGTATGGGTGGCCGCCGCGTGCGCGCCCTCGGCATGGCGACCGGACTTGAGCACGATCACCGGCTTCATGCGCGCGGCGGCACGCAGGCCGCTCAGGAAGCGGCGGGCGTTCTTCACCCCTTCGACATACAGCAGGATGCCGCGCGTCTGCGGATCCAGTGCCAGGTAATCGAGCACATCGCCAAAGTCGACATCCGCGGCATCGCCGGTCGATACGACCGCGGAAAAGCCCATGCCGTGCGCCTGGGCCCAGTCCAGCACGGCGGTGACCAGTGCGCCGGACTGGGAGACCAGTGCCAGCGTGCCCGGCAGGGCCTGGTTGTGGCTGAAGGTGGCGTTCAGGCCGACCCTGGGACGCATGATGCCCAGGCCATTCGGGCCGATCAGACGCATGCCATGTCGCTGCGCCACCTCGAGGCATTCCTGCTGGAGGCTCATGCCTTCGGCCCCGGATTCGGCAAACCCGGCGGACAGGATCACCGCCCCCTTCAGACCCGCCTCGCCGCACTGGCGCAGGATGCCCGGTACGGTCGCGGCGGGCGTGGCGATGATGGCGAGATCAAGCGGATGCTCGAGCTGGGCAAGGTCGGGCCTGCAGGGCAGCCCCCGGACCTCGGCGTATTTCGGGTTGACCGGCAGGATCGGCCGCGCGAAGCCCGCGGCGATGAGATTGGCGAGCACCATCGCGCCGACCGAGCCTTCCCGCTCGCTGGCGCCGAACACGGCCACGCCCTGCGGATTGAAGAGCTTTTCGAGGATGTGCGCGCCCATGGCCGCCTCACTGATGGGGTGTTTAGTCGGCGGAGACGTCCGGCGCCCGCACCGACTGGATGGCCGTCAGGGCGATGGTATAGACGATATCGTCCACCAGCGCCCCGCGCGAGAGATCGTTCACCGGCTTGCGCAGGCCTTGCAGCATCGGGCCGACGCTGACCACCTTGGCGGAACGCTGGACGGCCTTGTAGGTGGTGTTGCCGGTATTGAGGTCGGGAAAGATGAAGACCGTGGCATGACCCGCCACCGGGCTGTCGGGCGCCTTCTGCCTGCCGACCGACTCGACACTCGCCGCGTCGTATTGAAGAGGGCCGTCAATCACCAGATCGGGACGCCGTTCGCGCACCAGGCGGGTGGCCTCGCGCACCTTCTCCACCCCGCCGCCGCTGCCCGAACTACCGGTGGAATACGAGATCATCGCCACCTTGGGGGTGATGCCGAATGCAGCGGCCGAGTCCGCCGACTGGATCGCGATGTCGGCCAGTTCCTCGGCAGTCGGGTCCGGGTTGACCGCGCAATCCCCGTACACCAGCACCTGGTCGGGCATCAGCATGAAGAACACGCTGGAGACCAGTTTGGCTTCGGGGGCCGTCTTGATCAGCTGCAAGGCCGGGCGGATGGTGTTGGCGGTGGTGTGCACCGCGCCGGACACCAGGCCGTCCACCTCGTCGAGCGCCAGCATCATGGTGCCGAGCACGACATTGTCCTCGAGCTGCTGCTCGGCCATGGCGGGGCCGAGCCCCTTGTGCCTGCGCATCTCCACCATGGGCTCGACATAGCGGTGACGAATCGCATGCGGATCGAGGATCTCCACGCCTTCGGGCATCACGATGCCGTTGGCCTCGGCGACCTGCAGGATGTCGTCGCGCTCGCCCAGCAACACGCAGCGCGCGATGCCCTTCTCGTGACAGATCACCGCCGCCCTGATGGTGCGCGGCTCATTGCCCTCCGGCAGCACGATGCGCCTGTTGAGGCGGCGGGCCTTCTCCATCATCTGGTAACGGAATGCGGGCGGCGTCATGCGCGGCTCATGCGGGCGCGTCATGCCGGAGAGCAGCGACGAAATGTCCAGCTTTTCAGCGATGAAGCCGATCACGCCCTCCATGCGCTCGAGATCGTCGGCGGGCACATGGCTGCTCATGTGGCTGAGCAGGCTCGCGCTCTCGAAACTGTTCCAGTGGGTGATGAGGACGGGCAGATCACCGCCGAAGGCCTTCTGACAGAGCTGCTGAATGCGCGGATCGGGCTCGGAATCGGAGGTCAGCAGCATGCCCGCCAGCGGCACGCCGTTCATGGTGGCGATGGCGACCGCCATCACCACATCCTCGCGGTCGCCCGGCGTCATGATCAGCGCCCCCGGCTTGAGCAGGTAGAGGATGTTCGGCACCGCACGCGCGATGACCAGCGATTCGCGCACCCGCCGCTGGGCGATCTGGCCGGAATGAATGACGCGCGCCTTGAGGTGATGGGCGACATCCAGGGTGCGCGGCGTCAGCAAATCGGGTTCGTGCGGAATGCCGCCAAGACAGGGCCAGCGATGCGACTGGAGCTGGAGGCTGCGCTCGACCACATCGCGGCTGAAGCCATACGGGTCCACATGGTCCGGAATGCGGTTGACGATGTAGCCAGCCATCGACGAATGATGCCCGTAAAGCTGGGCGGCCAGCTCGAATTGCTCGGTCAGCTCGCGCGCCCCGTGATCCCCCGGCGCGCCGACGAGAATGATCTCCGCCTGCACGTTGAGCGCGATCTTGCTGTTGAGCGAGGTGACGAAGGCATGCTCGGGGCTGGGCACCAGCCCCTCCATGACCATCACGTCCACGCCCTCGGCGGCCTGCTGGTAGAGGGTGACGATCTCCTCCATCAACTGGTCCTCCATGCCCAGACTGAGCAGGTGCTCGGCGCGCTCCATGCTGATCGGCTCGGGCACGGTCCGATGGCTGATGGTGCGGACGAAGTGGCTCGACAGTTCGGCCTCCCCCGCCGGATCCTGCGAGATCGGCTTGACGAAACCGACCTTGAGCCCGGTCTGCTCCAGCGCCCGCATCAGGCCGAGCATGACGCTGGTCAGGCCCACGTTGTGACCGACCGGGGTCAGGAAATAGGTGTGCATGCATGCATCCTCATGGCAGTCCGGCCAAACGGGCCGTGTCCAGTGCGATCATCAATTCTTCATGGCTGTGAATGACCAGCACCGGCGGGCTTGCCTGACCCTGGATGAAGCCAGCCTTCCCGCCGGTGCATGCGGCGTTCGCCTCCGGGTCCAGGGCGAAACCCAGAGGCGCCAGCCATTCGAGGGTGCGCGCGCGCACCCAGGCCGAGTTTTCCCCGATGCCGCCGGTAAAGACCAGGGCATCGACCCGCCCCGCTGCAACCATCTGTCCGGCCATGTACTTGGCCAGTTGATAGCAGAATTTCTCCAGCGCCCGGCGCGCGCCCTCGTGCCCTTGCGCGGCGGCCTGCTCCAGCACCCGGCAGTCGCTTGACAGCCCGGACAGGCCGAGCAGCCCGGACTGCTTGTTCAGCATGGCCGTGGTCTGCAGGGCGTTCATCCCCATCGTTTCGGCAAGGTGGTTGAACAGGCCGGGATCGACATCGCCCGAGCGGGTGCCCATGACCAGCCCTTCGAGCGGTGTCAGCCCCATGCTGGTGTCGACGCTCTTCCCATCCCGGATGGCCGCCACGCTGGCGCCATTGCCAAGGTGCGCGCACACGCAACTGAGCCGTTCCTGCGGCCTGCCCAGCATGCGCGCGGCCTCCAGCACCGCGTACCGATAGCTGGTGCCATGGAATCCGTAGCGGCGGACACCATGCTCCCGATACAGCGCCATCGGCACCGCGTACAGGTAGGCATGCTCCGGCATGGACTGGTGAAAGGCGGTATCGAATGCCGCGACCTGTGGCAGACCGGGGAAACCATCCATCGCCTGGCGGATGCCGATCAGGTGGGCCGGGTTGTGCAGCGGCGCAAGCTGGACGCAACGCTCGATCTCGGCCAGCACGCCCTCATCGATGAGCGCCGAGGCCTTGAAGCTTTCGCCACCATGCACCACGCGATGCCCCACGGCGGAAATGGACGCCATCAAACCACGTTGTGTCAGGCTGGCGATGAGGCCTTGCATCGCGGCCCCATGATCGGGGTGGGGCAAGGGCGTGGTGACGCGCTCGTCCCCCTGCTGCACGGTCAGCGACGCCTCGGGCTGACCCATGCCATCGGCAAGTCCATTCAAGATCACGCGCTCATTGACCGTGTCGATGACGGCAAACTTGAGCGAGGAACTGCCGCAATTGATGACCAGGATGGTTGGATTCATGAAGTCTCTTTTGGGCTCATCGCACATGGGCCGAGATCGAACGGGGACAAGACCCCGGCTATTCTGGCAATCTTCCGCCAGATTACTTGCAAATGAAGATCAAGGGTACGCACGCATGAACCTCGCCTTCATCAGTCACCCGGCCTGCCTGCTGCACAGCAATGGCCCGCTCCACCCGGAAAACGCCGGCCGGATCAACGCCATTCTGGATCATCTCATCGCCAGCGGGCTCGATCCCTGGCTCGTCCATCTCGATGCCCCCGAGGCGACGCGGGATGACCTGCTGCTGGCCCATGATGCGCGCCTGATCGATCGGGTGTTCAGCCTATCCCCTCGCGAGGGCATGGTCTCGCTGGACGGTGACACGGCGATGAACCCGCATACACTCAGCGCCGCCCTGCGCGCCGCCGGAAGCGGCCTGCGCGCAGTGGACTGGGTGCTGGAGCAGCCCGAGCGAAGGGCCTTCTGCGCCATTCGCCCCCCCGGTCATCACGCCAGCCGCACCCATTCGGCCGGCTTCTGCATCTTCAACAACATCGCCCTCGCCGCCCTGCATGCCCTGGAGCGTCATGGGCTGGAACGCATCGCCATCATCGACTTCGACGTCCACCACGGCGATGGCACCGAGGAGATCGTGGCCGGGGATGAACGGATCCTGTTCTGCTCCAGCTTCCAGCACCCTTTCTACCCGCACAAGGGGATTCCGCCGCTGGCCGACAACTGCCTGCCCGTGCCGCTGGCCGCCGGCACGACCGGCCCGGTCTGGCGGGAAGCGGTCGACGCGGCATGGTTTGCCGCCCTGCGGGAACATCGGCCGCAACTGATCCTGATCTCGGCCGGTTTCGACGCCCACCGGGAAGATGACATGTCCCATCTTGGCCTGGTGGAGGATGACTACGCGTGGATCACCCGCGAGGCGCTCCGTCTGGCGGAACCGCATGCCTCCGGCCGCATCGTGTCCATGCTCGA
>SDAY01000053.1 GCA_006212015.1 Halothiobacillaceae bacterium
ATTCACAGCGCAAGTTAAGCCATTGCTCGAAAAAATATCAAACAATGAAAATCTTGCGTTGGTTAAGCTCCGCGACACCCTGCTGCCCAAGCTGATCTCCGGCGAGCTGCGCATCGCGGATGCCGAGAAGTTCATGGAGTGTGCGGCATGACCGGTCAGCATCATCGCCGCCACAGCCTGCGGCTGAAAAATTACGACTATGCCCAGGCCGGGGCGTATTTCATCACCATTTGCACGCAGGATAGGGCGTGCCTGTTCGGCGACGTCGTGGATGGGGAAATGCGCTTGAATGAGATCGGACGCATGGTGATTGCCGAATGGGACATGTTGCCGGAAAGATTTCCAAACGTGGTATTGGATGTGTTTGTGGTCATGCCCAATCACGTTCACGGCATCATTGTCATCACGTCCACCGCAGACGTAGGGGCAGGCCTTGTGCCTGCCCCAAATGGGTCGCCCCCCCCAAATGGGGCAACCACAAGGGTTGCCCCTACGGTTGGGGATGTGGTCGGTGCATTTAAATCGCGGGTAACCGTTGAATATGTGCGCGGCGTCAAAACATCCGGCTGGCCGCCGTTTCGCGGGCGTCTCTGGCAACGCAATTACTACGAACACATCATCCGCGATGAAGCCTCGTTGTGCGGTATTCGGGAATACATTGCGAACAATCCATTGCAGTGGGCGCTGGATCGGGAGAACCCGGTGAATGTAGAGGCGGGCCTTGTGCCTGCCCATGACGGGACAACCACCCAAAATTTGGCAACCACAAGGGTTGCCCCTACGGCGTGGGGGGATGTCTGATGGCCTTTCTCTCCGAAGCCCAACTGGAAACCGCGCTGCTGGCGCAGTTGGCCTTGCTGGGCTACGCCTGCGCCTCGGAGGAGGACATCGGCCCCGATGGACACAGCCCGGAGCGCGAAAGTCACGATGAGGTGGTGCTCAAGCAGCGGTTCGAGGAGGCCGTGGCACGCCTGAACCCTGCATTGCCATTGGAGGCGCGTCAGGATGCCGTGCGGCGCGTGACGCAGTCGGAACTGCCCAACCTGCTGGAAGAAAACCGCCGCATCCACAAGCTGATGACGGAAGGCGTGGACGTCGAGTATTACGCGAATGACGGCACGCTGACGGCGGGCAAGGTCGCGCTGATCGACTACGAAAACCTGGAGCAGAACGACTGGCTGGCGGTGAGCCAGTTCGTGGTGATCAACGGCCATAACAACCGGCGACCGGATGTGGTGGTGTTCGTGAACGGCTTGCCGCTGGGCGTGATCGAGCTGAAGGCGCCGGGCAGTGCGGGGGCGCATCTGCTGGGCGCGTTCAATCAACTGCAGACCTACAAGAAGCAGATTCCGGCGCTGTTCAACACCAACGCGCTGCTGGTCACCTCGGACGGTATTGCGGCAAGGGTGGGATCGCTGTCGGCAGACCTTGAGCGTTTCATGCCATGGCGCACCACGGACGGCAAGGATGTTGCCCCGAAAGGTGCGCCGGAACTCTCGACACTGATTGAAGGCGTGTTCGAGCATCGCCGCCTGCTCGATCTGCTGCGTGATTTCACCGTCTTTGGCGAAACGGGTTTGGGGCTCGCCAAGATCATTGCGGGCTACCATCAGTTCCACGCGGTGCGGCACGCGGTGGTGTCCACCATCCGGGCATCAAACCCCGTGCAAGGTGTGGCCGAAGACCCCGCCGACTACGGCTTGCCGAGTGTGAAGGCGCAAAGCCCGGGTGACAAACGCGCGGGCGTGATCTGGCACACCCAGGGTTCCGGCAAAAGCCTGCTGATGGCGTTCTACGCCGGGCAACTGGTCAAACACCCGGCCATGGCCAACCCGACGCTGGTGGTGCTGACCGACCGCAACGACCTCGACGATCAGCTCTTCGCCACCTTCTCGATGTGCCGCGACCTGATCCGGCAGACACCGGTGCAGGCCGAGAGCCGCGACGATCTGCAGAAGGTGTTGAGCCGGGCATCGGGCGGGGTGATCTTCACCACGCTGCAGAAATTCGCGCCCGTAGGGGCAGGCCTTGTGCCTGCCTTTGGTGATGACAGGGCACCCTCAAGGGGTGCCCCTACGGCATTGACCACGCGCCGCAACGTGGTCGTCATCGCGGATGAGGCGCACCGCAGTCAATACGGCTTCAAGGCCAAGGTGGACGCGAAAACCGGTGAAATCTCCTACGGCTTCGCCAAGTACCTGCGCGATGCCCTGCCGAACGCTTCTTTCATTGGCTTCACCGGCACGCCCATCGAGGCGGACGACGTCAACACGCCAGCGGTGTTCGGCAATTACATCGATGTCTACGACATCAGCCGTGCGGTTGAGGATGGCGCGACCGTGCCGATCTACTACGAGTCGCGGTTGGCGCGCATCGAACTCGACGACGAGGAGAAGCCGAAGATCGACGCCGAGGTCGATGATTTGACTGAAGGAGACGAAGAGGCCGATCAGGAACGCTTCAAGAAGAAGTGGTCAACCGTCGAAGCCCTGGTCGGCAGCGACAAGCGCCTTGCCTTGGTGGCCAAGGACATGGTCGCCCACTTCGAGGATCGCGTGGCAGCCCTCGACGGCAAGGCGATGGTGGTGTGCATGAGCCGCCGCATTTGCGTCAAGCTCTATGACGAGATCGTCAAGCTGCGTCCGGATTGGCACAGCACCGATGACAACGCAGGCGCGGTCAAGATCGTGATGACGGGGGCTGCGAGCGACCCTTCGGCGTGGCAGCAGCACATCGGCAACAAGGCCCGGCGTGATCTGCTGGCCAAGCGTGCGCGCGACGCATCAGACCCGCTCAAGCTGGTGATCGTGCGGGATATGTGGCTGACCGGCTTCGACGCGCCGTGCATGCACACGATGTACGTGGACAAGCCGATGCAGGGTCACGGCCTGATGCAGGCCATTGCGCGGGTGAATCGCGTGTTCCGCGACAAGCCTGCCGGACTGATCGTGGACTACATCGGCATCGCGCAGAACCTCAAAGCGGCGCTGGCGCAGTACTCCAAGAACGATCAGGACAAGACCGGCATCGACGAAGCGCGGGCCGTCGCGGTCATGCTGGAGAAGTACGAGATCGTGCGGGACATGTACCACGGCTTCGACTACCTCTCCGCGATGAGCGGCATGCCGCAGGAGCGCTTGGGCGTGATGGCGGGGGCCATCGAGTGGATTCTCGACATGCAGCAGAAGCTGGCGGCGAACGAGAAGACCAAGGAAGGAAAGAAGGACGCTCATCGGCGATACCAGGACGCCGTGCTGACGTTGTCCAAGGCATTCGCCCTGGCATCCGCCTCCGACGAGGCCCGAGACATTCGTGAGGAAGTCGGCTTCTTCCAGGCGATCCGTGCCGCGCTGGTCAAGAGCAGCACGGGCTCCGGCGTGACCCAGCAAGAGCGCGAGTTGGCCATCCAGCAAATCGTCAGCCGTGCGGTGGTCTCGACCGAGATCGTGGACATCCTGACCGCTGCGGGCATCAAGAGCCCGGACATCTCCATCCTCTCGGACGAATTCCTCGCCGAAGTGCAGCAGATGGAGAAGAAGAACCTTGCGCTGGAAGCCTTGCGCAAGCTGATCAACGACGGCATTCGCTCACGCAGCAAGGCCAACGTGGTGCAGACCAGGGCGTTCTCGGAGCGATTGGAGGACGCGGTAGCGCGCTACCACGCCAACGCCATCACCACCGCCGAGGTGCTGCAGGAGCTGATCCAGCTGGCCAAGGACATCCGGGCGGCGCGCCAGCGTGGCGAAGAGCAAGGTTTGTCCGATGAGGAAATCGCGTTCTACGATGCCCTGGCCGAGAACGAAAGCGCGGTGCAGATGATGGGCGACGACAAGCTCAAGCTGATCGCCCACGAATTGCTGACGAGCCTGCGCGAGAACGTCTCGGTGGACTGGGCGCACCGGGACTCTGCCCGAGCCCGGATGAGAGTGCTGGTAAAGCGCATCCTGCGGAAGTACGGCTACCCGCCCGACCTTCAGGACATGGCGGTGCAAACAGTGCTGCAACAGGCTGAAGTCTTGTCGTCGGTGTGGTCGATGTCGCATCGCTGAACGACCTGATCAGCACCGGCCAGAGGCGTCAGTTCACTGAAACAGGAAAAGAAGAAAACCGAGAGATATGGCCCGCATCGAAAACCACACATACAGCATCGAGGAAGCCTTCAGGGAGTGCTTCTACATCGTCCCGGACTACCCGCGCAAGTACGCTTGGACGGACAAGGAAGTGCATCAGCGACTGGAGGGCATCGGCGAGCAGATCGATGCAGGAATCTGACCATGCTGAAGAAGCCGATCAACGCCAAGCTGGCTACGTTTCCTGCGTGGAATGCTGCATCCATCGAGAGGCGCCACGCACTGCTTACCATCTTGATGCAGGATGTCTGGAAGACGACGCCTATAAAAGTCCTGAATCCGCGGTCAACAGGTTGTCACTGATTGTGGACAGGCGGGACACGGATTCAGGATGGATTCTGGAACCCCTGAAGGCTCGGTCTCGCACCAGTTCACGGCGGATCGCCCCCAATGCCCTGTGGGTGTCGGACTTCACCTACGTCAGCACCTGGCAGGGCTTCGTCTTTGTTGCCTTCGTCATCGACGTCTTCGCCCGTCGCATCGTCGGCTGGAAGGTGTCCGGCGCGGCCCGCACCGATTTCGTGCTGGATGCGTTGGAACAGGCCCTGTACGCCCGGCGTCCGTTCGAGCAAAGGCCGCTGATCCACCACAGCGACCGGGGCGTCCAGTACGTCTCGATCCGCTACACCGAACGCCTCCAGGAGGCAGGCATCGAACCCTCCGTCAGCAGCGTCGGGGACGCCTACGATAATGCCCTGTCTCACGCGCCACATCCGCACCCGCATCACGACGCCGTCTTTCCAGGACGAAACGCCTCACTGCCGAGCCTCACGACCCGCCAATCAGGGCCGCGCCTTGTAGAAGCGCATCGGCGCGGTCTGGATCGCCCTGGCCTTGATGTCCATGGCCCTGGCCTGCACCACGTTGCGCTTGAGCTTGCCGACCACGTGCATCTCGCAGAGCTTGCAGTCGAACACCAGCTTGAGCCTTTCGCTGCCGTTGATGAGCACCAGCGGTTCGGCCTTGATGGTGCCATGCACGCCGGTCACGCCGCGCGTCTGCTTGGGGCAGAGACTCAGGGAATAGCGCACGCAGTGCTTGGTGATCATCAGGCTCACCTCGCCCTCTTCCTCGTGGCTCTCGTAGGCCGCCTCGATGATCTTCACGCCATGTTTGGCGTAGAAATCATGCGCCTTGTGGTTGAACACGTTGGCGAGATAGCCGAGGGTTTCTTCGGGATAGGGCGCGGGCGGTTCGACCGGTTTAGCGCGCGGGAGGCGTTGCAGGGCGGCCTTGCGCGCCGCCTCCAGCGCCTCGATGCCCTCGCGGCGCAGGTGGTTGACGACGGAGGCAGGCACGAACCAGGGTTGCGACAGGTTCAGCGCGATCTCCACCGGTTCGAAGATCGTGGCGCCAAGCTTGCCGAGGTTCTCGCGCAGGCTGGTCTCGGCGCGGGCGGCGTCCTTGGCGGGTTCCCGGGCGATGGCGAGCGGCACCGTGGCGCAGTGGCCGTCTTCATCAAGCAGGCTCAGGGCGAGGCCGCCGGCGGTCTCATCCAGCCGCATCCATACGCCGATGCGGCGGTCGCTGGATTTCTTGTCCATCGTCCGCACCCAGTCCATGTCGCGGTTGCGGTTGATCTCGGTGCCCGCTTTCAGGTGGCGCAGTTCGGCAATCGGGTCTTTCGGCACCACGCGCCAGCGCCCTTCGCTGATCTTCTCGGCGGTGTTGATCGCCATGCCGACCAGTTCCCTGTGCAGGTCGAAGTAGCACAGGCCATCGCCGTTGTGCAGGGTCGCGTCGGTGTCAAGATCGACCGAATCCCTATTGACCCTGGCGACATGGCCGATGGGGCGACCGGGGTTCTTGGGCGAGTCGAACGCGCCGATGTCGATCTTGCGGCCCTGGACGAAGTAGTCGGTCGCATCGCGGTTGAAGTTCTGCGACGGGTCGGGCGTGAAGCTGAAGCGGGTGCGTCCGCTGGACGCCCTTGCAAGCCCCGGGCGCTGTTCGAGGATCGCGTCCAGCAGGCCGCGGTAATGGGCGGTGATGTTCTTCACATAGCCCATGTCCTTGTAGCGGCCCTCGATCTTGAAGCTCCGGATGCCCGCGTCGACCAGCGCGGCCAGGTTGGCGCTCTGGTCGTTGTCCTTCATCGACAGCACATGCTTGTCATGCGCGATGATGCGGCCCTGCGCGTCGGTCACCTGATAGGGCAGGCGGCAGGCCTGGTTGCACTCGCCCCGGTTGGCGCTGCGGCCGGTGTGCGCCTCGGAGATGAAGCACTGGCCGGAATAGGCCACGCACAGCGCGCCGTGGATGAAGAATTCCAACGGAACGGTCGTGGCGGCGCGAATCGCCTTGATCTGTTCAAGGTCCAGCTCGCGCGCGAGCACCAGCTGCGACAGGCCCGCGTCCTGCAGGAAGCGGGCCTTTTCCGGGGTGCGGATGTCGCACTGGGTGCTGGCGTGCAGCTGGATCGGCGGCAGGTCGAGCTCCAGCAGGCCCATGTCCTGGATGATGAGCGCGTCGATGCCCGCATCAAAGAGCCGCCAGGCCAGCTTGCGGGCGGGTTCCAGTTCGTCGTCGCGCAGGATGGTGTTGAGGGTGACGTGGATGCGCGCATGGAAGCGGTGCGCGTACTCGACCAGCCGGGCGATGTCGGCCACGTCGTTGTCCGCGCTCTTGCGCGCGCCAAAGCCGGGGCCGCCGATGTAGACCGCATCGGCGCCGTGGTTGATGGCCTCGATGCCGATGTCGGCGTCGCGCGCCGGGGCGAGGAGTTCGAGTTGATGGTCGAGCATGGGATGCACCTCACTCTTTGGCTGTCATTGCGAGAAGCGTAGCCTTGGGTCGCGAGACCGGAGGCCGTGGCGGGACGCAGCAATCCATCCACCGAAAGACCATGGATTGCTGCGCTGCGCTCGCAATGACGATGACATGCCTACAACGCAGCAAGATCAGCCGCCGCGACGCGTTCCGCCGTGGCCCGGACGACCGCCGCCGCCTGCCGGGCGCGAGCCGCGACCTTCGCCGGACGGACGCTCGGCACGGTTGCCGAAGTTGTCCGGGCGGGGGCCGCGCTCACCCGCGGGACGGGCCGCCTGATTGCCTGCGCCCTCGGGACGCGGGGCGCGTTGCGGACGACCTTCGCCGCCGCGCGGGGCGTTGCCGGGCGTGCGCGCACGCTCGCCGCCCGGCGCGGCGCGGTTGCCGTCACGTTCGCCCGAGCGCGGGCCATCACGCTGACCGCGCGGCTGGCCCTGGCCGCCGCCGGCGCGGGGCGGACGCGGGCCGCGTGAGTCGCCGCCATGGCCTGCGCCGTTGCGGCCGCCAGAATTTCGGCCATTGGGAATCGGCTCGGCCTTGATGTTCGGGTCCACCTCGAAGCCCGGCACGATCTCGCGCGGCAGTTCGCGCTTGATCAGGCGCTCGATGTCGCGCAGCAGCTTGGCCTCGTCCACGCAGACCAGCGAGATCGCCTCGCCGGTGGAGCCCGCGCGGCCGGTGCGGCCGATGCGGTGGACGTAGTCTTCCGGCACGTTCGGCAGTTCGAAGTTGACCACATGCGGCAGTTCGGCGATGTCGATGCCGCGCGCGGCGATGTCGGTCGCCACCAGCACGGCCAGGCTGCCGGACTTGAACTCGGCCAGGGCCTTGGTGCGAGCGGACTGGCTCTTGTTGCCGTGGATGGCCATGGCCGAGATGCCGCCCTCGTTCAGCTGCTCGGCCAGGCGGTTGGCGCCGTGCTTGGTGCGGGTGAACACCAGCACCTGATGCCAGTCGTTGTCCTTGACCAGCTTGGCCAGCAGGTGACGCTTCTTCTCGCGGTCCACCGGGTAGATCTTCTGCGCGATGGTCTCGGCGGTGGCGTTGCGGCGCGCCACCTCGATCAGCGCCGGGTTGTCCAGCAGACGATCGGCCAGCGCCTTGATCTCGTCCGAGAAGGTGGCGGAGAAGAGCAGGTTCTGGCGCTGCTTGGGCAGCACGGCCAGCACGCGCTTGATGTCATGGATGAAGCCCATGTCCAGCATGCGGTCGGCCTCGTCCAGCACCAGGATCTCGACCTTGCTCAGATCGACGTTGCCCTGCTGGTGATGATCGAGCAGACGGCCCGGCGTGGCGACCAGGATGTCCACGCCCTTGCGCAGGCGGTCGGCCTGCGGGCCGGCGCCCACGCCGCCGAACATGACCATGGAGGAGAGATTCAGGAAGCGGCCGTACTCGCGCACGCTTTCCTCGACCTGGGCAGCCAGCTCACGGGTGGGCGTGAGTACCAGCGCGCGGACCATGCCCCGGCCCAGCGGGCCTTGCTTGGATGCGTTCAGGCGCTGCAGCAGCGGCAGGGTGAAGCCGGCGGTCTTGCCGGTGCCGGTCTGCGCGCCGGCCAGCAGGTCACCGCCGGACAGCACGGCCGGAATGGCCTGGGTCTGGATGGGGGTCGGCGTGGTGTAGCCGCGCTCTTCAACGGCACGGACGAGCTCGGCGGACAGGCCAAGGGATGCAAAGGACATGGATTGTTCCTGATGATGATTTGATTTTCGAAAGCCACGTTCGTGGTTTTCGAGGGCATCGGCCTGTCGCCGTCCTGGGTTCAGGACATCGGCGCCAGTCTAAGGCTGACGAGAGTGGGGGCGTGCGCCCGAAAGACACGCACCGCAAGACTGTTGCGAAGCGAGGGCGCGGATTGTAGCAGAGTACGACCGCTTATCCCGACGCTTGTTCAATCCGCTGGCGTAAATCGTCGGGGGCGATGAACATGAAGGCCCGTCCGCGCTTGGTTTGCTCCAGCAGGCCAAGTTCGGCCAGACCGAGCAGATCGGAGCGGGCAGTGGCATAAGACACATCATGCGAACGCTGATGGGCCTCAATCACGTAGTCATATCCCGGATGCTTGAGCGCATGAGTCAGCAAGGTGATTTGGCGATGATTGAGCTTCCCCTTCAATACGGGCGAAGTCTGCAACAAGCGGGCCGTATCTCGTTGCTCGGCGCTCTTGCGCGCCAAATAACCATGCAGGACGGTGATCGCCTGGCGGATCACCTTCAGCTGATGAATCAAAAAATAGGTCGTGTCGCTGCCATCCGTCTCGGCATGCAAATAGGCCAGCGAATACTGCTTGGGCGCCTGCTTGATGATGCGAGAAATAGAGAGGTACTCCATCAACCAGTACCCCTGCCGTGCCATGCCCCAGTAGAACAGAGCCCGCGCCGTGCGCCCATTGCCGTCAACAAAGGGGTGATCGTAGCCCATCATGAAATGCAGCAGGATGGCTCGCACGACAGGGTGAACAAATGGCTTGTCGTCCTCGCCTCCATTGGCGAAGGCACACAGCCGCTCCAACCTCTCCGGCAGGGACGATGCAAGCGGCGGCTCATGCAGCACCGTGCCGTCGCGGTTATTGAGCACGCGGATGTCATCGCGCAGCCTCAAGCGCCCTGCGTCATCAGGGTTTTCCAGCGCGCCGTGAGTCACGATTCGGTGCAGATCCAAAACAAGCTCCGGCGTCAACGGGCGATCCTTGATGGATCGAATCCACTGCATGGCCTGGTAGTTATTGAAGATCATTCTCTGGCCGTGATCCCTTGGCTGCCGCCCTTCACGCAGCATCCCCTCCGCAACCAGGCGGGTGGTGGACGCCCCTTCCAACTGGCTGGAGGTAATGGCTTCTTCCATCAATGAACTGAAAATGTAGTGATCTCGATCCGACGGACTAACGCTTTCTCCGGGCAAACTGACACGCCCGGCTGCATCCTGGTCGATGTGATGAAGATCACGCAGAACAGGCTCGGGCATGGCAACCCACATCGGCCGGTCATATTTATCGAGCAAGGGGAGCTGCATAAGCAGGGCCTGCCGCGCCATCCGCACGGCAAGCCACCATGTTTCATGCTTCACGCCTTGAGGCGATGGGCGATGACGAAGCTCATCCCAATGCAGGTAGGCATCATTGATCAAGCCTCCATGCTGCTGCCCCATGGCATTGAACAGGTCTTCGGCGGGGGTGATCCTGAGCAGATCGAGGACAGGAGGAGGAGAAAGAGGAAGCGCCATGAGCCACAAGCTATTAAATTAATACAAGTTAATAATTGATGGAGATCATGCGCGCCCGTCAGGCACATGTCAATTATGTATTAATTTAAAGTAATTTAATAAATGACCATGGGTTCCCGCTTGATCAACGCCGCAACCACCCCGCCGCCTCCAGCGCGGCATAGCTCAGGATGCCGTCCGCGCCGGCGCGCTTCATCGACACCAGGCTCTCCAGCATGCTCGTCTCCCAGTCCAGCCAGCCGTTCTGCGCGGCGGCCTTGAGCATCGCGTACTCGCCGGAGACCTGATAGACGTAGGTCGGCGCGCGGAACGCGTCCTTGATGCGGCGCACGATGTCGAGGTACGGCAGGCCTGGCTTCACCATCACCATGTCCGCGCCTTCCTGCAGGTCCAGCGCCACCTCGTGCAGGGCCTCGTCGCTGTTGGCCGGGTCCATCTGGTAGGTGGACTTGTCGCCCTTGCCGAGGTTGCCGGCGGAGCCCACCGCGTCGCGGAACGGGCCGTAGTAGCTGGAGGCGTACTTGGCGGCATAGGCCATGATGCGGGTGTGGATGTGACCGTTCATCTCCAGCGCCTCGCGGATCAGGCCGATGCGGCCGTCCATCATGTCGGACGGGGCGACCACGTCGGCGCCCGCCTCGGCATGGGACAACGCCTGCCTGACCAGCGCCTCGACCGTCTCGTCGTTCATCACATAACCCGATGCATCGATAAGACCGTCCTGGCCGTGGGTGGTGAACGGGTCCAGCGCCACGTCGGTCATCACGCCAAGCCCGGGGAAGTGGGCCTTCAGCTCGCGCACCGCGCGCTGGGCCAGGCCGTCCGGGTTCCAGGCCTCGGCCGCGTCGAGCGATTTCTTTTCCAGCGGCGTGACCGGGAACAGCGCCAGCATCGGAATGCCCAGCTCCACCGCGCGCCCGGCGGTGCGCATCAGGATGTCGATGGACTGCCGCTCCACCCCGGGCATGGAGGCGATCGCCTCGGTGCGGCCGGCGCCTTCCAGCACGAACACCGGCAGGATCAGGTCGTCGGCGGAAAGCCGAGTCTCGCGCATCAGGCGACGGCTGAAATCATCGCGGCGCATGCGCCGCATGC
This sequence comes from Halothiobacillaceae bacterium, assembly GCA_006212015.1. GTDB lineage: Bacteria > Pseudomonadota > Gammaproteobacteria > Halothiobacillales > Halothiobacillaceae > Thiofaba. Next base: position 11,220 of record SDAY01000053.1, read on the forward strand.
GGGTCATGGAAAAGGAGCGGTTGAACATCATGGAATCCTCATTCACGATGGGTTGATTGTAACGATCCACCGCAGGCATGGTCATGAGTTTTATCGAATTCGCCTTCCTCCACCCCGGCGCGCATGAAAGGTTCGCCGAGGCCGCCCGCGCCCACGGCCTGAGCGTCAGCCATCACGAAGACGCCATCGGCACCGGCGCCATGATCGTGCGCGTGCAGGAAGAAGGACTGACGCCGGAGATCGAGGAGCAGCTCGAGGCCTACGCGCTGGCGCTGGACGAGGAAGGCCAGAGCTGGGCCGACAGCATCGGCGGCGACCTGCGCCTGTCCGCCGTCGGCATCGTCGTCCACCTGACCGACGGCACGCAGTCGCTCGCCCGCGTCGATCCGGACATGGTGCGCCGCATCCTCTCCGTCCTCAGCCCGGACGAGCTGGGCCAGTTCGTCTCCAGGATCTGCGATGCGGTCGAACACCCGGACGACACGCCCATCTGCAAGACCGTCCAGGAATGATCGACCTCGCCGCCTGGCACGCCGAGCCGCTGCCGGACGGCGAGGCCGAGGCCCGTCTGGCGCGACTGCGCACCGCCACGGCCTGGAGCGACCGCCTCGAAGCCCTGCGCCTGCGCCTCATGCTCGGCCTGCCTGCCGACATGCAGCGCGAGGTGCTCTGGAACGAAGCCGACGACGACCTTCACCGCGCAGCCGTCGAGATCGTCACCGGCCAGGTCATGCTGGCGCGCAGGCTGAAAGGCGCGTGGACATGGCTGGATGCGGCGGAAAAGCGGCTGGCCCATCGCCTGCCCGGGCCGGGCTATGTGGCATTGATGCGGCGCCATGCCGCGTTGCGGTCGCTGGTGCTTTTCGAGCAGCCCAGGGCCATGCGGCCGCTGGAGGCGCTGCTGGCGATTGCGGAAGCCACGATGCAGCTTGAGGGCCTGAAACGC
>SDAY01000196.1 GCA_006212015.1 Halothiobacillaceae bacterium
CGGCCTCGTCGCGCATGTTGCCCTTGTTGCCCGGGTTGGCTGCGCGCCATTGGGCGGCGGTTTGGCCGAACAGGGCAAGATTGAGCACGTCGGCCTCGCTGGCATAGACCAGGGAGGTCTGTTGGGCACCGAGGGCGGGCGGGATCAGGTGCTGCTGGATGGCGTCGGTATGGATGCGGTAGTTGATTTTGGCGAGGTTGCGGCGAATGTCCCAGCCCAGGGTTTGGCGTTCGTCTTCCTTGAGGCGCTGGAATTCCTTGATCAGGTAGAGTTTGAATTCCACCGATACCCAGGAGGCGAATTCGAAGGCGATGTCTTTGTGGGCGTAGGTGCCGCCGTAACGGCCAGCCTTGGAGAAAATGCCGATGGCGCCGGTCAGATCAGCCCATTTGGTGGGTGTCATGACGAAGGCATTGCTGCCCGCCTCATTTTTAACCGCCTCGAATTCGACACGGTTAAAACCGGGGTTGTTCAGGCACTCCCAGATGCCGAGAAACTCCACCGTGAACCGAGTGCGCATCCAGTTTTGAATGATGAAGCGGGGATCGTCGGCATTCCTGTGTTTGGCGATATCGGTCAGTGAGATGTAGTCCTCCTCCCTGACCAAGGCGATGCTAACTTCCTGATTGAGTACGCTGATCTTTGCCATGGTTTCCTTCCCTTATTTCGCGAATCCAAGGTAGTCCAGATTAGCGGCGATGGCCGCATCCAGCCGCGCCGCTTCCTGCTGCTGCGCGCGCCACTCGCAGCTCAGCCGCGCCATCTTCTCCTCGAAGGGTTCGCCGTCGTCTTCCACATCCGCCGCGCCCACATAGCGCCCCGGTGTCAGCACATGGCCGTGCTTGCGAATGTCGTCCAGCGTGGCGGATTTGCAGAAGCCGGGGATGTCGGCGTACTCGCCTGCGTCCTTCTCCCCGCGCCAAGCGTGGTAGGTGTTGGCGATTTTCTGGATGTCCTCATCGGTGAGTTCGCGCCGGGTGCGATCCACCAGTACGCCCATGTTACGGGCATCGATGAACAGCACGTGCCCGCGCCGGTCGCGCAGGGTCTGGTTGCCGCGTTTGCCGTTCGATTTGTCGCGGGCGAGGAACCACAGGCAGGCGGGAATTTGCGTGGAGTAGAAAAGCTGCCCCGGTAGCGCCACCATGCAATCCACCGCGTCGGCTTCGACCATGGCCTTGCGAATCTCGCCTTCGCCGCTCTGGTTGCTGCTCATGGAGCCGTTGGCCAGCACCACGCCCGCCATGCCGTAGGGCGCGAGGTGGTGGTGGATGTGTTGCAACCACGCGTAGTTGGCATTGCCCACGGGCGGCGCGCCGAACTTCCAGCGCACATCGTCACGCAGGCGGTCGCCGCCCCAATCGGAGATATTGAACGGCGGATTGGCGAGGATGGTGTCGGCCTTGAGGTCGCGCAGCTCGTCCTTGTGGAAGCTGCCTTCGTTGTTCCAGCGGATGTCGGAGTCGATGCCGCGCACAGCCAGGTTCATCTTGGCCAGCCGCCAGGTGGTGTAGTTGCTCTCCTGGCCGTAGATGGCGATGTCGCCAATGCGCCCGCCATGCTGTTGCACGAACTTTTCCGACTGCACGAACATGCCGCCCGAACCGCAGCACGGGTCGTAGACGCGGCCCGAGTAGGGTTCGAGCATTTCAACCAGTACGCGAACCACTGAACGTGGCGTGTAGAACTCGCCGCCGCGCTTGCCTTCCGCCCCGGCGAACTGGCCGAGAAAGTATTCGTATACGCGCCCAAGAATGTCCTTGGAGCGGTCGCCTTCTTCGTTCAAAGCAATGCCGGAGATTAGGTCGATCAGCTCGCCCAGCATCACCTTGTTCAGCGCCGGACGGGCGTAGTCCTTGGGCAGCACGCCCTTGAGCGATTCGTTGTCTTTCTCGATGGCGCGCATCGCCTCATCAATCAGCGTGCCTATCTCAGGGCGCTTGGCATTGGCTTGAAGGTGCGACCAGCGCGCCTCCTTCGGCACCCAGAAGATGTTGTCGGCGAGGTACTCGTCCTTGTCCTCGGCGGCCTGTGCGTCTTCGGCCTGCAGCGTCTTGTGCCGCGACTCAAAGGCATCGGAGATGTACTTCAGGAAGATCAACCCGAGCGCCACGTGCTTGTAGTCTGAGGGCTCCATATTGCCGCGCAGCTTGTCGGCGGTTTTGAACATCTCGGCCTCGAAACCGAGGTTGCCACCGTTCTTGCCTGTGTCGTTCTGCGCCATCGTGTGCCTTTTAATGTGTGCGATGCCAATCCTTGTTGTGGTTTGGCACGTAGGAGATTTTTTTTTAACTTTGGGGTCAAAGTGCCTTTGCGAAGAAAGCTTAACTTAACATAACAGGTGACGTTGCCCGTACCGTCTTCATTGTGCGAGAGGGAGGGAGTATCTGAGGCTCTTGAGCCTTGAACTTGACATTCATCCTCCGTGCATTACTCACGCCCAAAAAGAAGCCCGGACAGTGCCGGGCAAGGAAAGAAATGTTCGAATAGCGCATGATGACCAGCCAAACACTTGCCGCCCAGGTTACCCCGTTTTCTGCCGTCCTTGATCCTGCCCCGCCCGTTGCGGGTCAGTCGGCGCATCAATGCGCCTGTGAGTGATAAAAGACATCTAACCCGGAATATATCAAGCTGTGTCACTAGCCAGCAGGGACAACCGAAGTGTAAACGCAACTGTAAACGTAAAGCCGTTTTCAAAGAAAAAGCACCTAGGCATTTCTACCTAAGTGCTTGATTCATATGGTGCGCCCGGAGCGATTCGAACGCCCGACCCTCTGGTTCGTAGCCAGATACTCTATCCAACTGAGCTACGGGCGCTTAACTATCACAGATGGCTCCCGA
>SDAY01000197.1 GCA_006212015.1 Halothiobacillaceae bacterium
ACACCAACGAATCCACCTTCATCCCGGCGGGCCATGTTCACCGCCTGGAAAACCCAGGCGTGATCGACCTTGTGATGATCGAAGTGCAAAGCGGCGACTATCTGGGCGAGGACGACATCGTGCGCCTGGAAGACAGCTATGGGCGAGTATGAAACCATGCCCCCAAAACCCAAGCCTTCCCTGGGCTGCCTTGCCGACGAAGGTTTTCCTCAAATTGCGATATTCGCGGCCAAGCCCCCGAAGAGTTGACTTGAAGTGAATATTTTGGAAGCAGAGTCAATAGAAATTATCCGCGAAGCCTTTGCCACGGCGCACAAGCCGGTGATGCTGTACTCCATCGGCAAAGACAGTTCGGTAATGCTGCACCTAGCTAGGAAAGCCTTTTACCCCACACCGCCGCCTTTTCCGCTGCTACATGTGGACACCGGCTGGAAGTTTGCGGCCATGTACGCTCACCGCGACCGCATGGTGGCGGAAAGCGGCATGCAGCTCATCAAACACATCAATCCGCAGGGGCTGGCTGAGGGTGTGGGGCCGTTCACCCACGGCAGCAATTACCATACCGATGTGATGAAAACCCAGGCGCTAAAGCAGGTTCTGGATGCGCACGGCTTCGACGTGGTGTTCGGCGGTGCCCGTCGTGATGAAGAAAAGTCTCGTGCCAAGGAACGCATCTTCAGTATCCGTGCCCCCGGCCACCGCTGGGATCCGAAGGCTCAGCGCCCGGAGCTGTGGAACCTGTATAACACCCGCATCCAGCCGGACGAAACCATCCGCGTGTTTCCGATCAGCAACTGGACGGAGCTGGATATCTGGCAATACATACACCAGGAGCGTATTCCCATTGTGCCGCTGTACCTGGCCGCCGAGCGGCTGGTGGTCAGGCGTGCCGGGCAGTGGATCATGGTTGATGACGAGCGTTTTTCTCTTGCGGCGGGCGAGCAGATGGAGCGTCGCAGCGTACGTTTCCGCACGCTAGGCTGCTGGCCGCTGACCGCCGCCATCGAGAGCGAGGCCGACACGCTGGAAGCGGTGATTGCCGAAACCTTCAATGCCCGTAGTTCCGAGCGCCAGGGTCGCTTGATCGACTCGGATGCACCTGGCTCCATGGAAAAAAAAAAGCAAGAGGGCTACTTCTGATGAAGTCCCTTCAAGCACAAGATATTGCCACCTTTCTGGACGGCCAGCGCAACAAGGAGACGCTACGTTTCATCACCTGCGGCAGTGTCGATGATGGCAAGAGTACGCTGATCGGTCGTCTGCTGTTCGAGAGCAAGGCCATCTTCGACGATCAACTGGCGAGCCTTGAAAGCGACTCGAAGAAGTATGGCACCCAGGGCGAGAAGATGGATCTGGCGTTGCTGGTCGATGGCCTGCAGGCCGAGCGCGAGCAGGGTATCACCATCGATGTGGCGTACCGCTTCTTTGCCACCGACCGCCGTCGCTTCATCGTGGCCGATACGCCGGGTCACGAGCAGTACACCCGTAATATGGCCACGGGGGCTTCCACGGCCGATCTGGCGGTGATCCTGATCGATGCGCGCAAGGGTGTGCTGACGCAAACCCGCCGCCACAGTCGCATCGTGGCGCTGATGGGTATCCGCCATGTGATCCTGGCGGTGAACAAGATGGACCTTGTGAGCTTCAGCCAAGCCAAGTTTGATGCGATTGTCGACGAATATCGTGCATTTGCCGCTGGCTTCTGCTTTGCCAGCGTGCAGCCGATCCCGCTCTCGGGGCTCGATGGTGACAACGTGTTGCAGAAAAGCCACCACACCCCCTGGTATGACGGCCCCAGCCTGATGGCCTGCCTGGATACGGTCGACATTGGTGACACGCGCGACCGTCACACCTTCCGGATGCCGGTGCAGTGGGTGAATCGCCCGAACCTGGACTTTCGCGGCTTTTGCGGCCGGGTGACCGAGGGGCAGGTACGTCCAGGTGATGCAGTGCGCGTGCTGCCCTCGGGGGTGCAGACGTGTGTGAAATCAGTGATTGCGGGTTTCGAGGAAGTCGAAGTTGGTCACAGTGGGGATGCTATTACCCTGATTCTGGCGGATGAGGTGGATGTCAGCCGGGGCGACGTGCTGGTGGCGGCTGAGGCACCGCCTGAGGTGGCGGATCAGTTCGAAGCGCGCCTACTGTGGCTACACGAGCACGAGATGAGTCCTGGGCGCTCTTACCTGTTGAAGCTTGCGACCAAGGAAGTGACGGTCACCATCACTGCGATCAAGTACCGTGAGGACGTGAATACGGGCGCGCATCTGGCCGCCAGAACCTTGGGGCTGAATGAGATCGCTACCGTGAATCTCTCAACCAGCGCACCACTGGTGTTCGAGCCCTACGGCGTGAACCGCGTGCTGGGCAGCTTTATCCTGATTGACAAGCTGACGTTTGAAACGGTGGGCGCCGGGTTGATTCACTTCGCGTTGCGCCGTGCGAGCAACATTCACTGGCAGGCGCTGGAACTGAGCAAGGCCACCCGGGCGGCGCTAAAGCACCAGATGCCGAGGTGTATCTGGTTCACCGGCCTCTCCGGCTCAGGCAAATCTACTCTGGCCAATCTGCTAGAGAAGCGCCTTCAGGCTGAAGGCAGGCATACCTATCTGCTTGATGGCGACAACGTGCGCCACGGACTGAACCGCGACCTGGGCTTTACCGAAGCTGATCGGGTGGAGAACATCCGCCGCGTGGCTGAAGTGGCTAAATTGATGGTCGATGCAGGGCTGATTGTGCTGGTCAGTTTCATTTCACCGTTCCGTTCGGAGCGGCGCATGGCGCG
>SDAY01000198.1 GCA_006212015.1 Halothiobacillaceae bacterium
AGGCAGGTTCTGTGACAACACTTGGATCGCCGTCGAGCGCGCGGATCAGAAAGCCCATGTGCTCACCAAACGGCAGGCTGACGTAGTCCTGCATCTGCTGGTGCTCGTCTCGCCGAAGCGCAGTGAGGCGTTCCGCTCGTTCCCAGAACGCTTCACTCAGCGTTGCCGCCGTGAGCTGCCATTTGCTGCCTTGTTTGGCGATGGGTGCCGGCGCTTCGAGGGAAAGCAGTGCAATCGTCTTGTCGACACGTCCTTTGCTCAGATTGACTCGGCTCAGCAGCTCGGGGACAGACAGCCCGTTGGGCTCGTCTTCAAGCGCCCCCAGGACATCGGCAACTTCCTGTCGGGTCGGGAAGGCGCTCCGGATAAACCAGTCAGTAATGCCAGACTCTTCCTGGCCGCTGAGGAGTACTCCATAGGCGGAGTCCAGTGCGCGTCCCGCGCGACCAACCTGCTGGTAGTAGGCGACGACGGATCCTGGCATTTGGTAGTGGATGACAAACGCCAGATCCGGCTTGTCGTAACCCATGCCTAGCGCTGTTGTGGCAACCAGCGCTTTGACTTGGTTGTTGAGCAGCGCCTGTTCAAGCTGTTCTCGGTGATCGCCGGTTTCACCGGTGTAGGCTTCCACGTTGAAGCCTTGGGTCTTCAGCCATTGCGCCACTTGATTGGCATCACGCACCGTCAGCGTGTAGATAATGCCGTGACCTTGCAGCGTGGCGAGTTGCCCCGCCAACCATGCAAGGCGCTCGGCTTGGCTGGGCAGGCGGATGGTCTGCAAAGAAAGCGAAGTGCGATTGAGATCGCCCCGCGACACGTCCAGCTTCGGACCGAGCACGGCAGCAAGATCCTCCATCACGCGGTTATTCGCTGTTGCCGTGGTGGCGAGCAGGCGCAGGTTTGGCGGCAGCGTTTTGACGATCCGCTCCAACAGGCGATAGTGAGGGCGGAAGTCGTGGCCCCAGTCGGAAATGCAATGCGCTTCGTCGATGACCAGCATCGAAATTTGTGCAGCGATGCCGGCCAGAGCCTGGGTGCGAAAGCGCTCGTTCGCCAGGCGCTCCGGCGAGATCAATAGAATGTCGATTTCTCCCTTGGCCAGTTTGCCCTCGACTGCCGTCCAGTCGTCCATGTTGTCGGAGTTGATGGTGGCGGCGCGAACCCCCATCCGCTCTGCCGCTGCGATCTGGTTTCGCATCAGCGCCAGCAGCGGCGAGATCAATAACGCAGGGCCGGCTCCAGCGTCCCGTAGCAACTTGGTCGCGATGAAGTAGACAAAGCTCTTACCCCAGCCGGTCTTCTGCACAACCAGCAAGCGGCCTTTGCCTTCGACGATGTGACGAATGGCATCTTCTTGGCCGTCGCGGAAAGTGGCGTCAGCGCGTCCGGAGCCGATCCGGAGCAGTTCCAACGCGTGTTTTGGATCGTAGGCCACGTTATTGCTCTCCCTTTTTTGGGTCGGGCGAGCGGTAGCCCGGCGCCAACACAGCGTTCTTGACGCCGTACAGCGCCAGATGATCTTTCAGCCAGAGCCTGAATTCGTAACCGCGCAGACTGTGGTCCGGCGAGCAGTCCACACTCCACTGCCGCAAGATGTATCCGGCGGTGGCCGCACGCAGCTTCATCCGCAGTGACCCGCGAACCATGCCGTAGTCCATCTCCGTAATTTCAGGACGGGGCTGGTCCGGGTGCGGCACCATCTCCAGCTCCACGATCCGGGTCCATTGGATGTCCTGATTACTGCACTCATGTGGCTGCACATCTGCATTCCTCATAAGGACCGGGCGCTTGATCCGGGTGATGACGAAATCCCGGAACTCCTGCGACTTCCGGTCGAAGGCGCGGACGTGCCAACGGAGGCCGTTGTCGATCAGCGCGAACGGGACGATCTCCCGCTCGGTGCGGCCACTGGAGATGGAGTGGTACTCGATGCCGAGTGGACACTCATGGTGAATCGCACGGGTCACACTCGCCAGTACATCCAGATCCGGGTGCGTGAGCCGTGACGGGCTCTCGCTGGCCACCCACGCCTTGAGCCGCATCGGCTCACCATCGCCAAAGCCCTGGGTCAGCCACGACAGCACCCGCTCCGGGGGAAAGTCGAATACGGGCCGGAAGTCCGGCCCCAGGACGTAGGACTTGCCCTTGGGGTCGTAGTCGATGTTGCCCGGGGTCAACTCCTTGTACAGCGCCAAATCCCTAGATGCGGCGGCGGACTGGATGCCAAACCGCGTCACCAAGTCCTGACGGCGTATCTCCCCAATGAAGCGCACGCGCAACTCCACAAACGCGAGCCGGTCGCGTTGTGGCTGGGTTAGATCTGCAAGCTCGTTCGACATCTTGGCTGGCTCGTTCGGGTTAGCGAATGCTTGTAAGGGCTATTGAAAAAAGTATATGTTCTGCCCTAGTATCTGTCCACGACTCTATTTTGATTTGCGAGTATGTCGCATTGTGATAACTACAAGCGGCGTAGCGTTAAAAGGATTGGTACCGGCGCTATGCAAGATTTCGGGCCCATTCGCCGCAAAGAGGAATTCGTGGCGCAGTTCTGAAAACCGCTCCACATTAGGTGTAAATGGGTGTCAATTTGGAATCGAGAGCGGTTAATTATTTCCCGATCGGGAAGCAAATGGCCGAATCATGCCCTAAGCACACCGGACATTCCCGATCGGGAAATATTCCTTGCACTTAGTCCGGTTGTGCCCGATAGTTTCCCGAACGGGAAACTGAGCAAGCCATGACATCCATTCGATCACCGCAACAACTAGTGC
>SDAY01000054.1 GCA_006212015.1 Halothiobacillaceae bacterium
TGGGCCCGGTTGAAACGCCAGACGCCGCCCTCGGCGGTGTCCAGGGTGAGGCCGCTCACATGACCTTGCGCGATGGCGGTCCATAGCGGCGCGAACCAGCGGGCCTCGAGGCCTTCCACGGTGGCGAGCCAGTCGTCATGATCGCCCTCCCGCCAGGGCTGGAGGGCGTCATCGAGCACGATCAGGGCATGATCGTCGCCCCGAAGCTCATCCATGGTCTCCGGCAGGTCGTGCGCGACCCATCCTGCGGCATGCGCCAGACCGCGTGCGAGCGGGTGCTCGGCGCACACCATGCCCCAGGATGAGCCATCCACCCCCGCCCCCAGCCCCTCGCCCATCGAGGGAGAGGGGGGTAAAAGCCCCGCGCCCCAGGGCCACAGGTTGTTGATGACCGGCAGCCCCCTCGCCTCGCGAGCCTGGTTGACTGGATGACTGTGAAGCAGCATCTGCGCCTCGGTGAGGTCGGCCAGCCAGCGGGAGGCATCGGCGCCCTGCGGCTTGAACAGGCCGGCATGGCGGCCGAGCACGCGGGAGAGCGGCGCGGTGCGCAGGTCGGAGGACTCCGCCAACTGCAGATACCAGCGCTCCGGCGCGGCCACGGTGATGCGCCAGCCCTGGTCCGAGAAGTGCGCCTCCAGCGACCGGGCCAGGGCGCGCGCCTCGTCCATGGCAAGCCGCATGGACGGCCCGCCGAACAGGATGCCATCGGTCATGCCGAGCTTGAGATGGACCGGGTCGAGGCGCAGCACGAAGCCTTCGGGCCGCTGGCCGGTCTCGCCCCACAGGCCGAGCGCCCCCCAGGGCGGGTCGGCCGCACCAAGACCAAAAAGGCGCGCCAAGGCGGCTTCGAAGTCGAGCGGCGGCTGGAGCAGTCGGTCGCCCCGGGCGAGCATGCGTTGCAGCGCGGGGGCGTTCGGCGGGGGAAGGCTCTCCCCGTCACCCTGCGGCCAGGGGCCGAGCAGGCCGGGGGCGAGGATCGTCAGGGCGCTCATCGGGCCGGGTGCGGGTTGGTCAGGCCTTCGAAGGCCCAGCGGTCGTCGGCATGGCGCAGGTGCAGGAGGCCGGCGTAGTCGACGCGGATGCGGTTGATGACCTGCGGCGGCGCGTCCAGGGCGATGGCGAGCGCGGCGCGCATCACCACGGCATGACAGACGACCAGCACGCGCTGGCCTGCATGCCGGGCAGCCAGCGCGTCCAGCGCCTCGCGCACACGGACGATGAAGCCCGGCACGGATTCGGAGCCATAGGGCATGCCGGTGACGATGTCGCGCTTGTAGGCGGCATAGGCCTCCGCCCAGTGGCGCCTGACCTCATCATGACCGAGCCCCTCCCAGGCGCCGAAGCCGATCTCGCGCAGGCGCGGCTCGACGGCCAGCGACAGGCCGGCCTCGCGGGCATAGGCCTCCGCGAAGGCATGGCAACGCTGCATCGGGGAACTGATGACGCCATCCCACGGCCCCCTCCCCTCCACGCTTTGCCACATGGCGGCCAGCCCTTCGGGGGTGAGCGGGTCGTCGACGCCGTCGCCGCGATAGCGGGGGCCGCCGACGGGTTCGCCGTGGCGCAGCAGATCAAGCCGGGCCATCAGGCGATCCAGTCGCCGAGGGTCAGCAGCGCGATGATGGCGACGATGACGATGATGGAACGCAGCACCAGCCCGCGCGCGGCGCGGACGATGCTGGCATCGGCCTCGATCTCGCCGGATTCGCCGATCTCGGTGGTGATGCCGTAGTCCTCGGTGCGCAGGGAGGCGCGGCCGACCCGCAGCAGCAGGTCGCGGTTCTCCTGCTCGAGCTCGGTGGCGCGGCTCATGGGCCCGCCATGCGTCGCGCCGACGGAAACCTGGCCATCCTGGCGCCAGGCGTTGAGGCCCTCCTCGAAGCTGCCGGAGAGGATGTACATGGCCGCGAGCAGGCGGGCGGGCAACCAGTCGAGCGCGGCACGCAGCAGGCGGGCCGCCTCGCACGCCGCCCCCGCCTCGGCGCGGTGCCCGACCTCCACGGTCAGGCGATAGATGATCGCCCCCATGGGGCCGAGCAGCACGAACCAGAGGATGGGCGCGACCCAGCGCTCGTTGGCCTCCAGCAGCAGGGTGTCCGCCACCGCGCGCACCTCCTCCTCGACGGATTGCGGCACGGAGCCGCCCAGAAGATGCTCGGCATGGTGGCGCGCCGCGCCGTCCTCCCCCTTTTCGCGCGCCTCGACATAGCCGTCAATGGCCGGATCGATGCTTCCCGGTCGCAGGGCGAGGAACAGCACGGCCACGCTGAAGGCCAGCTCCAGCAGGCCCCACAGCACGCCGTGAAACAGGGACTGCAGCGCGGCGGCGAGCAGCGCCCAGGGCGCCACCATGACCAGCAACGCCAACCAGCCCGGTACATTCAAACGGCCGCGCAGGGCATTGAAATAGCCGTCGAACCAGGCCAGCGAGCGGCTTTCGGCCAGCGAAGGCGCAAGGCGTTCGGCGAACAGGGCGATCAGGGTGGCAAGCAGCAGCATGGGTCAAACCTTGCGTCGATCAGGTGGACATTATCGCCAAGCGGGCCCCGCTCGCCCAGCCTTTCGCGGCAGCCGCCGCCCAATGATGGGGAGCCAGCGCCTGCTCGAGTCGCGCCCAGTCGAAGCCCGGACCCGGGTCGGTCTTGCGCCCCGGGGCGATGTCCTCGTGTCCGGTCATCGCCCGCAACGATGGATAGGCCTGCTGCAACGCCGCAATCACCCGCGTCAAGCTCGCATATTGCGCTTCGGCATACGGCGCATCATCCGTACCCTCAAGCTCGATGCCGATGGAGAAGTCATTGCAACGCTGGCGGCCCGCGAAGGACGACACGCCCGCGTGCCACGCGCGCAGGTGAAACGGCACGTATTGGGTCACCGCCCCGTCCCGCCGGATCAGCAGGTGTGCGGACACCCGCAGGTGGACTATCGATGCAAAATAAGGATGCCTGGAAGGATCGAGCCGCCCCATGAACAGGTCATCGATCCACGGCCCGCCGAACGCCCCCGGCGGCAGGGTGATGCCATGCACCACGATCAGATCGGGAAGCATGCCTTCGGGGCGCGCGTCGCAATGGGGAGAAGGCAGGAAGGGCACATCGGCCAGCCGCCCGGTTTCGGGATCGATGGACACGCGCAAAGCCTTTGATTCACAAGGACATGCAAGGTAGCCTTGCCAGCCCGAACGGTCAATGCCCCGCCCATGCTCGACACCCTCAATCCCGCGCAACGCGCCGCCGTCACCCACACCCAAGGCCCCCTGCTGGTGCTGGCCGGCGCGGGCTCGGGCAAGACCCGCGTGATCACCGCCAAGATCGCCCACCTGGTGCGCGAGCTGCGGGTGCCGGCGCGGCATGTCTACGCCGTGACCTTCACCAACAAGGCGGCGCGCGAGATGCGGGAGCGGGTCGGCAAAATGCTCTCCCCGGACGAGCGGCGCGGGCTGCATGTCTCCACCTTTCACACCCTCGGCCTGACCATCCTCAAGCACGAGCATGCGGCGGCGGGACTGCGGCCCGGCTTTTCCATCCTCGACGCGGAGGACCAGCTCGCCATGCTGCGCGAGCTCTCCAAGCTGCCGGACAAGTCGCTGGTGCAGGAGCTGCGCAACCGCATCAGCCTGTGGAAGAACGACGGACTCGGCCCCGCCGAGGCGCTGACCCGGGCCGAAAGCGAGGATGACCAGCACGCCGCGCGCCTGTTCGTCGCCTACGAGCGCGGGCTGCGCGCCAGCAACGCGCTGGATTTTGACGACCTGATCGCCCTGCCCGTGCGCCTGTTCGCCGACCACCCCGAGATCCGCGCCAAGTGGCGCCAGCGCGTGCGCTACCTGCTGGTGGACGAGGTGCAGGACACCAATGCCGCGCAATACGCCATGCTGCGTCACCTGCTGGACGTGAGCGCCAACCTCACCGCCGTGGGCGACGACCATCAGTCGGTCTATGCCTGGCGCGGCGCAAGGCCGGAGAATCTCAACCTGCTGGGCGAGGACTACCCGATGCTCAAGGTCATCAAGCTCGAGCAGAACTACCGCTCGGTCAACACCGTGCTGAAGGCCGCCAACGCGCTGATCCTCAACAACAGCAAGCAGTTCGAGAAGAACCTGTGGAGCGCCCTTGGCGAGGGCGAACCGCTGCGCGCCCTGCTGTGCAGGGACGGCGAGGACGAGGCCCTGCGCATCGCGGTCGAGATCCTCCAGCACAAGTTCAGGCAGCGCACCCAGTTCGCCGATTATGCCGTGCTCTACCGCGGCAACCACCAGGCCCGCGTGCTGGAGGGCGCGCTGCGCCAGCACGCCATTCCCTACCACATCAGCGGCGGCCAGTCGTTCTTCGAGCGCAGCGAGATCCGCGACCTGGCCGCCTACCTGCGCCTGCTCGCCAATCCTCATGATGACACCGCCCTCCTGCGCGTGATCAACACCCCGCGCCGCGAGATCGGCCCCGGCACGCTGGAAAAGCTCGGCGCCCACGCCCAGACGCGCGGGGTGTCGCTGGATGCCGCCAGCCGCGAACTCGGCCTCGCCCGGCAACTCGGCGAACGCCCCTTCGAGCGCCTGCAGCGCTTCACCGAATGGATCGACCGCCTGCGCCAGGCCGCCGACCACGCCCCGCTCGCCGCGCTGCGCCAGCTGGTGCTCGACATCGGCTACGAGGATTGGCTGAAGGACACCTCCGACACCCCCAAGCAGGCCGAGCGACGCTGGCAGAACGTCAACGACTGGCTCGAATGGCTGGACAAGATCGCTTCGGGCGAGGAGGCACTCGACATCCAGGAACTGGCCGGACGCGCCAGCCTGATGGGCATCCTCGAGCGCCAGGGCGAGGACGAGGCCGGCGACCAGGTGCGCCTGATGACCCTGCACGCCGCCAAGGGGCTGGAGTTCCCGCATGTCTTCATCATGGGCATGGAGGAGGAGCTGCTGCCCCACCGCGAAAGCCTGGACGAGGAAAAGCTGGAGGAAGAGCGGCGGCTGGCCTATGTCGGCATCACCCGCGCCCAGCAGGGCCTGACCTTCACCCTGACGAAAAAGCGCAAGCGCTACGGCGAATGGGTGGACAGCGAGCCCAGCCGGTTCCTGGGCGAGATCCCCGCCGAGCTCCTGCTCTGGGAAGGCCGCGCGGACGAGCGTGATCCGGAAGAGAAGAAGACCAAGGGTCGCGCGCAGCTTGAAGGCCTCAAGGCCCTGCTGGGCGGGTGAACCCGGTGGCCGGTGGTCAGATCATGAGCCCATGAACAGGCCACAAAAACAACAAACCCCGCACGAGGCGGGGTTTGCAGGCTGCGCCCCGAAGGGCGATTCCACAGCGAATTAACGCTTGGAGAACTGTACCGCGCGGCGGGCCTTACGCAGACCGACCTTCTTGCGCTCGACTTCACGGGCGTCGCGAGTGACGAAGCCGGCCTTGCGCAGGGCAGAGCGCAGGGTCTCGTCGTATTCCATCAGGGCACGGGTGATGCCGTGACGGATCGCGCCAGCTTGACCGCTGTTACCGCCGCCATCGACGTTCACCAGAATGTCGAACTTGTCGGCCAGGCCGGTCAGCTCGAGCGGCTGGCGCACGATCATGCGAGCGGTCTGGCGACCGAAGTAGACATCCAGCGGACGACCGTTGATGACGATGTTGCCGTTACCCGGACGAACATATACGCGGGCGCTGGAGGTCTTGCGACGACCGGTACCGTAGTTCTGATTCAGAGCCATGCCTGAAACTCCCGATTAGATTTCAAGTGCGCGCGGCTGTTGAGCAACATGCGGATGCTCGGTACCGGCGTACACTTTGAGTTTGGAGAACATCTGGCGGCCCAGCGGATTCTTGGGCAGCATGCCTTTGACGGCATTCTCGATGGTGCGCTGCGGGGCCTTGATGATCAGCTTCTCGAAGCTGATCGACTTCAGGTTACCGATGAAACCCGTGTGGTGATGGTACATCTTGTCCTGGGCCTTGTTGCCAGTCACCTGCACCTTCTCGGCATTGATGACCACGATGTAGTCACCCGTGTCGACGTGCGGGGTGTATTCGGCCTTGTGCTTGCCACGCAGGCGCTTGGCAATTTCAGTAGCCAGACGACCAAGGGTCTTGCCACTGGCGTCTACGACGTACCAGTCGCGCTTGACCTCTGCCGGCTTCGCACTAAAGGTTTTCATTCTAGTCACTCCAAAGGAAGACGGTATAGGTATAAGAAGGTCGCGTAATTTACACCATGGACTCGCGCATGACAAGCCCTGATGAAGTCTGAAATGCCGCGTCGCCATTCAGGCGGGTCGAGCACGCAAAAAAATGGCGCGAACGAGGCGCGCCAAATAAACCACCAAAGGAAGATCGGAGCCATGCTCCGCACTGACCAAGCATCAGTTGTCGCTAATATACTTATCGACCTGAAGGACGTCAATTCATATTGTTTCAATCAGGTATAAACATCTTTTGACTGCATGCATGCCCAGGACTAGCCTGCCCCCATGGAACCTTCAGCCAAGCCCGCCCCGCAACCCGACCTCTCCGCCACGCAACAATGCGTGATGTGCGGCATGTGCGTCCCGCACTGCCCGACCTATGCCCTCAGCCGGAACGAGGCCGACGGGCCGCGCGGGCGCATCAGCCTGATGCTCGGCATCCATCAGGGTCGGCTTGAGGCCGATGAAAAGGTCATCGAGCATCTGGACGGCTGCCTGAGCTGCCGCGCCTGCGAGCGGATCTGTCCATCCAAGGTGCCCTATGGCGCGCTGATCGATGCCGGGCGTGCCCACATCCTGGCCACCTCGCCGGAACGAGGGGCGGGCATGCGTCGCCTGCGTGACGCCCTGCTGTTGCGCCCCGCGCGCCTGCGCCTGGTCGGGCTGGCCGCGCGCCTGATCCAGGCCCTGCGACTGGATCGCCTGCCCATGCCCGGTCGGCTCAAGCGACTGGCCTTGCTCGCCCCGCCCCTCGCCCCCGCCCTGCGGGCCGGGGATCACTACCCGGCCACGGGCATCCGGCGTGGCGCGGTCGGCTTGTTCCTGGGCTGCATGGGTCCGGTGTTCGAGGCCGAAAACCTGCGCGCCGCCATCCGCGTGCTGAACGCCTGGGGCTATGACGTGCATGTCCCGCCCGCGCAAGGGTGCTGCGGGGCCATGCACCAGCATGGGGGGGCGCCGGACAAGGGCACGTCCATGGCGCGACAGGCCATGCAGGCCTTCGCCGGTCGCACGCTGGATGCCGTGGTCGGCGTGAGCAGCGGCTGCATGGCGCAACTGACCGAGCATGGCGGGGCTGCCGCCTTCGAGCTGACGGACTTCCTGATCCGCCATCTGCCCGACCCCATGCCCGCGTTGAACCCGCTCCCGCGCAAGGTCGCCGTCCACCTGCCCTGCACCCAGCGCAACGTCCTGCGCACGGGCGACACGGCGGTTGATTTGCTCAAGCTGATCCCCGAACTGGACGTGATCGAACTGCCCGGCAACGACCGCTGCTGCGGCGCGGCGGGCACCCACATGCTCACCCACCCCGAGCAGGCCGACGCCCTGCGCGCGCCCAAGATCGAGGCCTTCCAAGCGCTCGGCGCGGATCAGCTCGCCAGCACCAACATCGGCTGCGCGATGCATCTCGGGGCGGGCCTGCGGGCGGACGACCGCAAGGCCGAGGTCATCCATCCCGTGCGCCTGCTGGCCGAGGCCTTGCGCATTCCGTAGGCGCGCCGCCCCCGGCGCGAACAGCCGCCGGCCCCATTCGGCCCGGGGCGGGCCTCCTGCACAGGAAAGCCCTCTTTCGAGGGCTTTCCGTCATGCGCCGGGGCGATCAGCGTTCAGCCGACATCCGGCATGTTGCGCCCGTAGAAGATCTCCTGCATTTCCTTGTGCACCGCCTTTTCGATGACCGCCAGCTCGTCCGCGCCATAGTCCTCGCGCCCATGGCCGAACAGGTAGTTGTTCAGGTCGAACTCCTTGATCAGCATCTTGGTGTGGAAGATGTTCTCCTGATACACGTTCACGTCAATCATCTGGTAACGACGGCGCGTGTCCTCGGACATGTAGTTCTGGATCGAGTGGATGTTGTGGTCGATGAAATGCTTCTTGCCATGCACGTCGCGGGTGAAGCCGCGCACCCGGTAGTCGATGGTGAGGATGTCGAAATCGAAGCTGTGGATCAGGTAGTTCAGCGCGCGCAGCGGCGAGATGCGCCCGCAGGTCGAGACCTCGATATCCGCGCGGAAGGTGCTGATGCCGTTCTCCGGGTGGCTCTCCGGATAGGTGTGGACGGTCAGGTGGCTCTTGTCGAGGTGGCCGACCAGGCTGCTGACGACCTTGGCGCCGGACAACGGGCCGGGGGCCTCGACATTGCCGTTCTGCCCGGTCAGCAGCTCCGTCGCCACCGGCTCCTCGGACACCAGGATGGTCACGCTGGCGCCCTGCGGGTCGTAGTCCTGGCGCGCGATGTTGAGGATGTTCGCGCCGATCATCTCGGTCACGTCGGTCAGGATCTGGGTCAGACGATCCGCGTTGTAGACCTCGTCGATGTAGGCGATGTACTCGTCCACATGCTGGCGCGTCTTGGCGTAGCAGATGTCATAGATGGAGAAGCTCAGGGTCTTGCTCAGGTTGTTGAACCCGTGCAGTTTCAGGCCTTTGTCCAATCTCTCATCCTCCGGAACAGTCGGTCAAAAAAGAAGGAGCGGCATTCTAGGCCAACCAACCCCCTGCGCAAAGCAATCATTCTTCAATGATTTCAAGGTCGTGCGTGATCTCGGCCGTACCCTCGAGCATGCGCGAGACCGAGCAGTACTTGTCCGCCGACAGGTTCACGGCCCGTTCGACCGCCTTCGGGTCCAGCCCCGCACCCTTGACGACGAAGTGCACATGGATCCTGGTGAACACCTTGGGCAGGCTTTCGGAACGCTCGGCCTCGATCTCCACGATGCAGTCACGGACCGGCTGGCGCTGCTTCTGCAGGATCATCACCACGTCGATGCCGGTGCAGCCGCCCAGGCCCAGCAACAGCATCTCGGTCGGGCGCGGGCCGATGTTGCGCCCGCCGATGTCCGGCGCGCCATCCATCACCACCGCATGACCGCTCTCGGTCTCGCCCATGAAGGCCATGCCGTCGACCCATTGCACACGCGCTTTCATTTCAGTCTCCCATTGAATTCGACTTGAGATCATCCCGCAGGAGCGAGCGTGCTCGCGATATCAGCGTGTATCGCGAGCACGCTAACGCGAAGCTGGCGGTAGCCCGCTCCTGCATACCCCATGGCGGCCCATCAGAAAAACAACTCACGCAATTTGGCGCCCGGATCGTCCGCGCGCATGAAGGCCTCGCCGACCAGGAAGGCATGCACGCCATGCTGGCGCATCAGGGCGACATCTTCACGACCGTGGATGCCGCTCTCGGTCACGAGCAGGACGCCCTCCGGCAGCATGTCGAGCATGCCAAGGGTGGTGTCGAGCGTGACCTCGAAGCTGCGCAGGCTGCGGTTATTGATGCCGAGCAAGGTGTGCGAGCCGTCGTCGGTAAGCGTCAGCGCGCGGGTCATCTCCTCGCGGTCGTGCACCTCGACCAGCACGTCCATGCCAAGCCCGATGGCAAGCCCGTGCAGCTCGCGCAGCTTGGCGTCGTCCAGCGCGGAGACGATCAGCAGGATGCAGTCCGCGCCGATCGCGCGGGCCTCGTAGACCGGGTAGGCGTCGATGATGAAGTCCTTGCGGATCACCGGCAGGCCGCAGGCCGCGCGGGCCTCGATCAGGTAGGCCTCGTCGCCCTGGAAGAAGTCGCGGTCGGTCAGCACCGACAGGCAGGCCGCCCCGCCCTGCTCGTAGCTGACGGCGATCTCGGCCGGACGGAAGTCCTCGCGCAGCAGGCCCTTGCTCGGGCTGGCCTTCTTGATCTCGGCGATGACGGCAGGCTCGCCCCGGGCGATGCGCGCCTCCATCGCGGCGCGGAAGCCGCGCGGCGGGTCCTCGCGCGCCGCGATGCGGCGCTGGAGTTCGCCCACCGGCACCGGGCCGCTGCGCTCGATGATCTCCTCCCGCTTGCGGCGGAGGATGGTCTGGAGGATGTCCGGTTTGCTGCTCATGCGGAGACCTGCTGACAAAAGATAAGGCCACCCCATGCCGGTAGGAGCGAGCCTGCTCGCGATTGGACGTGCGCGGAGAACGATGACGCGAAACATGTAGCCCGGATGGAGCGGCCGCGCAATCCGGGGAAGCCGCTCCCGGATTCCGGCCCGCGGCCTCCATCCGGGCTACACGGGCTGCGACGCTTCATTCCGCAACCTGCCGGGTGAAGGCGGCATAGGCCTGCAGGCGATCCCAGGCCGCGCCGCTGGCCTGGATGTCGAGCGCGCGGTCCACGCCGGCCTTCAGACTCTCGGCAAGCCCTGCGAGGTAGATGGCCGCGCCGGCGTTGAAGGCGACGATGTCGCGCGCCGGCCCCGGCTGGCCGGTCAGGGCCTCGCGCACCTTGTCCAGGCTCTCCAGCGAGGAGGCCACGCGCAGACCATCGAGGCTGGCGGAGGCCAGGCCCACGTCCTCGGGACGCAGGGTGTAGTCGGTGATGAGGCCATCCTTCAGCTCGCTGACGCGGGTGGACGAGGCCAGGCTGAACTCGTCCAGCCCGTCCTCGGCATGCACGACCATGGCGTGCTCGCTGCCAAGCTGCAGCAGCACCTCGGCCAGCGGCCGGCGCCAGCGTTCGCTGAACACGCCCAGCACCTGTCGCCTCGCCCCGGCGGGGTTGGTCAGCGGCCCGAGCACATTGAACAGGGTGCGCACGCCCAGCTCGCGGCGCGGGGCGATGACATGGCGCATGGCGCCGTGGTGCCGCGGGGCGAACATGAAGCCGACCCCCAGCGCGCAGACCGCGCGGGCGATCACGTCAAACGGCACGTCCAGCCGGCAGCCCGCCGCCTCGAGCAGGTCCGCGCTGCCGGTGGTGCTGGAGACCGAGCGGTTGCCGTGCTTGGCCACCTTGCCGCCCGCCGCCGCCAGCACGAAGCAGCTGGCGGTGGAGATGTTGAAGGTATGCGCGCCGTCGCCGCCGGTGCCGACGATGTCGACCAGCGGCCCGCAGGGGATCTCGACCCTGGCGGCGAACTCGCGCATCACGCGCGCGGCGGCGGTCACCTCCTCGACCGTCTCGCCCTTGACCGCGAGCCCAACCAGCACGCCGCCGATCTGCGCCGGCGTGGCCTCGCCGCTCATCAGCGTGCGCATGACCATGGTCATCTCCTCGCCCGTCAGGTCACGATGGTCGACAAGGGCGCGGATGGCGGTGGTCATGTCCATGGGAAGGTCCGTAGGCTGGGCGATTGAACCCGCCGATTGTGAAACCGGCGCCGGGGCGGGTCAACCCGCGCCGCGACGAGGAGGGACACTCGCGGCGGAGGCGGGGCGGTCATGCCCGGCGGCGGCCGCCCTAGCAGCCTGTCGGGCTTGAGCGGCTGAAGCGAAAAAGTCGCCGGCCGAGGACAGCAATGACGATTTTGCTGGGCCATAGCAGGGACTATGGCCCAAAAAAGCGGCGAAATATGGACCGGCCCGAACAACGCCGTCGGGAACGGCGTTGGGTCGCGCAGCGACACCCGCAGGGCGGAATCCATGGAAGGATTCCGCAT
>SDAY01000199.1 GCA_006212015.1 Halothiobacillaceae bacterium
TCGCGGCGAGGGCGCCGCGCCTACAAATCTTCCCCCGTGACCGACCAGGCCTGCCGATGCTCCGGCGCGGAGCGCATCTGCCGGTAATCGAAGCGGGCCGGATGCAGGGCCTGGACCAGATCGTCCGTCAGCGGCAGCGGATCGCCGTTCAGCTGACTTGCGATCAGTTCGGCCAGCAGGGCCGTCCACACCAGCCCCCGCGCGCCATGCCCCGTGCTCACCCAAAGGCCGGGATGGAGCCTCGCCTTGTCAAAGCGATGCGCGGGCCAGCCCAGGTGAATTCCCTCGAAGTCCTGGCGGAAGGCCCCGGCGTCATGCAGTGGCCCCGCGATCGGCAGGCGGTCCGGGGTGGCGCAGCGATGACTCACCCGCCCGGCCAGTCCTTCGGCCGACAGGTCATCCCAGTCCGGCAGGATGCTGGTCAGCCGCTCGATGTTGCCCGCGTGGTCTTCCATTCGTGGCGCCGGATCGTGGACGCCATGGGCGAAACTGGCGCCGAAGCAGAGCATGCCACCCCGTTCCGGGATGACATAGCCCTCACGGCAGGCCACGGCCTTGAGCCGGTGCTCAGGCGTGACGGGCGCCAGGCTGATCTGCCCGCGCACCGGCGCGAGCGGCAGCGCCCCCGGCAGCAGTTCGTTCACGGCATCGGCATTGGCAAGTATCAGGGTTTCGCATGTCTCGAGGCACCGGCCCGATGCATCGAATACATGCCAGCTGTTGTCGATGCGCTCGAGACGCGCCGCCGAGACACCCGTCGTCAGGGCGATCCCAGGATGATCGAGCAAGGCGCGGACAAGGCTTGGCGGATTGACCCAGCCCCCGCCGGCGAACCACCAGCCCTCCTGTTCGACCCGCGCGCCAATCAGCGCACTGCCCTCCTCCGCACCGACCCAGCGGGCGAAGTCTTCGGGCAGTTCGAGACGGGCGGCAATCTTGCGTTGCTGCTCGGCATGACGCGGGTTGCGCGCCAGGCGCAGCACGCCCGTGGGGCGCCAGTCGATCTCAGGGTGATCGACGGCCATCCGGTCCAGCATCCGCCGCGCGTACCCGAGGCCAAGGCTGGTGAGGCGGCTCAAGGCATTCCACTCCGCGCTCAGCACCGGCAGGAGGATGCCCGCATGATTGCCGGAGGCCTCCTGGGCGGGCTGGTCGTGCCGCTCCAGCACCCTCACGGACCAGCCGCGCTCGGCAAGCCGCCGGGCCACGCTGGCACCCGCAATCCCCGCGCCAATGACCACGGCGCGCTGGACCCGAGACGGCTCGCCGTGAGGAAACCATGGCGTTCGGGAAGGCTCGGAAAACGGGCGCACAAGCTGGCCGACGAGCATCTCGCCCTTGCCACTGAAATCCGGGCGCACACTGCAGGCGAAACCCGCGGCGGTCAGGCCATCACGAAGCGCCTGGGTAGGGTTGCAAGCTGCAAAGGTCGCATCCGGCGCCGACATCATCGCCATGCAGCGAAGCATTTCAGATGGCCACGCATGGGGGTTTCCCGGGGTGAAGACATCATCGATGAACCAGGCCTGCACCTGCCCCCGCACCCCCTGCAACAGGGCCGACAGATCGCCGAACACCAGGGTCAGGACGACACGGCCACCCGCGAGTTCCAGACGGTGCGCGCCGGGGATCAGGTCCGGGTAGTTGTCGATCAGCTCGACCGCAAGCGAGCCCAGCGGATGCCCCGCGGGGTAGACGCGAGCAATCTCAGCCTTCGACATCGGATGCCGCGCCAGAGCAAGCACATGCAGGACGGCCGAATCCCTGGATGTTTCAAGGAACAGGTGCGCAGCCGCAAGCACGCCCTGCCCGGCCTCAAAACCTATCGCACCCATGACGAAGCGCTCGCCGTGGCTCCATCGCCCTGGCAGCGCATTGCCCTGCAAGAACGCGCATGAAGCCTCGGCAGGTCGGGCTGCGGGTGATGCCGACGCATCCATGGTGCGAGAGCACATGTTCACGGCATCACTCACCATACAGGGTCACCACGATCCGGCGCCGGTGAGGCTCGATCCTGTGCTCGCAGAGGCCTGCATCCGGCGTCATCCGGAAAAACCGGCCCTCGATGTCCAGCCTCACATCGGGAGACGCGTTTTCACACAGCATCAGGCCACAACGGGTGTGACGAACGAACGAATGACACAAGCCCGTGGTCATCTTGCCTTGTGCCAAAGCGTTTTCAACGCTTGCCGTCATGTTCTGGGTACCGCGACCGGGTGTATGAATGAGCCGAGTGACTTGGTGAAACATGCGCGCTCTATAGCCATTCAAATACATGAGAATTGTTCTATATTCTCATGACAACAAAGGAAAATGGAGGCTCAAGTGAGAAAGTATTCACGCATCAAATTCGATGCTGATGCCCGCATCGAACTCGCCGACCAATCGCGTCCGGCCCGTATCCTCGACATTTCGCTCAAGGGTGCACTGCTGGATGTGCCGGGTATGGTGACCGCCGTCCTGAATCAGCCTATCACCCTGCACATTGCCCTGCTTGATCAAGTCAACTCGATCGAGATGAAGGCGATGATCCGCCATCAGGAAGATCAGCATATCGGCTGCGAGTGGATTGGCATTGACCTTGACAGCATGACCAACCTCCGGCGGCTTCTTGAGCTGAACCTGGCCGACAACAGCCTTCTAGAACGGGAACTCGCGCAACTCTGCCACGCATAAAAGCCATGCTTAACGAATACCCGGAATCGCATGAATAAGCCGCCACCCATCTGAGGCTCGTCCTGCAGCTGATGGGGCAGCACA
>SDAY01000008.1 GCA_006212015.1 Halothiobacillaceae bacterium
GGTGCGCAGGCCGCCCGGTGCGAGCCGCAGCAAACTCCAGAGCTTCAACCTGATCTTCGCGGCTGAGCGAAAACCAGGACTCAACCATGCACCATTGCCTCGCTGACCACTTTGGCCATCCAGCTCGGCAATGCGGCCCTCGCGCCACGCACGGCCTCCCACTCGGACTCGGGCAGTTTGGCGCGTAGTTGCTTCAGTGCCGCCGGTGCGCCCTCCGGCCCCAGCCATGACAGCGCACGGATCACCTTGCCTGCAGGGCGATTGCCCAACAGCAATTGCCAGCGGTTGCCGTGCTTGAGCTCTACGCACCGGCTGCCAAGATGCAAGGTGCGGGATGCGCCAGAGGTGAGAAAAACCTCGCGGGTCGGCATCTGCGTGGTCAGGCCCAATGCATTGGCTTCGGCCGCGCCGTTGGCCACGACCGTTTCACCGCATCTGGCCTCAATGGCCTGCACCACGGACTCGGTGGACGGCGGGCGGGAACCAAACCGCCCCTGATGGGGCGCGACATAGGCGCCACGACTCACGCGCAGCAACTTTCCCTCCTGAGCCAGTCGGGACAAGGTTTTGTCGATGGCAGCCCTCGACCCCAGATGCAGAAACTCCTTGGGCGAAAGCAAGCCGCCCTCGGGCATCGCCCGGGCGGCAGACAAGATGTTCTCGGCAAGATGGCTCATGGTCATGGCTCCTTTGTCAGAAGTGTATATCAAGTTCTGACAAACTGCAATTTGCCATGGCCTGTCAAGAGCTGTGGGGGTTGCGCAGGCTTTCCGTAGTTTCCTCTGGAAGCCAATGCTGCAATCCAACCTTTTGATTCGTCCGCGCGTAACCCTTTGATCCGTATGGGGCTGCGTTGCGGCCTTTGCGGACTTCGGGTCAGTTCCAGGGAGCGAGGCCGGAGCGAGGAATGGCCGGGAGAGAGTGGAATGTGGCCCGGAACGGCCACTTTGGGTGATGGGCGAAGTCCGCAGGCTTCCGCGGGAAGCCCCAACGGCACGCGGGAACCGGCGCGATCGGGCAGAAAAAAACCCAACCGATAAGGGTTGGGTTTTTGGTAAATGGTGGAGGTGGGGGGAGTTGAACCCCCGTCCGCAAGCCCTCCGCTGTTGGCGCTACATGCTTAGTATCGTCATTTGGTTTTAACCGCGCAGCCTCCGACGGACAGGATGCAACTCGGCGAGCCCTAAGGTTTTAGCCTCGGACTTTCGGGCAAAGTCCTCGGCGATTCTGTAATGGATGACCCCTGTATGGCCTTGCGGCCTCCGGACTTACAGACAAGAACCGGTCAGGAGCCCAGCCGGGTTAAGCGGCCAGGGAGTATACGTCGTCGTTGGCGTATATTTTTTTGCGGCGGTTTAACGAGGTCTTCCGCACCTCGGCATGCTCCTCGAGCTTTGCAACCCACGTCGAAGCCAGGTCACCCCCGATGGATGACTTGTATGATGAGGCTTGGCGCAAAAAGTTCAAGGCCTGATTTATTCCTGGCTGCCAGAAAACTCGCTGGCATGCTCCACGAGCTGCTCGCGCGTCAGCATGAACACGCCATCCTCACCATGCTCGAAGTGCAGCCATGTAAAAGGCACATCGGGCCAAGCGTGTTCAACATGGTCCATGCTGTTGCCAACTTCAACCATCAGCACCCCGTCATCTGACAGGTAATCCGGGGCCTCCTTCAGTATCCGGCGGACGATATCAAGCCCATCCTCGCCGGCCGCAAGCGCCATGCGAGGTTCGTGGAGGTACTCGGGAGGCAATTCCGACATGTCACGCGCGTCAACATAGGGTGGATTGCTGACGACAAGGTCATAACGGCGGCCAGCGAGCGGGCCGAACAGATCGCCTTCAAGCAATTCGACATGGTCCTCGAGCCCCAGCTCTGCCCGATTGAGTCGCGCCAATTCGAGTGCGTCCGCTGACAGGTCCACCGCATCGACCGTAGCATCGGGGAAGTAATGCGCGCAGGCCAGGGCGATGCAACCGCCGCCGGTACACAAATCGAGGATGCGGCTCACGCGGCTGGCATCGATCCATGGGCTGAAGCCTGACTGGATCAGTTCACCAAGCGGTGAACGCGGGATGAGGGCGCGCGAATCCGCGCGCATGGGCAGGCCGGCAAACCACGCCCTGTTGACCAGGTAGGCCGTGGGGACGCGTTCAACACAACGCCGTCGAAGCAACTCCGACAGATGCTGCCTTTCACTGCTGCTCAAGCTGGCATTCAACCACGCCTCACCCAGATCGGGCGGCAGATCCATGCCCTGCAGGACAAGATAGGCCGCCTCATCGAGCGCATTGTCGGTGCCATGCCCAAAATGGACCTGATGCCTTGTGAAGGCGCTCATCGCCCAGCGCATGAAATCACGCAGAGTGAACAAATCACGCGCCGCCTCATCAAATCCCATGTCCTTCAAATGCCTCACAAGCACCCCTTCACCCGCATGCGCGGGTGTTATGATTATTTTTTCTATACACGAGACCTACCATCATGCCATCTTCCTTGCGTGACGCCCTGTTCGTCGCTACACAATATATCCTCCCTCACCATCTCATCTCACGCGCCGTGTATGCCATGACGCGCTGGCGCACGCCGCTGGTCGAACCGGCCATCCGCGCCTTCAGCAAGCATTTCGGCGTGAACCTCGATGAGGCCCTGGACAGTGATCCGGCGGGCTATCGTACCTTCAATGCCTTTTTCACCCGCGCCCTGAAGCCGGGGGCCCGCCCGCTGATCGCGGGAGATGCATTGGCGGCCTGCCCCGTGGATGGCGCCATCAGCCAGCTCGGCCGCATCGAAGATGGCCGAATCTTCCAGGCCAAGGGCCATGAGTATTCGCTGATCGAGTTGCTGGGGGGCGACCTGACCCGGGCCGAACCCTTCCGCAACGGAAGTTTCGCAACCATCTACCTGTCACCCCGGGACTACCACCGCATCCACATGCCGCTCGCCGGCACGCTCAGGGAAATGGTGCATGTCCCCGGTCGTCTCTTTTCCGTCAATCCGGTCACGGTTGAGCGCGTGCCTCGCCTGTTTGCCCGCAATGAGCGGGTCTCGGCCCTGTTCGATACCCAGGAAGGCCCGATGGGCATGGTGCTCGTGGGCGCCATGAATGTCGCCGCGATCGAAACCGTATGGTCTGGCCTGGTCACACCGCCGCGTGGTCGTGAGATCGGGGTGTGGAAGTACGGCCATCAGGTCCAGGTAAGACTTGAACGAGGCGATGAAATGGGCCGCTTCAACATGGGTTCCACCGTGATCATGCTCTTTCCCGAGGGGTTCGGTTTCCGCCCGGATCTCAAGCCCGGCATGCCAGTCAACATGGGGGAAGCGCTGGCTCAGCGTAATCACTGGGAAGAGACCGCGCATCAAACCTCGGCCGGCGAAGTCGTGCAAGGGGAGCCTGAATCACTCCAGAGAGCAGCACCACAACCTGGCTCGACGGATTGATCCTCACCCAAAACCGCATGTGCAAGGCCCCCTTGATCATCCCGCCCAGCCATGACCACCATGCAGGCAGTCATGTCCGGACCGCCCGGGGTGCGCATGATGCCTCCGACGCCTGGAGGCCTCTCCATGCATCGTCCATGTTGATCAGGGTCTGTCGTGCCGATACTGCAGCCCCCCACCACAAAAACACCATCGTGATCCCTGCATGAAAAAAACCACGCCGCTGCGATTAATTGCCTTCCACGACTCGATCAACGACGCACTGACCCTTTCCAGTCAGCTGCGCAATGCGGGCATTCAAGCGCAGGCCCGCCATGCAGAAGACCTTCCGCAATTGCATGAATTGCTGCGTGCGGAAGGCGCGGATCTTGTCCTTCACCTCCTTGAACTTACAGAGCCAAGCCTGTTCGAGATCAAGCAGGCGCTGGTCACCCATGCACCCGCCATTCCGGTGATCGCCATGACGCACGCCTATGACAAGGCGGCGCTTGATGTCTCGATCGCGAATGGAGCGATTGACCTCATCGACCTCGGCTCCCCCCTGCATCTGATCCACGTGATCAAGCGGGAAGCCGCCAGCGTGCAATGCCAGCGCAGGCTTGAAATGCTCGACAAGATGCATCAGGAGTCCGAGCGTCGATGCCATTCACTCATGGACAGTTCGCGTGACGCCATCGCCTATGTTCATGGTGGCATGCACATCTATGCCAATGCCGTCTATCTCGAGACCTTCGGCTTTGAACGTTTGGAAGACATGGAAGGCACCCCCCTCCTCGATCACGTCAAGAATACCGACCAAAACCGTCTTCGGGAGCTGATGAAGGGCCATCAAGCCGACGAGGGCAGTCCAGCGACACTCGAAGAGATTGAATTCACCCGCCATGACGAGACCGATTTCAAGGCAAGCATTTCGCTGTCGCCGGCCACGATCGAAGGCGAGCCCTGCACCCAGGTCCTGATTCGAACACAGAACGACACGCGAGCCCTGGAAGAGCAGATCAACTACCTCAGTCAGCGCGACCTCATGACCGGGCTGTACAACCGTCAATATTTTCTGCAGCAACTGGAGGCCAGCCACGCGGCATCGCGCGAGCAGGATCGCGAGGCCGCGCTCATCCATGTGCAGATCGGAAATACCCAGGAAATCAAGTCCAAGCTTGGGGTTGCCGGTCTGGATATGTTGATCACCGATGCAGGAAAACTGATCGAAAAGATCATCGGACCGGAAACCCTGCTCTCTCGCTACAGCGCTCACGCCTTCGCCATATTGATGAGTGATCACGACGCCGCTGCAGCGAAGCTGTCCACGCTTCGCATCCTCAAGGGACTGAATCAGCATATCTTCGAGGTCGGCGGCCAGTCCGTCACCGTCAAGACGGCTGCCGGGATCGCGTTGCTGGATCAGGCCACCCCCAGCGTCAATGAACTGCTTAACCGCGCCGAACGGGCCACCCTGGATGCCGAGGCCCAGGCCAGCGAGCATGTGGCCGTCTATGAGCCCAAGGCAGGTGAAGTGACTCAAGGGGAGGAGGACGAACGCTGGAGCCTCATGCTGAAGAATGCCCTCAAGGCCAACCGTTTCAGGCTCCTCTACCAGCCCATGCTAAGTCTCATGGGCGACAGCAGCAGGCAGCGTTATGAATGCTTTCTGCGCCTGCTCGACGAGAACGGCGCCGCCATTTCACCCAGTGAATTCATTGCCGCCGCAGATCGTACCGAGCTGAGCCACATCCTTGATCACTGGGTCATTCTCAATGCCTTGCAGGCGATTGGCGAGGCGCGCCATCGCGGCCTCAACGTCCAGCTCTTTGTCCGCCTGTCGTCGCGCTCGGTCGCGGATTCGGAATTCCCAAGCTGGCTTTCCGAGCGCCTTGTCGCCATGCAGGTCCATGACGGCTCCCTTGCGCTCGAAATCAGCGAGGAAGTCGTGGCCAATCACCTCAAGCAGGTCAAGGATCTTCAGCGCCAGCTCTCAAACGTGAAGTGCCCCATTCTCATGGATGGATTTGGCCTGGGCGACGATCCCTTCAGGGTTCTCAACTATGTCGACATCCAGTGGCTCAAGATCGATCGCGGACTCATGGAGTCCTTCACCACCCAGAAAGCCCACCAGGTCAAGGTTCGTGAATTGATCGCGGCCAGCAAGGATCGCGGTGGAAACCAGCTGATCGTGGCCAATGTCGAAGACGCCAGCACCCTGCAGCTTGTACTCGGTGACGGCGCCGACTTCGTTCAAGGCAACTTCATCCAGCCGCCGGTGGAACGGCTGGACTTTGACTTCAACGCGTTCTGATCCTTCTCAAGCGAGAGCCTGTCAAGCCTCTCGCCGCCAGCGCGTTCCTCCGGGGCCATCTTCAAGCACAATCCCCTGCCCCGCCAATTCGTCGCGGATCGCATCGGAGAGGGAAAAATCGCGTGCCGAGCGCGCTTCCAGGCGAAGCCTGATCTTCGCCTCGATCTCCCCATCGGACAAGCCACCTTCGGATTCCTCCCCCCGCAACCAGGCCTCGGGCGCCGCTTGAAGCAGCCCGATGATCCCTCCAAGTGACTTGAGGGTTCGCGCGGCCAGCGCACGCCCTTCACCCGAGCGCTTGTGAACCTCACCTGCAAGATCGAACAGGACGGCCATCGCCTCGGGCGTGTTGAAGTCATCGTTCATCGCCGCATCGAAGCGGGCAACGTAGTCGGGCATGACATCCCCCGCATCCACCTCACCCGCATCACGCAAGGCGGTGTACAACCGCATCAAGGCAGCGCGGGCAGACTGTAGCTGGACGTCCCCGTAATTCAGGGGGCTGCGATAATGGCTGTTGAGGATGAAGAAGCGAATCTCTTCCGGGCGGAAGTCCTTCATGACCTCGCGCACGGTGAAGAAATTGTTGAGCGACTTCGACATCTTCTCCTCGTTGATGCGCACGAAACCGTTGTGCATCCAGTAGTTCACATAGTGACAGCCCGTCGCTGCCTCGCTCTGAGCGATCTCGTTTTCGTGATGAGGAAACTGCAGATCCATGCCGCCACCATGAATATCGAAACTGTGACCAAGACAGGTGGTGGACATGGCCGAGCACTCGATGTGCCAGCCCGGCCGGCCCGGGCCCCAGGGCGATGCCCACGACGGCTCGCCCGGCTTGGCGGACTTCCACAGCACGAAGTCGAGCGGATCCATCTTGGCCTCGCCGATCTCGACGCGGGATCCCGCGCGAAGATCCTCCGGGTTCTTGCCCGAAAGTCGACCATAGCCCTCGAACTTGCTCACGTCATAGTAGACGTCCCCATTGCTCGCGACGTAGGCGAACCCCTTCTCGATCAGCGTGGCGATCATGGCCAGCATCTCCGGAATCGCCCCGGTCGCGCGCGGCTCATGATCCGGGCGCAGGCAGCCCAAGGCATCCGCATCCTCGTGCATGGCATCGATGAAGCGCTGGGTCAGCGCCTGGATGGTTTCGCCGTTCTCGGCCGCGCGCTTGATGATCTTGTCGTCGATGTCGGTGATGTTGCGAACATAGGTCACATCGAACCCAAGATGCTTCAGATAGCGGTACACCACATCGAACACCACCATGACGCGCGCGTGCCCGAGGTGACAGTAGTCATAGACGGTCATGCCGCAGACGTACATGCGGACCTTGCCGGGCTCGATGGGGGTGAAGGGCTTTTTTTCGCGAGTTTCGGTGTTGTAGATGTACAGCATGGCTTTGGACAAATGAAGCAAAGAAAAAGGCCACACCGCAGGGCGTGGCCTTCTCATTTTAACAGCACGTTCAGAACAGGACGGCTGTTTACAAGGCGTCACGGAAAACCGTTACGCCACCCGAAATGGATGCTGCCCCAGGCGGGAGAGTCCCGCGGTCAGACAGCCGCCAGATCAGAAGCGGCGCGGACGCGGGGCGAAACCGTCGCGGCCACCGCCACCGCCACCGGTGCGAGGACGCTCTTCGCGCGGACGAGCTTCGTTGACGCGCAGGGCACGGCCATCGAGTTCCTGACCATCGAGGGCCTTGATGGCAGCCAGGGCTTCTTCGCGGTTCGGCATCTCGACGAAACCAAAACCCTTGGAACGACCGGTGTCACGGTCCATCACAACCTTGGCGGAAGCGATTTCACCGTGGCCATCGAAAGCCTGACGAAGTGCTTCGTCATCGGTACGGAAGGAGAGGTTGCCCACGTAAATGTTGATCATACAATCCAATCTTGAACGTGCGTCATGGAAAACAGCATCAGAATCAACCCACGACGCGACGTGACTCTGACGTGACCCGAGGGCCTTAAAACACGCGCAATCAAGAATACTTGATTAGACGCTTGGCCATCTTAGAGGCTGACTTCAGTAAATCAAAGGACTTTTTCCATTTATTTATGCCGACACGGCAGGGTATGATGTTTTTTTCCAACAGATTTCGAGAACAAAGCCGTGTCAAACAACCCGCGCATCCAGATTTCCACGCGTCTTGGCGATATCGTGGTCGAACTGAACGCCGAGGCAGCGCCCAAGACCGTGGCCAATGTGCTCGCCTATGTGGATGACGGTTTCTATGCCGGCACCCTCTTCCACCGCGTCATTCCGGGCTTCATGATCCAGGGCGGTGGCCTGACCCCGGACATGGCCAACAAGCCGAACCGCGCACCGGTCGAGAACGAGGCCACCAACGGTTTGCCGAACGTGCGCGGCAGCCTCGCCATGGCGCGCACACCGAACCCGCACTCGGCCACCAGCCAGTTTTTCATCAACCTCAAGGATAACGCCTTCCTGAACTACACCAGCTCCACCCCGAACGGCTGGGGCTACTGCGTGTTCGGCAAGGTGGTCGAGGGCATGCATGTGGTCGACGCGATTGCCGCCGAGCCCACGGGCATGCGTGCCGGGCACAGCGACGTGCCGCGCGATGACGTGCTGATCGACAAGGTCACCCGCGTCGAAGCAGGCGAATAAGGCCTCTTGGGCAAGGAAACGCTTGTCATCGCGGACCTCCACCTGCGTGAACAGGCCCCGGAGGTCACGCGCAGGCTGCTCGCCCTGGAGCAACGCCTGCTCGAGGCCGATGCCATCTACATCCTGGGCGACCTGGTCGAGGCCTGGATCGGCGATGACGCCCCGATCCCCAGCGATCTCATGCCCGCATTCCGGCTGCTGGCAAAAATCTCTGCCGCTGGAGTCCCTGTCTATTTCCAGCACGGCAATCGTGACTTCCTCATCGGCAAGCGGTTTGCCAGCCCTATCGGCATGCGGCTTCTGGCGGAAGAAGCGACCCTCGATCTTTACGGGCACCGTGTGGCCTTGGTGCATGGCGACCAGCTCTGCACGGATGATCTGGCCTATCAGCGCCTGCGGCGAAAGCTGAGGCACCCGCTCATACGGTTCATCCTGCGTCATCTCCCTCTGCATACCCGCCAGCGCCTTGCAACGAATCTGCGTGATCGCAGCAAACAGGAAACCGGACAGAAAGCCGCCGGAATCATGGATGTGAACGACCATGCAGTCGCCCAATGGATGGATCGGCTGGACACGGCCGTGCTGATCCACGGCCATACCCACCGCCCCGCGTTTCACCATGAAACCCGTGGGCTGCGTGCGGTACTGGGGGACTGGGAAGATGGCGCCACGGTGCTGAGCATCCGCCCTGACGGGCTGCGGCTGGAGAAAACCGACGATCAAGGCGTGACCACGACCCTGGCCGAATCTGGCTGGCCCTGATTCCAGACTGCGCAAACCCTGCGCACGGGGGCAAAGCTTCTGCGATGCTCGGGGCAGGGGCCATGCTCGGCGAGGGCGGCCAGATGATCGGCGGTGGGGTATCCCTTGTGCCGGTCGAATCCATACTGGGGATAGGCCGCATGCAATGCGATCAGGGTACGGTCCCGGGCGACCTTGGCGAGAATGGACGCGGCGCTGATGCTGGGCTCGAGGGCGTCGCCACCGATGATGGCGCGCGCCGGGCATGGAAACGCGGGGGCATGGTTGCCATCCACCCGCACCTCGGTCGGCGCCTGACCGAGCCCGGCCACGGCGCGCTGCATGGCGAGCAGACTGGCCTGAAGAATGTTGATCCGATCGATCTCCCCGGCGCTGGCCTCGGCGATGCAAAAGGCCAGCGCGCGCTCCCGAATCAGATCGAACAGGGCCTCGCGCCGACGGGCCGACAGTTTCTTGGAGTCGTTCAAACCCTCGATGGGTCTGCGCGGATCGAGGATGACCGCTGCCGCAAACACGGAACCCGCAAGGGGACCACGCCCCGCCTCGTCAACACCGGCCACCCACGCCCCGGATGGGGGCGAGGTCAAATCAAACAGGGGCAAGGATTCAGAAGACTTCACAATGTGACCTATAATTCACGGCTCAATTTGGCTGGACCTGCTCCAGGCGGCACACAGGATATCGAATGAAGAAGCTCAAATGCGCGGTGATCGGCACCGGCTATCTCGGAAAGTTCCACGCGGACAAGTATGCCGCCCTGCCGGAATGCGAGCTGACGGCCATTGTCGATGTCAGCCCGGAGGCCGCCGCCACCATTTCGGCCAAGCATGGCTGCCGGGGCCTGACCGACTATCGTGAGCTCCTCGGAAAGGTCGATGCCGTCAGCATCGCTGTTCCGACCCGTCTGCATTTCGAGGTGGCGCGTGACTTTCTCAAGGCCGGCGCCCATGTGCTGGTCGAAAAGCCCATCACCACCACGCTTGACGAGGCCGACGCGCTGATCCGTCTGGCGCGCGAGAACGACCGCGTGCTGATGGTCGGCCATCTGGAGCGTTTCAATCCCGCCATCCTCGCCCTCGAGGGCGCTCTGGACCAGCCCCGCTTCATCGAGTCCACCCGCCTCGCCCCGTTCAAGCCGCGCGCGACGGACGTGAGCGTGGTGCTGGACCTGATGATCCACGACATCGACATCATCCTCGACATCGTCGGCAGCGAGATCACCCACATCGAGGCCAGCGGGGCCTCCGTGCTCACCGGCGACACCGACATCGCCAACGCCCGCCTGACCTTCGCCAACGGCTGCGTCGCCAACGTCACCGCCAGCCGCATCAGCCTCAAGAGCGAGCGCAAGATGCGCCTGTTCCAGCGGGACGCCTACCTCTCCGTCGACTTCCAGAACCGCGTGCTGGCCTCGCACCGCCGCGGCGAGGGCGAGATGTTCCCCGGCGTGCCGGAAATCATCTCCGAGGAACAGGCGTTCGAGAGCGGCGATGCCCTGCTCGAGGAGATCCGCCACTTCGTCGACTGCGCCCTGCATGGCCGCATCCCGCGCGTGAGCGGCGAGGCCGGACGACGCGCCCTGGCCACCGCCGAAGAGATTTCCGCGCTTCTACAGACATGCTGAAAGGTCCATCCATGGACTGTTTCAGCTCGCGCCCTCGCGGTTCATGCCCGCGAGGGGCTCCACCCGTCTTGAGCATGCTCAAGACAAGTGTTGGTGCATCCATGCACCAAGACCACCGATTGTTTAAACCTTATCGAGAATTGCCATGACGATCCCGATGGTCGACCTTTCCGCCCAGTACCAGGCCCTCAAGACGGAGATTGACGCCGGCCTGCTGGCCGCCCTGGACGCGACCCAGTTCATCCTCGGCCCGAACGTCCGTGCCTTCGAGGACGAGGCCGCCGCCCATCTGGGCGTCAGGCACGCCATCGGCGTCGCCAATGGCACGGACGCCCTGCACCTGGCCCTGCTGGCCGCCGGGATCAAGGAAGGCGACGAGGTCATCACCTCGCCCTTCACCTTCATCGCCACCGCCGAGGCCATCCGCTACGTGGGCGCCCGTCCCGTGTTCGTGGACATCGACCCGCGCACCTTCAACATCGACGTCTCGCTGATCGAGGCGGCCATCACGCCGAAGACCCGCGCCATCCTGCCGGTCCACCTGTTCGGCCAGCCCGCCGACATGGCAGCCATCCGCGCCCTCGCCATCAAGCACAAGCTGAACCTGATCGAGGACTGCGCCCAGTCCTTCGGCGCGGACATCGAGGGCCGCATGACCGGCAGCATGAGCGACGCCGGGTCGTTCAGCTTCTTCCCGAGCAAGAACCTGGGCTGTTTCGGCGATGGCGGCATGGTGACCACCCACTCGGACGAGATCGCCGAGCAGGTCCGCATGCTGCGCAACCACGGCAGCAAGGTGCGCTACTACCACGACATCATCGGCTACAACAGCCGCCTGGACGAGATGCAGGCCGTGATCCTGCGCATCAAGCTTGGGCATATTGACAGCTACAACGCCGAACGCCGCCGCGTGGCGCATCGCTATAACGCGGGCCTTGCCGGCCTGCCGCTGACCACGCCGCACGAGGATGGCATCGGCACGCATGTCTTCCACCAGTACACCCTGCTGACCGAGCACCGCGACAGCATCCAGCAGGCGCTGCAGGTCGAGGGCATCGCCTCGGCGATCTACTACCCCATCCCCCTGCATCAGCAGAACGTGTTCAAGGCCGACGACCCCGGCCTCAGCCTGCCGGTCACGGAAGATGTCGCACGACGCTGCCTGAGCCTGCCGATCTATCCGGAACTGCCGGACGCCTCCATCGACCGCATCTGCGATGTCATCAAGCGCGCCATCGCCTGATCCCCGGGCCACTGGGCCCGTCGTCATGTTTTCCGCCGGGGAGGCCTCCGGCGACAAGCATGCGGCGGCCGTCTTCCGCGCCATGCGTGAACGGCTGCCCGGCCTGTGTGGCATCGGCATGGGTGGACAGGCCATGCGCGAAGCGGGCATCGAGCTGCGCGTGGACGCCTCCGAGATGGGCGTCATCGGCCTTGGGGATGTCCTGCGCCAGTACGGCACGCTCAAACGCACCCTCGGAACCATGCAGCAGGCCGTTTGCACGGAGCGGCCCGACCTGCTGGTCTGCGTGGACTACAAGGAGTTCAACCTCAAGCTGGCCCGGCACGCCAAGGCCTGCGGCATCAGGGTGCTGTTCTACGTCAGTCCGCAGGTCTGGGCCTGGCGGCCGGGACGGGTGAAGACGTACGGCGAGGCCATCGACATGATGGCGGTGATCTTCCCGTTCGAGACCGCCTTCTACGAGGCGCACGCCATCCCCGTGCGCTATGTCGGCCATCCCCTCGCGGGCCGGGTCCAGGCCTCCGCCCCGCGCGACGCCCTGATGCGGGAGTTCGGGCTTTCAACCGAGCGCCCGGTCATCGGCCTGCTGCCCGGAAGCCGCAAGGCCGAGGTCCAGCGCCTGCTGCCGGTCATGCTGGAGAGCGCAGCCCTGCTGGTGCGTGAACGGCCGGGGCTGCAGTTCATCCTGCCGCAGGCCGCCACCATCGGCGACGACCTGCTGCATCCCCTGCTCGAAGCATCACCCGTGGCCGTCAGGGTCGTCAGTGAGCGCAGTCACGATGTCCTGGCCTGCTGCGATGCCGCCATGGTCGCCTCCGGCACCGCCACCCTCGAGGTCGCCCTGATGGGCGTGCCGATGGCGATCCTGTACAAGGTTTCGCCCCTGACCTACGCCCTGCTCAGGCCGCTGATCCGCATCCCGAACATCGGCCTCGCGAACATCGTCGCCGGCCGCCGGATCGTGGAGGAATTCGTCCAGGGCGCGGCGACGCCCAAGGCCGTGAGCCGGGAGATCGGCCGGATTCTCGACGAACCGGCCCATGCAACCCGCATCCGCCGTGATCTCGCCGAGGTCAGGGAGAAACTCGGCCCCGGTGGCGGTGTGGAGCGGATGGCGGAACTGGCCTGCGGGATGCTGGACGGCGCCTGACGCCGGAAACCATGAAGCCGCGACTCGCGCGGCTCCGTCATCCTCAACGGGGGGTGTTGGGCAGGATCAGCCGCCCGCGCCCGTCATGCCGGCCTGAATGCCGCCCCGGGCAAGGGCCGCCGGATCGAGCAGGCGGCGCAGGGTGGGCTCGTCGAGGTCGGTCTCCTCCAGCGCGACCTCGAGCAGGGTACGGCCTTCCGCATAGGCGCGCTTGGCGATCGCCGCGCCCTTCTCGTAGCCGATGATCGGGTTCAGCGCGGTCACGAGGATCGGATTGCGCGCCAGGGAGGCCTCCATCTGTTCGAGATTGAGCTCCATGCCCAGGATGGCCTTGTCCGCCAGCGCACGGCAGGCGTTCGCCAGCAGGTGGATGGAATCCAGCAGGCTGTCGGCGATCATCGGCAGCATCACGTTGAGCTGGAAGTTGCCGGCCTGCCCGCCGATGGCAATGGATGCGTCATGACCCATGACCCTGGCGCAGGCCATCATCACCGCCTCGGGAATGACCGGATTGACCTTGCCGGGCATGATCGAACTGCCGGGCTGGAGCGCGGGCAGGCGGATCTCGGCAAGGCCCGCGAGGGGTCCGGAATTCATCCAGCGCAGGTCGTTGGCGATCTTCATGAGCGCGACGGCCAGGGCGCGCAGCTGACCGCTGGCCTCGACCGCGGCATCCTGACTCGCCAGGCCCATGAACAGGTTGTTCATCGGCTCGAATGCAACGCCTGTCAGGTAGGTCAGCTCGGCGGCGACACGCGCGCCGAAATCATCCGGCGCATTGATGCCGGTACCCACCGCCGTGCCGCCCTGCGGCAGCTTGCGCAGCCGCACGAGGGTGTCGCGCAGGCGTGCGTCGGCGGCGCCAAGCTGCGCCGACCAGCCTGAGAGCTCCTGCCCCAGCGTGATCGGCATCGCGTCCATGAGATGGGTCCGGCCGGTCTTGACCACGCCCTGCCACTCGCCGGCGCGCGCATCGATGGTCTCGCGCAGGTGCCTGATCGCGGGCAGCAGCTTCTCGCTGATCTCGAGGGTGGCGCTGACGTGGATCGCCGTGGGAATCACGTCGTTGGAACTCTGCCCCATGTTGACGTGATCATTGGCATGAATGACATGCCCTGCACTGCTGGCCAGGCGCGCGATCACCTCGTTGGCGTTCATGTTGCTCGAGGTGCCCGAGCCCGTCTGGAAGACATCGACCGGGAAATGCCTGTCGAACTCGCCAGCGGCGACCTTGAGCGCGCCCTGCCTGATCGCCTCGGCCCGGGAGACATCCAGCATGCCAAGGTCAGCATTGACCTTGGCGCAGGCGGCCTTGATCAAGCCAAGGGCACGCAGGAAAGGGCGCGGCAGGCCATGTCCGCTCATATTGAAATTGTCGACGGCACGTTGGGTCTGGGCGCCCCAGAGTGCATCCGCGGGCACGCGAAGCTCGCCCATGCTGTCCTTCTCGATACGGAAATCAGTCATGAATAAACCTCAACGCACGATGCCGCGCTGGCTGGCTCGAATGAAATCGAGGAACTGACGCACGGATGAACAGGTGGCGGCGATCTCCTCGGCCTCGTCCATGTTCTCCTTGGTCGGCCGGTTGCGAATCAGCAGCTTGAACACGCGATGCAGGTCGCGAATGGTCTCCTCGCTGAAGTTGCGGCGCTTGAGGCCATTCTTGTTGATGCCGATCGCACGCGCGCGCGCGCCGTCCACCATGACAAACGGCGGGATGTCCTGGGTGATCTTGGTCGCGCCGCCGGCGAAGCTGTGCGCGCCGATGCGGCAGAACTGGTGCACCACGGAGAAGCCGCTGAGGATCGCCCAGTCCTCGACCACGACATGACCGGCAAGCGATGCGGCGTTCGCCATGATGACATGGCTGCCGATATGGCAATCATGTGCGACATGGGTCGATGCCATGAACAGGTTATCGCTTCCGACGATGGTGATGCCCTCGCCCTGCGCGGTGCCCCGGTGCATGGTGCAGTATTCACGGATCGTATTACGGTCGCCGACCTCGAGACGCGTCGGCTCGCCCGCGTATTTCAGATCCTGCGGCGCTTCACCGATCGAGGCAAACT
Organism: Halothiobacillaceae bacterium; assembly: GCA_006212015.1. Lineage (GTDB taxonomy): Bacteria > Pseudomonadota > Gammaproteobacteria > Halothiobacillales > Halothiobacillaceae > Thiofaba. Next base: position 15,230 of record SDAY01000008.1, read on the forward strand.
GAAAAATCCTGTTTTCACGACCGATGCGCGTGGGGCCATTGATGACGACATGCGGACCGATCCAGCAACCATCGCCAAGCTCCACATCGGCGCCAATCACGGTGAAAGGTCCGATACTGACACCCTCGCCGATGCGCGCTTCGGGGTGAATGACGGCGCGCGGATCGATCATGCGGTGACATCCTTGGCGATGCACTTGATGGTGGCCGAGGCGGCGATTTCATCGCCGACGCGCGCCTCGCACTCGAAGATGCCGAGGTTGCGGATCAGTCGCTTCTGGCGCACATGCAGGGTGAGCTGGTCGCCCGGCTCCACCATGCGGCGGAAGGTCACGTCATCGAGGCCGACCAGCATGTAGAGACTGTCGTCGTTCGGCTTGTCGCCCTGGCTCGCGAAGGCGAGGATGCCGGTGGCCTGGGCCATGGCCTCGGTGATCAGCACGCCCGGCATGATCGGGCGCACGGGGAAATGCCCCTGGAAGAACGGTTCGTTGAAGGTCACGTTCTTGATCGCCGTCAGGTAATCGTTCGGCTCCCAGTCGATGACGCGATCGATGAGCAGGAACGGATAACGGTGCGGGAGGTGCTGCATGACCTCCATGATGTTCATTACGCGACTCACGCGTCACTCCTCTGGAAATTCCCTGGCATTCAGAAGGCGCTCGAGCGCCTCGATGCGTCGCGCCATGGCGTCAAGTTGTTTGAAACGTGCGGCATTACGCCGCCAGTTGCGGTTGTTATCGAGCGGCGTGCCTGCCGAATAGATGCCGGCCTGCCGGATGGAGCGCGTCACCATCGACATGCCGGTCACCTGCACGCCGTCGGCAATTTCGAGATGACCGGCCAGGCCGACGCCACCCGCGAGCATGCAGTGGCTGCCGACCTTCGAGCTGCCGGCAAGCCCGGCGCAGCCGGCAATGGCCGTGTGGGGACCGATCTCGACATTGTGTGCAATCTGCACAAGATTGTCGATCTTCACGCCATGGCCGATGACGGTGTCTTCGAGCGCGCCACGATCCACCGTGGTATTGGCGCCGATATCGACATCATCGCCCACAAGCACGCCGCCCAATTGAGGGACGCGTTCCCAATGCGTGCGGGCGTGGGCCAGGCCAAAACCATCGGCGCCGATCACGGCGCCCGGATGAATCATGCAACGCGCGCCGATCCTGACTCCCGCCATGATGGTCACGCGAGCCACGAGCTCGGTCCCCGCGCCAATCTCGCTGTTTTCACCCACGAAGCAGAGCGGCCCCACCTGGACCTCGTCCATGATCTTCGCACCCGCCGAAATCACGGCCCCAGGACCGATCCAGGCCAACGGCGAGACCGAAGCCCCTAGGTCGACCTGGGCACTGGGATGGATGCCCCGATGCACGACGCGGGGATGGAGAAGACGCGCGGCACGCGCAAAGGATAGCTGCGGGGTTTCACTGATCAGACGAGGACCGCTGTAGGCCTCATGCCAGGATTCAGGAAGAATCACCGCCGCGCCATGGGCTGGATCGAGGCGAGCGAGATAGGCCTCGTCCTGAATGAAGACGATCGAATGGGCGTCTGCCTTCTCAAGGCTGCTGGCCCTGACCATCTCGAGATCGGGATCCCCGATCAGCCGGACACCCAGGTGTTCCGCCAGCGTGCCAAGCTTCACGGCCACGTCCCCTGATTACTTGGCCGTCTGCAGACGATCCAGAACCTTGCTGGTGATATCGACGTTCGGGCCGGCATAGACCACGCCATCGCTCAGGATCAGGTCGTACTCATCGGCCTTCGCCATCTCGTTGATCACCTGGAAGACGGTGCGCTGCAGCTTGGCCAGCTCCTCGTTCTTGCGCAGGTTCAGGTCGTCACGGAATTCCGCCTGCTGACGCTGCAGCTCGCGCATGCGGCGGTTCAGCTCGCGCTCCTGGCGCGAACGCTCGGCCTCGCTCATGGCCGCGCCCTCGCGGCTGAGTTTCTGCTCAAGGGCCTGTGCGGCCTTCTGGTTTTCCACCAGTTCGCGTTCGCGGGCGGAAAATTCCTTTTCCAGCTGCTTGCGGGCGGTTTCTGCCTGGGGGGCCTTGTCGAGCAGCATGGCGGAGTTGACGAAGCCAACTTTGAGGTCCTTGGCCCAGGCACTGCCGGAAAGGGCCAAGGCGAAGGCGGCGGCAACGAGGGCGGTCTGCTTGAACACGGTTGAAACTCCGAGGTTGAGGTTAGGTAATTTAGAATCCGGTGCCGATGGCGAACTGGAACATCTGCGTCCGGTCGCCAGGCTTCTCGTTCAAGGGCTGGGCAAGGCTGAGGCTCAAGGGGCCGATCGGTGACAACCAGATCAGTGACACACCCGCCGACATGCGCAACTGCCCTGCATCGAATGTATCGTACGAAGAGTAAACGTTGCCCACGTCGTAGAACAGCCCCATGCGGACGTTCTTGGCGCTGTCCTCGCCCAGGAACGGCAGCGGGAAGATCAGCTCCGCGCCACCCACCAGCTTGAAGGCGCCGCCCAGGGGGTCGCCGTTGCTGTCCAGCGTATCGCTTCCCGAGCTCAGGCTATAGTCCTCGAAGCCGCGCACGGAGCGAATGCCGCCCGCGTAATAGTTGCGGAACGGCGGCAGATTGTATTCCGTGCCATTCGCCTCATAGGACGTGCCAAAGCTTTCGCCATATCCCATGACCGCACCGAGCTTGAACACGTAGTTGCTGGTCAGGCTGAAGTAGTGATCATGGCTCAGGTTGAGCTTGTAATACTCGAGCGTGCTGCCCGGCGCGGCGATTTCCATGCTGGTCAGACTGTACCCACCACGATTAGGAAAGACGACACGATCACGCGTATCGCGATACCAGCTTGGCGTCAGGGTGAAGAAGTTGAAGCTCTCTTCCTTGACCCAGTCAGGAGATTCAGTGGTCCTCTTGAGTTTGCTTTGTTCCGCACCCAGGGCCAATCGAACACCGGTGTATTCGGACAGCGGGATGCCGAAGCGCATATTGCCGCCCATGGAGTCGAGCAGGTAACGGCTCAGGCTCAGCTCGGTCGCTTCGGTCTTGCGGTAATAGACGTCAAACCCGCGGCTGATGCCGTCCACGGTCCAGTACGGATCCAGGTAGGACAGGCTGTACAGGCTGCGATAGCCACTGCGCTCGACGTTGAACGACACGTTGTTGCCGGTGCCGAGGAAGTTGGCCTGGGAGAGGCCGACATTGAACAGCGCGCCTTCGGACTGGGAGTAGCCCACGCCGACGCTGAAGCTGCCGGACAGGCGCTCGCTCACCCCCACATTCAGATCGACCTGGTCCGCCGCCCCGGCCACCGGCCTGGTCTCGACCGAGGCCGATTCGACATAGCTCAGGCGCTGCAGGCGCTCTTTCGAACGCTCGACCTTCTCACCCGAGAACCAGGCGCCTTCCATCTGGCGCATCTCGCGACGGAAGACCTCCTCGTCGGTATTGTAGTTGCCGGCAATGTTGATGCGGCGCACATAGACGCGCTTGCCCGGATCGACGTACAAGGTCAGCTTGACCGTCTTGTCGGCCTCGTTCAGCTCGGGCACCGGATTGACGTTGGCAAAGGCATAGCCATCATTCCCCAGACGCTTGACGATGGCCGTGGTGCTTTCGGTCAGGGCCTTGCGGGAGAATCGCTCGCCCGCCTTCACGGTCACCAGGGGACGCAACTCGGCTTCGGCGACGAGCAGGTTGCCGGCGAAGCCGACATCGCTGACGTTGTATTGCGCGCCCTCGGTGATCGCCAGGGTGATGTGAATGTCCTTCTTGTCCGGGGAAATGGACACCTGGGTCGAGTCGACATTGAACTTGAGATAGCCGCGGTCCAGATAGAACGAGCGCAGCTTCTCGATATCCGCCGCGAGCTTCTGGCGAGAGTACTGGTCCTTATCCGAGAAGAACTCGTACCAGCGGGTCGGCCCGAGATCGAACCGAGCGAGCAGTTCCTTTTCCTTGAAGTCCTTGTTGCCGACGATGTTGATGGTGCGGATGCTGGCCGGGGTGCCTTCAAGGATATCCACCTCGATGGCGACGCGGTTGCCCTCGAGCTCGGTCTGCGTGGTATTCACCTCGATGCCATAAAGGCCCATGCTGAAGTACAGGCGCTGGAGCTCCTGCTCCATCTGCTCCAGGGCCTGGCGGTTCAGCACCCGTCCCTTGGTCAGGCCAGCGGATTTGAGCGCCTTTTCAAGATCGGCGGTTTCGACCTTGTCGTTGCCGGTGATCTTCAGCTCGCCGATGGTCGGCAGTTCCTCCACATGCAACACGAGCACGTCGCCGCGCCGGGCGACATCCACACGACGGAAGAAGCCGGTCTTGTACAGCTCCTGGATCACGCGGGTACTGTCGGCGTCAGTGAACGGGTCACCCACGCGGAAGGGCAGATAGGTGAACACGGTACCGGAGGCGATGTTCTGCAGGCCCAAGACTTCGATATCCCGCAGGGTGGTCACGGTAGCCGTGTCGTTTGCCTGCGCGGAAAGGGCGGCGCCGAGGGCAACGGCCAGGAGGGAGCGGGTAAGGATCTTCATGAAACTCAATGGGTCTGAAAAAGGCGCGGTGTCGTGGCAGGCAAGTCGTTCAAGTTCAGGAGATCAGGCGTGAAAGATCGTTGAACATCGCCAATGCCATCAAGGCAAAAAGCAGGCTCATGCCGATACGCTGACCGAGCATCTGCGCTTGTTCCGATAGGGGCTGCCCACGCAAAGCCTCGATAAGATAAAACAACAGGTGCCCGCCATCCAGTACCGGAACGGGTAAAAGGTTGAGAATGGCGAGACTGAGGCTTACAAGCGCCAGAAACGCGAGAAAACTGGACAGGCCAAGCGCCAGGCTTCGGCCCGCCACATCGGCAATGCCCAAGGGGCCGCTGATGGCTTCGAGACTGGCCTCGCCAACGATCATCTTGCCCATGACCCGCAGGCTCAGCACCGTCATGTCCCAGGTCTTGAGGACCCCATGCAGCAAGGCCCTGGCGGGATCATCCTGCTGAAGGACCTGCAAGCGCTCGCGCACCGCCGGATCGATATCAAGCCCAAACGCCACGCCGGCATAACCGATCACATCGCCATCTTCAGCGCGGCTCGCCGGGGTCAGCATGACCTGTTCGGCCTTGCCCCCCCGGATCAGGTCGAGGGCGATTCTCTGCCCAGGATGATTGCGGATGACTTCGACGAGCGCCTGCCCGCGTTCAACGGCTGCGCCATTGGCGCGCAGGATGACATCATCCGGACGCAGGCCCGCCGCCGCGCCCGCGCCCCCCGCAACAACCCGGCGCACCACCCGGGGCGCATCGGGAAGCCACGGGCGCAGGCCAAGCAGAACCAGCGGGTCCTTGACGCTGTCCAGAAGTCTGTAGGGCGAGCCAGGCAGCACCAGCACGCGCTCATCCCCATCCTGCCGCACCCGCAGGCTTATGTCCTCATCACTAGCCGCCGCTTCGATGATGGAGACGCGCAAGTCATCGAAAGTCCGAATGGGCTTCTCGTTCACCGCGAGCACCTGCGCCTCGCGCACAACGCCCGCCAAGGCTGCCGGTGTGTTCACGGCTGGCTGATCGACGATGGGTGCAAGACCGCTGACGCCCACCATGTACATGAGCGCATAGGCGAGCACGGCAAAGATCAGGTTGGCCACGGGACCTGCCGCCACGATGGCCGAACGCCTGCCAAGCGACTGCCGATCGAAGGCGCGGTGAGCCTCGGCCGGATCAAGCGGACCTTCACGCCCATCCAGCATCTTCACGTAGCCGCCCAGGGGCAAGGCGGCAAGCACATATTCCGTTTCTCCGCGCCGCCAGACGCGCAGCGGCCGTCCGAAGCCCAGCGAGAAGCGCAGGACCTTGACGCCCAGCTTGCGCGCCACCCAGAAATGCCCCCACTCGTGGACCGCGACCAGCAGGCCAACGGCGAGAAGGAATCCAAGAATGCTGGTCAGAACATGCATCAGAGAGGCTCTCCATGACGGGCGAGCCAGGCACGCGCCATCTCGCGTGAACGATGATCGGCTGCAAACACCGTGTCCATGTCATGCGCGTCATGATCCTCGCTCCGATCGAGCACCGATTCGATCAGCTGCGGGATCTGGGTAAAGCGAAGACGACGCGCGAGGAAACCCTCGACCGCGATCTCATTGGCTGCATTCAGAATGGCCGGGCAGGCGCTCGCGCGCTCAAGCACGTCAAAGGCGAGGCGCAGGCAGGGGAAGCGCACAAGGTCGGGCTGTTCAAACTGAAGGGTGGCGACGGCCGCCAGATCCAGCGGAGCGACACCCGCATCAATCCGCTCCGGCCAAGTGAGGGCATGGGCGATCGGGGTGCGCATGTCGGGCTGCCCCATCTGGGCCAGCACGGACCCGTCCGAATAGGACACCATGGAATGGACGACGCTTTGCGGATGAACGAGCACCTTGATGCGATCCGGCTGCACATCAAACAGCCAGCGCGCCTCGATGACCTCCAGCCCCTTGTTCATCAGGGTCGCCGAATCGACCGAGATCTTGCGCCCCATGGACCAGTTCGGGTGGGCGCAGGCCTCGTCGGGCGTGACCTCCCGCAAGGTCTCGACCGCGCGCGCGCGGAAGGGGCCGCCCGAAGCGGTAAGGATCAGTTGCCTGACCCCGAGCTCGGGATGGGCAACCGCATCAGGACGGGGCAGGCACTGGAACAGGGCGTTGTGCTCACTGTCCAGCGGCAGCAGGGTGGCGCCATGGCGGCGGACCTGCTCCATGAACAGCGCCCCGGACATGACCAGGGCCTCCTTGTTCGCCAGCAGAACACGCTTGCCGGACTGCACGGCGGCCAGCGCCGAGCGCAGCCCGGCGGCACCCACGATGGCCGCCACCACCATCGGGCTTGCCGAATCCGCGGCGATGGTCTCCATGCCTTCAGGGCCATCGAGGACCTCGATGGGCAAATGCTCGGCCGCGAGCAGGGTCCTGAGGTCTGCCGCGGCTGAGGGATCAGCCATCGCCACCACGCGAGGCTGGAATTCGCGGCAAGCAGCCAGCATGCCATGAGCATCCTGGCAGGCGCCCATGGACTCGACCCGCCAGCGATCCGGGTGACGGCGCAACACATCGAGCGTGCTGCGCCCGATCGAACCCGTCGCCCCAAGTACACATACGCCCTGCATGCCCTAAGCGCCCATCAAGCCCATCTGCCACAGGCCAAACGCCATGAAGGGCGCCGCTGCCAGCAGACTGTCGAGCCGGTCGAACATGCCGCCATGGCCAGGCAGGATCCAGCCACTATCCTTGACCCCGGCCTCGCGCTTCAACTGGCTTTCGTGCAGATCGCCCACCACCGAGATCAGGGTGATGGCAAACACCAGGAGCAACCAGGGCAACATGGGCAGCGAAGAAAACGGCTCGAAGGCATGCGCGGCCCAAGCCGCAAGGAGGGTCGCGACCACGGCGCCCGCCACGCCCTCCACCGTTTTGCCCGGGCTGATCGTGGGCGCAAGCTTGTGCCTGCCGAAGGCCCGGCCCGAGAAATAGGCTGCGGTATCCGCAACCCAGACCACCATGAATGTCGCAAGCACCCACAAGCCGCCATCCTGGAGGCTGTGGATGGATTCCAGCGCGAACCAGGTCGCCCACAACACCAGGGGGGCGAGGACGAGCTTGGCACTCCGGCCATGAAGCCATGCAGGAACGCGCGCGCCCAGCACGAGCCGCAAGGCCAGGAGCAGCCAAAGCACCACGGCGGCCCCCAGCACCCAGCCCTGGAAAGGGTCGCCCAAGACCAGCGGCAGGCCGAGCGCGGTCAGGCCGATGGCATAGGCCCAGCGCGAGACGCCATGCAGGGGGGCAAGTCCGGCCCACTCGTAGGCGAGCAGAAAAACCAGCAGCCCGATGAGCGCCGTGAAACCGGCATGGGGCAGAAGAAACAGGGCCGGAATGAAGATGGCCGCCAGTACGAGTGCCGTCAGAATGCGTTGTTTGAGCATGGCTTACTCCTGCAACTGCGCGGAAATCTGGCCAAAGCGACGCTCACGACTGGAAAACCAGTCCATCGCCCGGTCAAGTTCGGCCGCCTTGAAATCCGGCCAAAGCACGGGCGTGAAATAAAGCTCGGTGTAGGCCAACTGCCAGAGCATGAAGTTGCTGATCCGCTGTTCGCCGCCCGTACGGATCAGCAGATCCGGATCGGGAACGTCCGCCCACTGGATTTCAGCGGCAAACACAGCCTCATCGATGTCATCGACGGCCATCTGGCCGGATGCCACCTTGCGCGATATGGCCTTGGCGGCCTCGGCGATATCCCAGCGACCGCCGTAATTCACGGCAATCACAAGGGTCATGCGTTCATTCTTGGCCGTGATCGCCTCGGCCTCGCGCATGCGTGTTTGAAGAGGGGCATCGAATCGATGGCGATCGCCGATGAAACAGATCCGCACGCCCGCCTCATCCAGGCGCCGCACCTCACGTCGGAGCGACTGAAGAAAGAGGTGCATGAGCGCACCGACCTCATACGCCGGCCGACGCCAGTTTTCGCTGGAGAAGGCAAAAACGGTGAGGACCCTGACACCACGTTCCACGCATGCCCGAACCACATTGCGAAGTGCCGTCGCGCCGCGACGATGACCGAGCACGCGCGGATATCCGTGCTGTTCGGCCCAGCGCCCATTGCCATCCATGATGATGGCAATGTGCTTCGGAACAACCGCGGGATACGGGTGGATCATGGCGTGGAATGAAAACGGAGGCCGTCAGACCTCCATCAATTCCTTTTCCTTGGCGGCAAGAAGGGCGTCGACATCGGCAACGCTCTTGTCGGTCAGCTTCTGGGTCAGATCCTGGGCACGACGCTCGTCATCCTCGCTGATCGCCTTGTCCTTGAGCAGGGTCTTGAGCGTGCCATTGGCATCGCGACGGATGTTGCGAATCGCCACCTTGGCGTTCTCGCCTTCGTGACGCACGATCTTGACTAGATCACGACGGCGATCTTCGGTGAGGGCCGGCATGGGCACGCGGATGACCATGCCCGCGCTCATCGGATTGAGGCCGAGATCGGAGGTCATGATGGCCTTCTCGATCTTGCCGACCATATCCTTTTCCCAGGGCGTGACGGTCAGGTTGCGCGCGTCATCGGCCACGACCTTGGCGACCTGGGACAGGGGCACGTCCTGGCCGTAATACCCGACCTTGACGTGATCAAGAATGGACGGATGTGCGCGGCCTGTACGCAGCTTGGCAAGCTCGGTCTTGAGCGCCTCGATGCTCTTGCCCATGCGCTGCTCGGCGTCTTTGCGGATATCTTCAATCATGCTTGATTCTCCAGTGCTTGATTCACCCGAGTCACCAGGGTGCCGACCCGCTCGCCCGCCACCAGGCGTGGGAGCAGGCCGTGGACATTGATGTCGGCCACGATCAGCGGCATGTTGTTGTCGCGGCACAGCACCAGCGCGGTGGCGTCCATCACGCCCAGCTGGCGCCCAATCGCCTCGTCATAGGTCAGATGATCGTAGCGCCTGGCGTCCGGATTCTTGCGCGGATCGCTGTCATACACGCCATCCACATTGGTGGCCTTGATCATCAGATCGGCCCCAACCTCGATGGCGCGCAAGCTGCCCGCGGTGTCGGTGGTGAAGAAGGGATTGCCCGTCCCCGCCGCGAAGATGACGATGCGGCCCTTTTCCAGATGGCGCACGGCCCGGCGGCGGATGTAGTCCTCGCAGACCTGGTGCATGGACAGGCCGGACATGACCCGGCACTGACCGTCCAGTTGCTCGATCGCATCCTGCATCGCCAGCGCGTTCATCACGGTCGCCAGCATCCCCATATGGTCGCCGGTGACGCGATCCATGCCCCCCTGGGCCAGGCCGGCGCCGCGGAAGATGTTCCCGCCGCCGATCACCAGCGCCACTTCGACGCCCAGCCCGCTCAGGTCAATGACTTCTTCAGCCAAGCGCTTGATGACCTGCGGATCGATGCCGTAATCGCACGACCCTATCAATGCCTCACCACTGAGCTTGATGAGTACCCGACGATATTGAAGCGTGTTCGATTGCATCATGCACACCTGTCTGAAGATTTATGAATTTTGAGGCCCCGCGCAGGGCGGGGCCAGCGCAATGATCAGGCGCCCTGCACCTGAGCCATCACCTCGGCGGCAAAGTCGGTCTGCTGCTTTTCGATGCCCTCGCCCACCTCGAAGCGAACGAAGCTCTTCACCTCGGCGCCTGCCTTCTTGAGCAGGGCGGCGACGGTCTGGTCCGGGTCCTTGACGAAGGGCTGGCCGGTCAGGGCGACCTCGGCAAGGTACTTCTTGACGCGGCCGTCAACCATCCTGGCGACGATCTCGGCCGGTTTGCCGCTCTGCGACGCCTGCTCGGTAAAGATCTCGCGCTCCTTCTCGACCAGTTCGGCAGGCACGTCGGCCTCGGACACGCAGACCGGACGGCTTGCCGCCACATGCATGGCGATGTCCTTGGCCAGCTCGACGCCACCGCCGACCAGATCGACCAGCACGCCGATGCGCTCGCCGTGACGGTAGGCGCCGACCACGCCCGTGGTCTCGATGCGGGCGAAGCGGCGAACCTGCAGGTTCTCGCCGATCTTGGCCACCAGGTTGGAACGCGCGGTGTTGACGTCATCGCCGCTCGCCATCGCGCAGGCCAGCAGGGCATCGACATCGGCCGGGTTGGCCTTCAGCGCGACATCGGCCACCTCGTTGGCGAACTTGACGAAGTCATCGCTCTTGGCGACAAAGTCGGTCTCGGAGTTGATCTCGACCATGACGGCGGTCTTGCCATCAGCGGAAACGCTCATCACCACCACGCCGTCTGCCGCGGTGCGACCGGCCTTCTTGTCGGCCTTGGCGGTACCCTGCTTGCGCATCAGCTCGATGGCTGCATCGATGTCGCCACCGACCTCGACCAGGGCCCTCTTGCACTCCATCATGCCGGCGGCGGTACGCTCGCGCAGCTCTTTGACCATTGCCGCAGTAATCGCAGTCATGAATATCTCCTCGAATCAGTAATAAAAACGGGCCACTAGGACCCGTTGAAGGATGAACAGTCACTGCTGACCGACACAGACTCAGGCAGCGGACTCGCTGACCTCGACGAAATCATCGCCGCCGACTGTGACAGTAGCCTTGGCTTCCTCGATGGAATCCGCCACGGCGGTCACGTAGAGCTGGATGGCGCGAATGGCGTCGTCGTTGCCCGGGATGATGTAATCCACGCCCTTCGGGGAGCTGTTGGTATCGACCACGGCGATCACGGGAATGCCGAGCTTGTTGGCCTCGGAGATGGCGATTTGCTCGTGCTCGACGTCGATGATGAACAGGGCGTCCGGCAGACGCTCCATGTCCTGGATGCCGCCCAGGCTGCGATCGAGCTTTTCCATCTCGCGGGACAGGTCCAGGGCTTCGCGCTTGTTCACACGCTCGAAACTGCCGTCCTTGGACATGGTCTGCAGGGTCTTCAGACGACGCACGGACTGCTTGACGGTACGGAAGTTGGTCATCATGCCGCCGAGCCAGCGGTGGTTGACGTAAGGCATGCCGCAACGCTCAGCCTGCTCGCCCATGGTCTCGCGGGCGGCGCGCTTGGTGCCGACGAACAGGATGCTGCCGCCATTGCCCGCGACCTTGCCGATGAAGTTCAACGCATCGTTGAACATCGGCACGGTCTTTTCCAGGTTGATGATGTGGATCTTGTTACGATCGCCGAAGATGTACGGGGCCATCTGCGGGTTCCAGTAACGGGTCTGGTGACCGAAGTGGACACCCGCTTCCAGCATTTGACGCATGCTGACTTGAGCCATTTGTATATACCTCTTGGGGTTGGGCCTCCGCGCACCCCGCCGGCGACCCGCCAGCCTGGAATGGAACATCAGGCTGGCAAGGCACCCCGCCGAGCGGATGATGGTGCGCGTGTGGATTAGGGTTTCACCGCAGCGGCCATCCGCGCGGCGCGTGCATTTAACCACAACTCGAACCGCGATGCCATGCAGCGGCGTCATGAGCTGGATGCCATGCTAGACTCGCCCACAACATCAAACATGACCTTCGGACGAGCCCATCGATGACCCACGCACCCGCCGCCCTGATCGCCCTTTCACCCGCCGACGGCCGCTATGCCGACAGGGCGGAGGAACTGCGCCCCATCTTCAGCGAATACGGTCTGATCAGGCATCGCGTGCTTGTCGAGGTGCGCTGGCTCCAGGCCCTGGCCCGCCACCCCGGCATCCCCGAGGTCCCCGCGCTGTCCGAACATGCCGGCAAGGTGCTGGACGACATCGTCGAGCATTTCTCCGCCGAGGATGCGCAGCGGGTCAAGAACATCGAGAAGACCACCAACCACGACGTGAAGGCGGTCGAGTACTTCCTCAAGGAAAAGGTGCGGAACAACAGCGAGCTGGAGGCCATGTCCGAATTTTTCCACTTCGCCTGCACCTCCGAGGACATCAACAACCTCTCCTATGCCCTGATGCTGCGCGAGGGCCGCGCCCAGGTGCTGCTGCCGCGCATCGACGGCATCCTCGCGACCCTGCGCGCCATGGCGCACGACCTCGCCGATGCCCCCCTGCTCTCCCGCACCCATGGCCAGCCCGCCTCCCCGACCACCATGGGCAAGGAGATCGCCAACGTCGCCCACCGCCTCAAACGCCAGCGCGAGCAACTGGCCGGCATCGAAATCCTCGGCAAGATCAACGGCGCGGTCGGCAACTACAACGCCCACCTCGCGGCCTATCCCGAGGTGGACTGGCCGGCCATGGCCAAGGACTTCGTCGAGGGCCTGGGCCTTGACTGGAACCCCTACACCATCCAGATCGAGCCGCATGACTACATCGCCGAATACAGCGATGCCCTGGTGCGCCTGAACACCATCCTGATCGACTTCGCCCGCGACCTCTGGGGCTATGTCGCGCTGGGCCATTTCAAGCAGCGCACCGTGGCCGGCGAAGTGGGTTCGTCGACCATGCCGCACAAGGTCAACCCGATCGACTTCGAGAACGCCGAGGGCAACCTTGGCATCGCCAACGCCCTGCTGACCCATTTCGCCCAGAAACTGCCGATTTCCCGCTGGCAGCGCGACCTGACCGACTCCACCGTGCTGCGCGCGCTGGGTCTGGCCCTCGCCCACTGCACCATCGCCTACCAGGCCCTGTCCAAGGGCCTCGGCAAACTGGAAGCCAACCGCGACGGCATGCTGGCCGAACTGGACGTCAACTGGGAGGTGCTGGGCGAGGCGGTGCAGACCGTCATGCGCCGCCACGGCATCGAGCAGCCCTACGAGAAACTCAAGGAGCTGACCCGGGGCAAGCGCGTGGATGCGCTGTCCATGCGTGAATTCATCGAACGACTTGATGTTCCGCGCGATGCCAGGGACCGGCTGCTGGCGATGACGCCCGCAAGCTACCTTGGCAACGCCGAGCAGCAAGCGCGCGCCATCTAGGGACGCCCCCATGAGCTGGGCCGAGCGACTCGCCGCCAAGCCGCTCCCGGCGCTTGGGGAAACGCATTCGCGTTTATCCCGTCTTCTCGGGCGTGAGGACACCAGCAACTGGCCACTGGAAGTGGTCATACGCCGTGACCCCGCCCTCACCCTCCTGATTCTTGGTGACGTCAATCGTCAGGCTCGACGCTTTGGCCGGGACGATGTCACGACCTACGACAGCGCGATTGGCCTGCTTGGCCGGGAACGGCTGAAGACCCTCGTGCGCGCAGCGCCGGCATCCTGCTTTTCGCTGCTTGACCCCTTGCCGAAGGAAGGCCTGAGGCTGACCCTCGCTCGCGCCCTGGAGGCCGCCCAGCAGGCCGAGAGCTGGGCGCTGGCCCGCCGCGAGCCCGTGGCCGAACAGCATTACCATGCCGCCATCCTCGCCTACACGCCGGAACTGGCGCTCTGGCATGAAGCGCCTGAACTGGCCGCGCGCGCGCATCAAGCCACGATCCAGCAAGGCATCGGCATGCATGAAGCCCTGGGCATGGTGCTCCAGGAAGACTGGAATCGGATTCGCCTCGGGCTGGTCAAGCACTGGGGACTTCCCTCCCTGCTCGGTGAGGCCTGGTCCGAAGCCGAGACCCCATCCACCCCTGCCCGGGGCATCCGTCTCGCCTGCGACCTGATGGACGAGGGCGTTCGTGGCTGGCATACCGTCCGAATCAAGGCACTCCGTCCCGCCATTGCCGAGTATCTGGGCCTCGACGAAGCCGCCGCCTGGCTACGCTGCCAACGCACGGCGGTTCTTGGCGCCACCGGCCTGCATGCGCTGGGCCTGCGCCCCAGCGCCCACACGCTTGTGGCATCGGATGAAACCCCCTGGCCGCTCGACGCGCCCCTTGCCCCGCCCGAGCCTGCGCGACCCGGGCCGGTGGACATACTGCGCGGCGCGCTCGCCGGCGTTCAAGGCAGCAATGCCCTGCTCCAGCAGCTGCTCAAGCATCTTCGGGGTGAACTGGGTCTGAACCGCATGGTGCTGCTGATGCTCGATGGCGAAAAGAGCCGGCTCGAGGCGCGCTTCGCCGTCGGCATTCCGGCCGATGACCCGCTGCGAAGCCTGATCCTGAGCCTGAACTCAAGCGACCTCTTCAGCGCCCTGCTGAAGAAGCATCAGCCCCTGTGGATGAACGCCAGCAATCGCCCGGCATTCATCCCGCGCCTGCCCGCCGAGGCACGGGGGGTGTTGGCGACCACGGACATGTTCATCACGCCGCTGCAGATCAATCACGAGGCGGTCGGCCTGCTGCTCGCCCAGCGATCCATGGATGCCGAGCCCCTGAGCGCGGATGATTTCCGCCTGTTCAATGCATTGAAGTCCGTCGCGCACGAGGCGCTCAATCCCGCCCCCTGAGCATGGCCCTCTGGCGCCCGATCGCCCATCGAACATGCTCCGCAACCACGCCATCCGATCCTTCGAGCGCGGTTTCAAGCGCCCTAAGGGTGGCCTTGTCTGCAGGCGCATTGCCCAGCGCCACGGCCAGGTTGCGACGCCAACGCTCGAAGCCGATGCGGCGAATGGGCGAGCCCTCGGTCCGGCTGAGGAATGCCCGCTCGTCCCAGGCCCACAACGCCAGCAGGTCCGCTGCCTCCAGGCCGTTTCGGGGCGCGAAATCCGTCTCGCCGGTCGGCCGGGCGAAGCGATTCCACGGACAGGCCAGCTGGCAGTCGTCGCAGCCGTAGATGCGGTTGCCCAGCATGGGCCGCAACTCGACCGGGATGGCCCCCGCATGCTCGATGGTCAGGTAGGAGATGCAGCGCCGCGCATCGACCACGCCATCGGCCACGATGGCCCCGGTCGGGCAGATGTCGATGCAGGCGGTGCAGCGTCCGCAATGGCCCTGGGCAGCCGGCTCGTCCGGCGGCAGCGCCAGATCGACGAACAGCTCGCCGAGGAAGAACCAGGAACCCGCGCCGCGATGCAGCACCAGCGAATGCTTGCCCTTCCAGCCAAGCCCGGCCTGCTCCGCCAGTCCGGTCTCGTAGACGGGCGCGCTGTCGACGAACACGCGGTGGCCGAACGGACCGATATGGGCCTGGATGCGCTCGGCAAGCCTCTGCAGGCGGCTGCGCAGCACCTTGTGATAATCGCGCCCCAGCGCATAGCGGCTGACATAGCCCTTGCGTCCGTCCATCAGCACGCCGGGCGCATCGGCCAGCCCCTCGGGCATGTAATCCATGCGCACGCTGATGACGCTGCGCGTGCCCGGCTGCAACTCCGCCGGGCGCAGCCGCTTCAGCCCATGCCGCGCCATGTAGTCCATCTCGCCATGCATGCCGGCATCCAGCCAGCGGAGGAAGCCGGCCTCGTGGCGGGATAGATCGATGCCGGTGATGCCGACATGCTGGAACCCGAGTTCCGCGCCCATGGCCTTGATCATGGCAGCCAGCTCGACGGGATCCATGCTCATGGGATGAACACTCAGAGGCGCATGGCGCCAAGCATGCCCATGCGTGCCGCGACCAGGCACAGCAGCACGCTGGCGGTGATGTAGAGGCCCGCCTTGAGCCAGTCGCCCCGCTCGATCAGGTACAGGGCATCGACGCTGAAAGCGGAGAAGGTGGTGAAGGCCCCGAGAAAACCCGCCAGGATCACGGTGCGCCACTCCACTGGCCAGTGCAGCCGCTCCAGCAGCAGAACCGCGAGGAAGCCCATCAACGCGGAACCGAGCACGTTGACGAGCAGCGTGCCCCAGGGAAAACCGCGCCCGAGCTGCTGGGTAAACCAGACCGAAAGCCCGTAGCGCGCCATCGCGCCCAGCGCGCCCGCAAGCCCGAGCGCCAGCCAGAATCTCATGCCGTCACTTGCCCATTCGATAGGCCGCGTGGCACTGGATGCACTGCTTCATGATGCCGGAGAGCTGTTCGAGCGTGGTGCGCGTATCGCCCATCGTTTGTGCATCGACGGCGAGTTGGTCAAAGGCGGCATGGGCGGCGCCGCCCATCTCGCGGAATCGCTCCGGCAAGGCCTTGCCCAGACCGCGCGGTGCTTCCGCGGGCGCGGAATGGCCGGACTGGCGCGCGTAGCGCGCGACGGCCTCGAAGTCCTGCTTCGCCAGCGCCTCGTTGATCCCCTGCAGGGACACCAGGAAGCCGCGCATCTCGTAGCGCACATGGGCCTCGTATTCGGGCGCGAGCCTCATCACCTCCCGTTCGGGGGACTGGGCCGGGGCATGGGCGGACGCCATGCCGGCATCGGCAAGCACGGCCATGGGCAGGAGGATCGCGGCGAGGGCCTTCTTCATGTCTTGTTTCCCAGCTTGGCGCGGGCCTGCTCATTCAGGCTCCGCAGGTGTACGAGCTTTTCGCGCAGCTTGATCTCCAGGCCGCGCTCGACAGGCTGATAATACTGCCTTCCCAGCAGCTCGTCAGGCAGGTAGGTCGAGCCCGCCGCGAAGGCGTCCGGCTCGTCGTGGGCATAGCGGTAGCCCTTGCCGTAATCGAGCTGCTTCATCAGCCGGGTCGGCGCATTGCGCAGGTGCATGGGCACCTCCAGGCTGCCCTGTTCGCGCGCCTCTTTCATCACCGCCTTGAAGGCCATGTAGGCGGCGTTGCTCTTGGGGGCCAGCGCAAGATAGAGGGTGACCTGGGCCAGCGCCAGCTCACCCTCGGGCGATCCCAGCCGCTGGTAGGCCTGCCAGGCCTCGAGGGTCAGGCTCAGGGCGCGTGGATCGGCATTGCCGATGTCCTCGGACGCCACGCGCACCAGGCGGCGGGCGATGTATTCGGGGTCCGCCCCGCCGTCGAGCATGCGCGCCAGCCAGTAGAGCGCGGCATCAGGATCGGAGCCGCGCAGGGACTTGTGCAGCACGGAGATCTGGTCATAGAACTGGTCGCCGCCCTGATCGAAACGGCGCGGGGCCTGCTCGGCCACCTGTTCGAGCACCTCGTCGTCGATCACGCCCTGCTCGGCCAGGTCGGCCGCCATCTCGAGCATGTTGAGGGCGCGCCGGGCATCGCCATCCGCGGCATGCGCGATGCGCAGCAGGGCCTCGTCGGCGGCCTGGATGCCGCGCTCGCCCAGACCCCGTTCGTGATCCTCGAGCGCCCGGCGCAGCAGGGATACCAGCGCCTCGCTCTCGAGCGGCTTGAGGACATAGGTGCGCAGGCGCGAAAGCAGTGCATTGTTCAATGCAAAGGATGGGTTTTCGGTGGTGGCGCCCACCAGCATCAGCGTTCCCGCCTCCACATGGGGCAGGAAGGCATCCTGCTGGGCCTTGTTGAAGCGGTGCACCTCGTCGACGAACAACAGGGTCGGACGCCCCTCCTCGGCGGCGAATCGCCTGGCCTGTTCGACCGCCTCGCGCACCTCCTTGACCCCGGCCAGCACGGCTGACAGGGTGAGGAAGCGCGCATTGACGCTATCCGCGATCAATCGTGCAAGGGTGGTCTTGCCGGTGCCCGGCGGCCCCCAGAACAGCATGGAATGCAGGTGACCCGCCTCCAGCGCGCGGCGCAGGGGCCGGCCGGCATCGAGCAGGTGACGCTGGCCCACGACCTCGGCCAGCGCACGCGGTCGCATGCGATCAGCCAAGGGCTGCCAGGGCCGGGTTTCATGCGCGAACAGATCGCTCATGGGCGAGCGTCTACCTGAGCGCCCGGACCACATCGACCCCGGCGGGCGGCGTGAACTGGAAGTGCTTGTCGGCAAGCGCGGGATTGAGCTTCATGTCGGAGAATTCGATCAGGGTGATCTGACCGAAGGCATCGGTCAGCTGCATGCGCGCGAGCATGCGCCCCCTGAAGGCGAACTTCACCTCGCGGAAGTCTGAAACCTCATCCCTTGGCTTGAGTTCGACCCAGTCCATGCGCTGATCCGCCCCCAGATCGGTGAGGATGAACTGCTCGTCCAGCGGGCGGTTTTCCATCAGCAACATGATGGGCGCCTGGCCCAGGGCCTGGCGCAGCGGTTTCTGGGTGGCCTGGTCGAGATCCTGGTCAAAGACCCACAGGAATTCGCCATCGGCGATCAGCTCCTGATGGTAGGGCTGGGCATAGATCCAGCGGAAACGCCCGGGCCGGGAGAGTTCCAGCGTGCCACTCGAGCGCTGGGTCTCGCGGCGGTCGGCGTTGAACTGGACCTGGACGAACTGCCCCTGGAGCGTCTTCATCTCCTTGAGGAAGCCGTCGAGGCTGTTCAAGCCCTGCCCGGCCATGGCCATCATCGGTAGCGAGCCCAGCAGCAGTACGATCCAACGAAGGGTGCCCCGAAGCATGTTATGTCCTTGATGAGTGAGTCGATGTGTTTTGACGGAACGAGAGGCCAGCAGTTCAGTCACGCTGCGGACCCGGTGCGATCACCTCGCGCTGGCCATTGGGCTGCAGCGGACCGACCACGCCCGCGCGTTCCATGTCCTCCATCAGCCGCGCGGAGCGGTTGTAGCCGATCTTCAGGCGACGCTGGACATAGGAAATCGAGGCCTTGCGCGATTCGAGCACGATGGCGACCGCCTGATCGTAGAGCGGATCACTCTCGCCGCCTTCGCCGTCCGCGCCCGGCGCGGGCTTCTCGCCCGGCAGGGTGATGGACTGCTCGTCCAGCAGGCCCTCGATGTAACGCGGCTCGCCTGCGGCCTTGAGCGCCTCGACCACCTTGTGCACCTCCTGGTCGGAGACAAAGGCGCCATGCACGCGCATGGGCAGGCCGGTGCCGGGCGGCAGATAGAGCATGTCGCCATGCCCCAGCAGGGCTTCCGCGCCCATCTGGTCGAGAATGGTGCGCGAGTCGATCTTGCTCGACACCTGGAAGGCGATCCGGGTCGGGATGTTGGCCTTGATCAAGCCGGTGATCACGTCGACCGAAGGCCGCTGGGTGGCGACGATCAGGTGGATGCCGGCCGCGCGTGCCTTCTGCGCGATGCGGGCGATCAGCTCTTCCACCTTCTTGCCGACCACCATGATCATGTCGGCGAACTCGTCCACCACGATCACGATATGCGGCAGGGTCTCGAGCTCGGGCGCGGGCAGATCCGGGTCCAGCGCCTCGGCATGGCTGTAGAGCGGATCGCGGATCGGCTGGCCCGATTCGCGCGCCTCGCGCACCTTCTTGTTGAAGCCCGCGAGGTTGCGCACGCCCAGCGCGGCCATCAGCCGGTAGCGGCGCTCCATCTCGCCCACCGCCCAGCGCAGGGCGTTGGCGGCCTCCTTCATGTCGGTCACCACCGGCGCGAGCAGGTGCGGGATGCCCTCGTAGATCGACAGCTCCAGCATCTTCGGGTCGATCAGGATCAGGCGAACTTCATCGGCGGTCGACTTGTAGAGCATCGACAACAGCATGGCGTTGACGCCGACCGACTTGCCCGAGCCCGTCGTGCCCGCGACCAGAAGATGCGGCATGCGCGCAAGATCCGCCACGATCGGCTCGCCGGCAATGTCCTTGCCCAGCGCGATGGCGACCGGCGAGGTCGTGTCGCGGTAGGCCTTGGAATCGATGATTTCAGAGAATGCAATCACCTCGCGCTGGGCATTGGGCACCTCGATCCCCACGGTCGACTTGCCGGGAATGACCTCGACCACGCGCACGCTGATCATCGCCAGGCTGCGGGCCAGATCCTTGGAGAGGTTGCTGATCTGGCTGACCTTCACTCCGGCGGCGGGTTCCAGCTCAAAGCGCGTGATCACGGGGCCCGGCTGGGCAGCGACCACGCGCGCCTGCACGCCAAACTCCTGCAACCGCTCCTCGATGAGGCGCGACATCGCATGCAAGGCCTCGGCGGTATAGCCACCCACACGCGGCCTTGGCGGATCAAGCAGGCAAATATCGGGCAGGGAAGAACCGGGTGCGGCGGCCTTGCCGCGGGATGAAGCGGGGCGGACTTTTGGCGGATACGCCGGTTTCGATGCGCTCCCGGCAAGTGCCGCCTCGGCCTCCGGCCAAGGCGCCGACGGGGCCGCCTTCGCCGGAGCGGCCGCGTCTTCGCTGTTCCACGGAAGGGTCGACGCAACGGGTGCGACATAGGCCGTGACCGGCACGACCGCGGGCTGAACGGCGGGCGCATCCCGCAGCCCCGAAAACTGGCCATCCGTCTGGCGCAACGCACCCAGCCGGGTCGCAAGATTCAGCAAGCCGCCACCGACCCTTTCGAACAGCGCCATCCATGAAAAACCGCTGTAGAGGGTGAACCCGGCAAGGAAGAACGCCAGCAGAATGACCGTCCCCCCGGCAAGACCAAGGACATTGGCCATCATGATGCCGATGGCCTGGCCGAGCACGCCCCCGCCCCCCATGGACACATCGGATTGCGGCCCCAGCAGATGCAGCCCGCACAAGGCCATCGCCGCGAGCCACGCCAGCAGAAACCCGACGGCCCGAACCACGAGCCAGTTACGCGAAAACAAGCCCTGCTCCCGCCGCCCCCGGAACACCAGCCAACCGGCCACCAGCAGGCTGATCGGCAAGACATAGGCGCCATAGCCGCCCAGGTAGATCAGCAGATCGGACAGCCAGGCGCCGAGCCAGCCGCCAAGATTGAGCGCCTCCCTTGCCGTCGATGCCTGCGACCAGCCCGGGTCACGGGTGTCGTAAGAAACCAGGGTCAGCAGCAGATAGGCCGCCGCGGCAACGAGGATGTAAAAAAGCCCTTCCCGAAGACTGCGCCCCAGATGGACGGTGAGTGTCGGGGCTGAGCGCCGGGCATTGGATTGAGATTGCTTCAAACGGATGCGAACCTGATACAGGCGAGAGAAATGACAGAATGGGGATTATATACATGCCGCCGAGCCGATGCCCCTGCATGCCGCTCAGCCTGCAGCCCGATGACTCCGACGAGGCCGGCCACTCACCCCGCGCAGGGAAAAATGATTCCGCAACACACACCTTGCCCGTGGCGTTGCGATTGAATACCTATATAATCCGTGCGAAATTCGTGCCGGATGACCGGCGCTGTCAACGGCTTTCATTGTTCAATCCTATCGAGACCTCATCCATGCGCACCCTGAAACTGACTGCCACCCTCCTGGCTGCCCTGTCCATCGCCGCCTGCAGCTCCACCCCCGAAGAAGTTGCTGGCGCCGGTGGCGCCCCCGCCGGTGGCGCCCTGACTTCCGGCCTGGGCAATGGCGGCTACGATGAAAGCGCGCTGTACGCCGGCAAGCCGGCCCAGTCCAGTTCCGTGGTCTACTTCGATTACGACAGCTTCAGCGTCGGTGAAAAGTACCGTGTCATGCTGCGCGACCACGCCGCCTTCCTGGCCGGCAACCCGAAGCGCATGGTCACCATCGAAGCCCATTCCGACGAGCGTGGCAGCAACGAATACAACGTCGCACTGAGCGAAAAGCGCGGCAATGCCATGCGTGACATGCTCGTCCTGCAAGGCGCTGGCGCCAACCAGGTCTCTGTCGTTGCCTACGGCGAAGAAAAGCCGGCTTGCGACGAACACAACGAAGCCTGCTATGCCAAGAACCGCTTCGCCGAACTGGTCTACGGCAGCCGTTGACCGGTATCGAGCGGGGCCTCGCGCCCCGCGCCTGGAACGCAGAGGGCCCGCTTTACGCGGGCCTTTTCCTGCCTGTGATATGCCGATTCACTCGGACGACCTGGCCCGCCTCGGAGCTTGCGAAGACATCGTAACGCCACCCCGAACACGATCCCGGGCGGCGCGTCACTCGGCCCGAGGGCGGGCCTCCTGCATGGAGGCGCGGCGGCCCCGCCGCGACAGGGCCGCCCGTGGTGACCTCCTCGCGGGAGCGTGGCGCCCATGCAGCCCCCCAAGCCCGACAGACTGCTAAACTCAAGCCTCGATGCATTATCTTGACCTCACCCACCAAGGAGATTGAAATGTCCGAGGCACTGGAATCCGTCCTGCATGAAACCCGCGTCTTCGCCCCGCCTGCCGAGTTCGTCGCTCGCGC
>SDAY01000200.1 GCA_006212015.1 Halothiobacillaceae bacterium
TGCACCAGAACGGCAGTTTCAGCGAAAGCGACGATGCCGAACTTCAACCGGGCGACGAGATCATGGTTCTGCCCAAGGTCGACAGCAAGAACATCGAAGTCACCCGCGGCATCAGCCAGATCGTTTATCAGATCGCCGTGGCGGCGAAGGTTGTGTTCGGCCTATAACGCACCCCAGAGTGAAAACTTCACAAGCAGATTGTTTTAAATGTGTGGAATTGTTGCTGGCATTGCCGATCGCAATGTCACGAGCATCCTGCTCGAAGGACTCAAACGACTTGAATACCGGGGCTATGACTCCGCAGGCCTTGCGGTAATTGCGGCCGGACATGGCCTGCAGCTCGCGCGTGCACTGGGCAAGGTCGCGGCGCTTGAGGCTCAGCTGCAGGGTGCGGATCTTGCCGGCACGCTCGGCATCGCCCACACCCGCTGGGCCACCCACGGCGCGCCGGCCGAACGCAACGCGCATCCGCATGTGTCCTGCGACCGCGTGGCGCTGGTGCACAACGGCATCATCGAGAACCATGCGGAACTTCGGGCACGGCTGATCGAGCTGGGTTATGTCTTCACCTCGGAAACGGATACCGAGGTAGCGACCCACTGGATCGAGCATCGACTGCGCGAGACCGGCGACCTGCTGGCCGCTGTGCGCCAGGCGGCGGCGGACTTCGAGGGCGCCTACGCGTTGGGCGTGATGACGACCGATGAACCGGATCGCCTGATCGCCGCGCGCAAGGGCAGCCCGCTGGTGATCGGGCTTGGCATCGGCGAGAACTTCATCGCCTCCGATGTCGCCGCGCTGCTGCCCGTCACCCAGCGCTTCATCTTCCTGGAGGACGGCGATCTGGCCGAATTGCGCCGCGAGTCGGTCGTGGTGCATGACGCGCAGGGCAATATGGTTGAGCGGCCCGAGAAGCTTTCCAGCCTCACCGCCGCCTCCGCCGAGAAGGGCGACTACCGCCACTTCATGCAGAAGGAGATTTTTGATCAACCGCGCGCGGTGGCGGACACGCTGGAGGGACGCATCAGCGGTTCGCATGTATTGGAAGGCATCTTCGGCGTGCAGGCGGGCGACGTCTTCCAGCGCATCAAGCGCGTGCAGGTCATCGCCTGTGGCACCAGCTTCCACGCCGGGCTGACCGCGCGCTACTGGTTCGAGGACATCCTCGGCCTGCCCTGCCAGGTGGAGGTGGCGAGCGAGTTCCGCTACCGCAATCCGGTGATCGACGAGGATGCGCTGTTCGTCACCATCTCCCAGTCGGGCGAGACCGCCGACACGCTGGCCGCGCTGAAGAACGTGAAGGAGCGCTGCCCCGACGCCGCCACGCTGACCATCTGCAACGTGCCGGAGTCCTCGCTGGTGCGCGAGTCCGACCTGGTGTTCATGACCCACGCCGGCCCCGAGATCGGTGTCGCCTCGACCAAGGCCTTCACCACCCAGCTGATCGCGTTGGCGTTGCTGCTGGTGTCGGTCGGCAAGGCGCAGGGCCGGCTGGACGAGGCGCAGGAGGCGCGCATCGTGCAGGGGCTGTCGCGCATCCCGGGCAAGATCGCCGACGCCCTGGCGCACGAGGGGCGCATCCTCGCCCTGGCCGAGAAGCTGGTGAACAAGCAGCACGCCCTGTTCCTCGGTCGCGGGGCGATGTACCCGATTGCGCTGGAGGGGGCGCTCAAGCTCAAGGAAATCTCCTATATCCACGCCGAGGCCTACCCCGCCGGCGAGCTCAAGCATGGCCCGCTGGCGCTGGTGGACGAGGCCATGCCGGTCATCGCCATCGCCCCACAGGACGACCTGCTGGCCAAGCTCAAGTCCAATCTCGAGGAGGTGCGCGCACGCGGCGGCGAGCTGTTCGTGTTCGCCGACCAAACCTCGAATGTTGCGGAATCCGATGGCATCCACGTGGTGCCGGTCACCTCGAACGTCGGCCGCATCAGCGCGCCGATCATCTTCAACATCCCGCTCCAGCTGCTGGCCTACCATGTCGCCGTGCTGCGCGGCACGGATGTGGACAAGCCACGCAATCTGGCGAAGTCGGTCACGGTGGAGTAACGAAATGAATAAGGTATTGATCGTTGGGCACCCATCCTCGGGTTATCACGAGGTTGAAGTGATTCTTCATCGTTATGGTTTGGGAACGGCCAAAGCATCACGTCGCGAAGGCTTGACGCCATTCGAAATCTCGCAAAGCCTTCTCAAGGCACACGGTGCCCCCTCCCTTCGTTCGGTCCTTTCCGAAGATGAATTCATGCGCATCGAACCTGGCGCGGTATGGCATGGCATGGCGCTGGACTTGATGCTGGGGAACATCGACCAACCCCTGTGGGGCTGGTCCGATCCTCAAAACATTTTTCTGCTGGACTACTGGGCGTCCCTTGATCCCCGACTGACATTTGTCCTTGTCTATACCGAACCTCAACGCGCATTGATGGAAGCAGCTCAGCAAGGAAACGAAACTCCAGCCACAGATGAGATTGAGCAACTCATTGACAACTGGGTTGCCTTTAATGGCGCGCTGCTGCGTTTCTTTCTGAGAAACCCAAAACGCTGCCTACTCGTGCACTCCCAACAGGTTAGTTGTGCAGTGGACAGCTATCTCGGCCGGCTACAGCCTCTTCTTGAAACGCCTCTGGTGTGCAAGCAGTTGCAACACACGAGCGCTGCCGAAGCAATCGAGGATGAAGTTGAAATCCAGAAAGAATGGCCCTTACAGGCCTACGGACGCTTAACGTTGCCTGAAAACCTGGCGC
>SDAY01000201.1 GCA_006212015.1 Halothiobacillaceae bacterium
CCACCAATGTTTGATAATCATCCACCCGAGGCGGTCGCCACCCCGTTTCCTTGATGCCTGCCGTGCACGGTGCACGGACGCGCTTGATCTCCTGGAAACCGCATCGGAACGGCCTTTCTGAAGCTTTGAATTGAATATCAAATAGCAATGGCAGCACTCGCGTACAGCTCGTGCAGCTCACGCTTAGGCCGCAGCGACTCGCAGCACGGGCCGCCACCCCACAGGCGATGCGCTTTTGCGCGTGCCAGAGATTTTCATGCCAGCGACCACGGCAGCAGCCGGGCGATGTTCCTGGCGTCGGAGAGGGCGCGGTGGTGCTCGCCTTCCAGCTCAAGGCCGACGATCTGCAAGGCCGTGGCCATGCCCGTCTGTTTGATCTTGCGGGCCTTGGCGAAGGTCGCCTTGAGGTTGACGTGGGGAAGCCTGCCAGTGGGTCAGCGAGGCCATGCCGGGCGCTCTCGCGCTCGATCTGGCGTCGATCGTAGGCTCCCCAACTCCCCCAGCATTGCCCACCGTGCAGGCGGGCGAAAAATCTCATGGAAAGGGTTTTTCGAGGTTCCCATGATTCCTTGTGTGACCGGGGCAATCGCCTGCAAATCCCCGCACCTCGCCAGCCGGTGCCGCTCTCTGGGTGTTGAAAACATCGGCCGTGCAAACCATGCCCGGACCTCGATATCTTCCAGATTACGCAAGCGCGAAATAATGCAAGCGTTTGGCAAGCTTGCATCGCCCAGGGGCTTGCCATTCGGATGTATCATGCATTTGAATATATGACATCATTTCAAGATGAACCAGAGCATGCCTGCAAGCACGAAGACATCGCATGGAGGAGCACGGCCTGGAGCAGGACGACCGAAAGGGTCCGGACGCTGGGGCGAGTCGTGCGTTCGCATGAGCATCCCGGAGAGCAGGGCAGGGCAGGTGCGCGACTTCCTTGAGGCCCTTTACGGGGAGCGCCAAGAGGACGCCGAACAACGCCTGCCCGCCTTGCTGGCCCAAGCAGGGCTGACGCTGCTTCGTCCCCCGGAGCTACCCGCATCCCTGCGCCTGCCCCTGTTCGGCCACAAGATCGCCGCTGGTTTTCCTTCGCCTGCCGACGATTACGTCGAGGATCGCATTGACCTCAACCAGCATTTGATCCGCCACAAGGAGGCGACCTTCTTCCTGCGCGTGAAGGGCGACTCCATGCTCGGTGCGGGCATCCATGACGGCGATCTGCTGATCGTCGATCGGGCGCTTGACCCGGTGGACGGCAAGATCGTCATCGCCGTACTGGATGGCGAGCTCACCGTGAAGCGCCTGGAGCGCAAGAAAGGGACCCTTCGCCTGTTGCCCGAGAACCCCGCCTTTCCGCCCATCGAGGTGAAGAACGAGCAGGACCTGGTCATCTGGGGCGTGGTCACCAACGTCATCCACGGCCTCTGAAGATGCGAAAGCGCATCCTCGCCCTGGTGGATGGCAACAACTTCTATGTCTCCTGCGAGCGGGTGTTCAACCCCAGGCTGGAAGGCCAGCCCGTGGTCGTGCTCTCCAACAACGACGGCTGTGCGATCGCGCGCTCCCAGGAGGCCAAGGCGCTGGGCATCGCCATGGGCCAGCCGTGGTTCCAGATCCGGCACATGGAGCGGAAATACGGCCTCACGGCCTTCTCGTCGAACTACGCGCTGTATGCGGACATGAGCAACCGCATGATGAGCATCCTCAGCCAGTTCGCCCCGGCGCAGGAGGTCTATTCCATCGATGAGTGTTTTCTCGACCTGACCGGCCTGAACGTCGATCTCACCGCCCATGGTCATGCCCTCCGCGACCGGGTGAAGCAGTGGATCGGCATTCCCACCTGCGTCGGCATCGGCCATTCCAAGACCCAGGCCAAGCTCGCCAACCACATCGCCAAGAAGCGCCCGGAGTGGAACGGCGTGTGCGATCTGAGCAGTCTGCCCGAAAGCACGGTCAACGAGCTCATGGCCAGCATCGACGTGGGCGAGGTCTGGGGTGTGGGGCAGAAGCTCACCGAGCGGCTGAACGCGCTGGGCATCCAGACCGTGCTCGACCTCAAACGCGCCGATCCCAAGGTGATCCAGCGCCGGTTCTCCGTGGTGCTGGAGCGCACCGTGTGGGAACTGCGCGGCATCGCCTGTCTGCGCCTGGAAGACGTCTCGCCGCCCAGGCAGCAGATCATCTCCAGCCGCAGCTTCGGGCGTCCGGTGACCGAGCTGAACGAACTCAAGGAAGCCGTCACCGCCTACATGAGCCGCGCCGCCGAAAAGCTGCGCAGACAGGGGAGCATCGCCCAGGCCCTCCATGTCCACATCCGCACCAGCCCGTTCCGCGAGGACAGGCCCTATTACGGCAAGGGCCTGACCATCCCGCTCATCACCCCGACCGACGACACCCGCAAGCTGGTCAAGGCGGCATTGAAGGGGCTGGAGGCCATCTACCAGCCCGGCCATGACTACCAGAAGGCCGGCGTGGTGTTGATGGACATCCAGCCCAAAGACAGCGGCCAGATCACCGACATGATCACCGCCCTGGAGGACGACAAGGCCACGCGCGTGATGCAGATGATGGACGCCATCAATGCGCGCATGGGCAAGACTACGATCCGGCTGGCCGGGGAGGGCGTTGAGAAGGCTTGGGCGATGCGGCGGGGGAGGGTGTCGGCGGTCAGTTCGACGCGCATCGATGATGTGGCGGAGGTCTGCGCACGCTGAGGGGGGCAGGGCGATGGTGCGCGCGCCATCAA
>SDAY01000055.1 GCA_006212015.1 Halothiobacillaceae bacterium
TCCCTCATAATCCCCTTCGGCAGGGCTTCTGCCGCGCAGACTCCTAGCAGCCTGTCGGACTTGAGACGAACTGGCTGCAAAAGCCGCGGGCCGGTCCATATTTCGCCGCTTTTTTGGGCCATAGTCCGTGCTATGGCCCGGCAAAATCGTCAAAATCTGTCCTCGGCCGGCGACTTTTTCGCTTCAGCCCCTCAAGTCCGACAGGCTGCTGGACTATGCTTCTGATACGGAGATCAACAGGCGGAGGTGGTGTCATGGGTATCCCAATCGATGTGCCGGGACGGATCGGTCCCATGTTGCGCGAAATTCTCACTCAGGTGGTCAATGATCCGGACATGGATCAGCCCGTCACGCTGGGCGTCGTGATGCAGGCCATGCATTCCGGGCTGGTCGAGCACCTGCAGGAAGAGGGCAGGATCGATCTGGAGAACAGGGAGGCGCTGTATGGTGAATTGAAGGCTGCGATGGAGGAATTTGGCAGTGACGCGCTGGCGGCAAACTTCATTCAGGCGCCGGTCAGCGACAATCTGGGCATGATCATCGAGGAAGCGGTGCAGAACCTGCGGGCTCCGACCTTGGGTGGGGTGCGCCAGGCCATGCTTTCAGGGCTGACTTCCACGCTGGTGGGGCGCGGCATGATCGATCCGGATGAGGACGACACCCTGCTCGGCGAGATCGACGATCTGATCGACCTTCACGGAGAGGATGCCCTGGCGGAGGAGTTCCTTGGCCAGGAACCGGATAGAAGTCTGTGAAACAAGAACCCCCGCCAAGGCGGGGGTGGTTTGTGCAAGCGATAGGGATTTCGACCCTCTGCTTAGTGCTTGCCTTCGGCGCTTTCTTCACCCTTGCTGCTGATGCCCAGGATGGAATAGACCGGGCACCACTTCATCAGGCCGGTCACGAGGGGGATGACGCCGATATAGCCCCACGGGCCGATGACGCCTGCGATGGCCATACCAATCAATGTCATGCCTGCAAACAGGCGGATGAACATGTCAACAAAACCAACATTAGCCTTCATGCGTATAACTCCTGATGATTAGTGCGCGGCCGGGGGCGCCGCATGCCTCGGTCGGTGGGGGACCGCGTGGATCGTCCACCTGCGTTCAAAGTACACCGTGAATCCGGGATAGACCCAGCGGGTGATCGGAGGCTTGCCTACGGCGGCAAGGCGTTCTTGCGGTTCGCCATACTGTTGCAGCACCGTCTGCATGCTTTGGCCGCGCGTCGGAACGGGTTCGGCGGCCTGGGCATGAAGGGCGGAGCTGCACAGGGCAAGCGTCAGCAGGGGGATGGACAGTCGCATGTCGGCGCCTCCGTTTCACGAGGAAGTTTATATCCTTCAGGGAATCTGATGAAGCATAAAAATCATCGATGGTTTTTTCGGGCTATCATTCAGGTCCGATTCTAGACGGCCTCATCATGTTTCGCCCGTTCGAACTCTTCATCGGTCTGCGCTATACCCGCGCCAAGCGGCGCAACCACTTCATCTCCTTCATCTCGCTGACCTCGATGCTCGGCATCGCGGTGGGCGTGACGGCGCTGATCACCGTGCTGTCGGTCATGAACGGCTTCGAGAAGGAGCTGCGGGAGCGCATCCTCGGCATGGCCTCGCACCTCACCATCACCGGTCCCGGCGAGCGGCTGGAGAACTGGCGGGGCGTGTTCGATCAGGTGAGCACGCGGGGCGGGGTGGTCGCTGCCGCGCCGTACACCCAGTCCGAGGCCATGCTGTCCCTGCCGACGGGCGTGAGCGGGGCCATCGTGCGCGGCATCGATCCCGCGCTGGAGGCCACGGTGACGGACGTGGGCGAGCACATGAAGGCGGGCCGGCTGGATGACCTCAAGCCCGGCCAGTACGGCATCGTGCTCGGCAGCGAACTGGCGGATGCCCTGGGCGTGGGCGTGGGCGATGCGCTCATGCTCATCACCTCCAACATCGCGGTGACCCCGGTCGGCGCCTTGCTAAGGGAGCGCCGTTTCACGGTCGTCGGCCTGTTCGAGGTTGGCATGTACGAGTTCGACCGCGGCACGGCCTTCATCCAACTGGAGGATGCGCAGAAGCTGTTCCGCCTGGGCACGGCCGTCAATGGCGTGCGTCTGCAACTCGACGACATGTTTGCCGCACCACGCATGAACCGCGAGCTGTCGGCCGAACTGGGCAGCGAGTACTGGGTCAGCGACTGGACCCGCCGCCACGCCAACTTCTTCCGCGCGGTGAAGACCGAGCGCACCGCCATGTTCATCATTCTCGCCCTGATCGTGGCGGTGGCGGCCTTCAACATCGTCTCCACCCTGGTGATGGTGGTGACGGACAAGCAGGCCGACATCGCCATCCTGCGCACGCTCGGGGCCTCGCCCGGCTCGGTCATGATGATCTTCATGGTGCAGGGCACCCTGATCGGCCTGGTCGGAACCCTGTTCGGCCTGATGGGCGGCCTTGGGCTTGCCCTGAACATCGAGACCCTGGTGCCCTGGCTGGAGCAGACCCTGGGCGTCCACTTCCTGCCCGCCGACGTGTACTACATCAGCGAGCTGCCCTCCGATGTGCAGGTGATGGACGTGCTCCGCATTACCGCGCTGTCGTTCGGCCTGTCGATCGTCGCCACCCTTTACCCGGCCTGGCGCGCGGCCCGGACCCAACCCGTGGAGGCCCTGCGCTATGAGTGATGCAGTCATGAATGACGCCGTGATCCAGTGCGCCGGGGTGGGCAAGACCTATGCCGAGGGCAGGCTGAAGGTGGAGGTGCTGCGCGGGGTCGACCTGTCGATAGCGCGGGGCGAGCGCGTGGCCATCGTCGGGCCGTCCGGCGCGGGCAAGAGCAGCCTGCTGCAGCTGATGGGGGGGCTGGATGTGCCGACGACCGGCGAGGTGCTGCTCGAAGGGCGTGATATTGCGCGCCTGTCCGAGCGCGAGCGCGGCCGCGTGCGCAATGCCTCGCTGGGGTTCGTCTACCAGTTCCACCATCTGCTGCCCGAGTTTTCCGCGCTGGAAAACGTCGCCATGCCGCTGCTGATCCGCGGCGGCAAGATCGACGAGGCCCGCGACCGGGCGGCCGCCATGCTGGAGCGCGTGGGGCTGGCCCATCGCCTGCGGCACAAGCCGGGCGAGCTTTCGGGGGGGGAGCGTCAGCGCACCGCCCTGGCCCGCGCGCTGGTGACAAGGCCCAAGGCCGTGCTGGCGGACGAGCCCACCGGGAACCTGGATTCGCGCAATGCCAGCGCCATGTTCGACCTGCTGATGGAGTTGAACGCCGAACAGGGCACGGCCCTGGTGGTGGTGACCCATGACCTCGATCTGGCGGGGCGCATGGGCCGGGTGGTCCGCATGCGGGACGGGGCGCTGGAGGATGCCGGATGAGCGTCCCGTTCAGGACATTGCGCCATGTAAAACGCCATGTCCGGGGTCATGGCCCCGGACATGGCGTTCGTTGATGCGGACGGGGCGTTCGGCCCGGACTACTTGGCGCGGATCATGTTGTAGTACCCCACCATGCCGCCATCCATGAAGAAATAGTCCTTCAGGCCGGCATCCTCGACGAAGTACTGCAGATGCTTGATCTGATGCCCGGATGCGTCATAGAAGAAGACGGTCTGGCCCCTCTGCCTGGCATCGGCAAGGATGCCCTTGAGGCGCTGCATGTCGAAGCCGGTGCGGATGTCGCGGGTGGCGAACAGGGAGATGCCGTCGCTCTGGAAGGTGTCCCGCAGGTCGATCACCGGCGCCTGGGCCTGGGCGCGGGCCTTGTCGATGAAGTCCTTCGGCGTCAGCACATGCTCCTTGAACTTGGCTTCGCTGATGAGGGCCTTCGGGTCCAGTTCGGGCTTGCCCAGCAGGCTGGTCAGCTTGGGGTTGCTCTCCGCCCAGTCGAAGATGCCGCCGTCATAGGCCACGACCTGGGACACGCCCGCCATCTGGCGCGCCTTGATCGCGGCCTGGTAAGCCTTCTCGCAGGTATGGCCGTTGCAGTAGAAGACCATCGGCTTGTTCGCTTCCTTGTGCAGGGTCTTGATCCGCTCCGCGAACGGGTTCTCGGCAACGGGCACGCTGTGGGCGCCCTTGATATGCATGATGCCGAACTCGAAGGGCGAGCGGACATCGATGATGCTGTACTGCTCGAACTTGGCCTTCAGTTCGTCCGTTTCGATGACCTTGACGTCGGGATAGTTCTTGCGGAAGGGGAAGGGATTGTCGTCAGCGGCCAGCAGGGGCTGGGCAAGCGCCGGAAGGAGGGCGATCAGGGGCAGTAGGGCGCGTTTGAGCATGGCTGGAGTCTCTCCTTGCGGGTGTCTTGCGAATGCCATGATGGATTCCATCCGGCAATTTCTTCTTCTACAGGGGGCAGGGCCCATCCATCTTTGGATGGATGGCTCATCCGCGCATCTTAACCCAATGATTGGGTCGTCGCGGCCAGCAAAAGGGCTGATATGGGTATGGACGCGTTGGCCGCCTCTCAGCGGCTGTGACTTTTTCACGCCCACCCTCCCCTCCCTGATCAGGCGCAGTCGAGTAGCGCGGATGCGGCGCAGCGGAATCCGGGAGGCTTGAGATACCCTATCGCGGCGAGGGCGCCGCTCCTCCATGTAGGAGGCCCGCCCCCGGGCCGAATGATGCGCCGCTTTGGATCGTCATTGGAGCGGAAATCGGGGTGCTGTCGATTTCTTCACAAGCTTTCAGTCCTGCCGATGATCGGTCTCGGTGGGCAGGGTGCGCACCTTGGCCTGGGGAATGCCGGGTTGATAGACGCGCTTCTTGCGCTCGTTCAAGTGCAGGGCAATGTAAATGCGCCAGAAGCCCTGG
The DNA here is from genome assembly GCA_006212015.1 of Halothiobacillaceae bacterium. Taxonomy (GTDB): domain Bacteria; phylum Pseudomonadota; class Gammaproteobacteria; order Halothiobacillales; family Halothiobacillaceae; genus Thiofaba. The sequence goes on from SDAY01000055.1 coordinate 4,805, forward strand.
ATGCCGTAGTAGCCCAGCAGGGCGCCAGCCACCGAGAGAACGGCGTGGCCGATGAGCAGGGGCAGGCCGAGGGAGGAAAGGTTTTCCCAGATCCAGCGCCACTCGAAGTTCTGGGGCAGGGCCTTGAGCTCGGTGCCGGTGAACAGGCTGCCGATCCAGTAGGCGCTCAGCTCGACCGGCACCAGGGTGAGGGGGTTGGTGAGAAACACCATCAGCACGGCCAGGGGCAGGTTGCCGCGCAGCCAGATCGCCAGCACGGCCGCGATCGGGCTTTGTATGGGAAGCGGCAGGAAGGCCGCGAACAGGCCCATGCTCAGGCCACGCGCCACCGAATGCCGGTTGAAATGCCACAGGTTGGGGTCGTGCAGGACATGCGCGAAGCGCGCGAATAGCTTGTGGTTGCGCAGGCTGTCGGGATGCGGGGCGATGCGACGGAAGAACTTCTTTGGCATGAATCGGCTACTCAACGGTTCTCGCGGTTATACGCGCGCAGGATGAACGCTGCAATCGCGCCGCTCATACCGCTTCCTGTTCGGGGAAACCGAAGGCGGCCTCGCGCAGCGCGGCCAGCTCGTCGCGCAATCGCGCGGCTTCCTCGAATTCGAGGTTGCGGGCGGCGGCATACATCGCCTTCTCCAGCGGCTTGATCTTCCTGGCGGCCATGTCGGGCGAGAGGCAGACCTCGGGCGTTTCCGCCACCTTGCGCGTGCCGGGCCGCGCGCCAGGGATGCGTGCGTAGCCGGCATCGAGGATGTCCGCAACGCTCTTGCGGATGCCCCGCGGGGTGATGCCGTGCGCGGCGTTGAAGGCGACCTGCCGGGCGCGGCGGCGCTCGGTCTCGTCCATCGCCCGCTGCATGGAGCCGGTGATGCGGTCGGCGTAGAGGATGGCCTTGCCGTTGACGTTGCGCGCGGCGCGGCCGATGGTCTGGATCAGGGCGCGTTCGGAGCGCAGGAAGCCCTCCTTGTCGGCATCGAGGATGGCGACCAGCGAAACCTCGGGGATGTCCAGCCCCTCGCGCAGCAGGTTGATGCCGACCAGCGCATCGAAGGCACCCAGGCGCAGGTCGCGGATGATCTCCACGCGCTCGACCGTGTCGATGTCCGAGTGCAGGTAGCGCACCTTCACGCCGTGGTCGTGCAGGTATTCGGTCAGGTCTTCAGACATGCGCTTGGTGAGCGTGGTGACCAGCACGCGCTCGCCCTTTTCGGCGCGCAGGTTGATCTCGGACAGCACGTCGTCCACCTGGGTGGCGATGGGGCGAATCTCCAGCAGCGGATCGACCAGCCCGGTCGGGCGCACCACCTGCTCGACCACCTGGCCGCTGTGCTCCAGCTCGTAGTTGGCCGGGGTGGCGGAGATGTAGATGGTCTGCGGCATGATGCGCTCGAACTCGTCGAAGCGCAGCGGGCGGTTGTCCAGCGCGGAGGGCAGGCGGAAGCCGTAGTTGACCAGGTTCTCCTTGCGCGAGCGGTCGCCCTTGTACATGGCGCCCACCTGCGGCACGGTCACATGCGACTCGTCGATCACCAGCAGGGCATCGTCCGGCACATAGTCGTACAGGGTGGGGGGCGGCTCGCCGGTGGCGCGGCCGGACAGGTAGCGCGAGTAGTTCTCGATCCCGCTGCAGTAGCCCAGCTCCGCCATCATCTCCAGGTCGTACTGGACGCGCTGTTCCAGCCGCTGCGCCTCCACCAGCCGGTCGGCGGCGCGCAGTTCGGCCAGGCGTTCCTTCAGTTCCTCCTTGATCAGCTCCATCGCCTTGAACACCCGCTCCTTCGGCGTGACGAAGTGGGTGGACGGGTAGACCGTGTAGCGCGGCACGCGATGAAGCACCTCGCCGGTCAGGGGGTCGAACAGGGTGACCTGCTCGATCTCGTCGTCGAACAGCTCCACCCGCACCGCCTCGCGGTCGCTCTCCGAGGGGTGGATGTCGATCACGTCGCCGCGCACGCGGAAGGTGCCGCGGCGGAAGTCGATGTCGTTGCGGGTGTACTGCATGTCGGAGAGGCGGCGCAGGATGGCGCGCTGGTCCATGCGCTCGCCCCTGGACAGGTGCAGGATCATCTTCAGGTAGGCCTCCGGGTCGCCGAGGCCGTAGATGGACGACACGGTGGCGACGATGATCACGTCCTTGCGCTCGAACAGGGCCTTGGTGGCGGACAGGCGCATCTGCTCGATGTGCTCGTTCACCGAGGAATCCTTCTCGATGAAGGTGTCGGAGGCGGGCACATAGGCCTCCGGCTGGTAGTAGTCGAAGTAGGAGACGAAATACTCGACCGCGTTGTCCGGGAAGAAGCCCTTCATCTCGCCATACAGTTGCGCGGCGAGGGTCTTGTTGTGCGCGAGGATCAGGGTCGGGCGCTGCACCTGCTGGATCACGTTGGCGATGGTGAAGGTCTTGCCCGAGCCGGTCACGCCCAGCAGCGTCTGCCCCGCGAGCCCGGCGTGGAGGCCCTCGACCAGTTGCTTGATGGCCGTGGGCTGGTCGCCCGCGGGCGAGTAATCGGACTTGAGCGTGAACATTTTTGATGAATGGGCTTCGGACATGCGGGGCTGGCTACGTTAAAATGAGTGCAATTTTGTCGGGCATCCGCCCATCACGATACTTGAGGCCAGTTCTTTGGACATCCATCTGTCGCATCGCGTTCAACGTGTTCGACCATCCCCCACGCTCGCCGTCTCCGCCCTGGCGGCCAAGCTCAAGGCCGAAGGCCGCGACATCATCAGCCTGGGCACCGGCGAGCCGGACTTCGACACCCCCAGGCACATCCGTGACGCCGCCATCGAGGCCATCAACCAGGGCTTCACCCGCTACACCCAGGTGGACGGCATTCCTTCGCTGAAGAAGGCGATCATCGACAAGCTGGCGCGCGACAACGGCCTCAAGTATGCCCCGAACCAGATCCTGGCGTCGGTGGGCGGCAAGCAGAGCTTCTACAACCTCGCCATGGCCCTGCTGGACGACGGTGACGAGGTCATCATTCCCGCGCCCTACTGGGTGTCCTACCCGGACATGGTCCTGCTGGCGGACGGCAAGCCGGTGATCGTCGAGGCCGAGCAGTCGCAGGGCTTCAAGCTCAGTCCCGCGCAGCTGGAGGCGGCCATCACCCCGCGCACCAAGCTGTTCGTCATCAACAGCCCCTCCAACCCGACCGGCGTGGCCTACACCCGCAAGGAACTGGAGGCGCTGGGCGAGGTGCTGCGCCGTCACCCCAAGGTGATGATCGCCACCGACGACATGTACGAGAAGATCCTGTGGGCGGACGAGCCGTTCTGCAACATCGTCATGGCCTGCCCGGACCTGTACGAGCGCACCATCGTCCTCAACGGCGTGTCCAAGGCCTATGCCATGACCGGCTGGCGCATCGGCTACGCCGCCGGTCCGATCAAGCTGATCAACGCCATGGCCAACGTGCAGTCGCAGAGCACCTCCAACCCCACCTCCATCTCCCAGGTCGCCGCGCAGGCGGCGCTGGAAGGGGGCGATGCCTGCATCAAGCCGATGATCGAGGCCTTCAAGGCGCGTCATGACTTTGTCGTCGGCGCGCTGAATGCCATCCCGGGCGTGTCCTGCCTGCCCAGTCAGGGGGCCTTCTACGGCTTCCCGGATGTCAGGGTCATCATTGCCCGCATGGGGCTGAAGGACGACGTCGAGCTGTCCAACACGCTGCTCTACGACGCCGGCGTGGCCGTCGTCCCGGGTTCCGCATTCGGCGCGGCGGGCCATGTGCGCCTGTCCTATGCAACGTCCATGGAGCAGCTGGAAGAGGCCATGCGCCGCATGGCCAAGGCGCTCGGATAAATTGTCATGAAAGGGCGTTGACAGGGTTTAAAAAGCCTCTATAATGCGCCCCCACACAGAGCGATTCCCCTGTGGCGCAGCGGTAGCGCAGCGGACTGTTAATCCGTTGGTCGTTGGTTCGAATCCAACCGGGGGAGCCAAAGTGAACACGTTATGCGCCCGTAGCTCAGTTGGATAGAGTATCTGGCTACGAACCAGAGGGTCGGAGGTTCGAATCCTTCCGGGCGCACCATATTAAAGCAAGGGCTTAGACAGCAATGTCTAGGCCCTTTGTATTTATCGCGGACTCCGGTTTTGAGGCAGCGGTTTAATCTGCATTTGGAATCAAGGAAACGAGCAGCGATGAGCGAGACGAGGAAGCGGAAAGGATTAGCAGGTTGCTGAAATACTTATTTCAGCAGCCTGCTAAGGCGGGACATGGATGTCCCGCACGAAAATAAATCACGTAAGTGATTGATTTTCGCATACCAAGTCCGGGCGTGTACCGGACTTGGTATGGCTGAAAAACTCATGGATGAGGTTTTTCAGCATCCTGTTAAGCCAAAGCCTCCGGTGAAACCACCGTCCACGTCCTCCGGATCGTCATGGAATGGCGCCGCTCTTGATCGCTCCCATCCCCATGCTCACAATGCCAAGAATTTGAGCAGCAGGACGCCGCATGAAGCCCGAAGACATCGCCCGCGAACAGATTGACGAGCTTCTCCGTCAGGCGGGCTGGGTCGTATGCGATGTGCAGGATGCGCACATCAGCGCGCATCGCGGCGTCGCCATCCGTGAATTTCCGCTCAAGACCGGCCACGGTTTTTCCGACTACCTGCTCTATGTCGATGGCAAGGCCGCGGGCGTGATCGAGGCCAAGAAGGCAGGCGTCACGCTCTCCGGCGTGGAAACCCAATCCGACCGCTACATCAAGGGCCTGCCCGATGGCCTGCCGCGCTGGGCGGACCCCTTGCCCTTCGCCTACCAGTCCACCGGCATCGAAACGCGCTTCACCAACGGCTTGGAACCGCAGCCCAAGGCCCGTTCGGTCTTCGCGTTCCATCGCCCCGAGTTGTTTGCCGAGTGGCTGAACAGTGGCAAGCCGGGCGTGGCCGAGACCGCCCCGACCTATCTCGACCGCGGCCAGACCTTCCTCGCCCGCATGCAAAACATGCCCCCGCTGCTGGAAGAGGGCCTCTGGCCCGCCCAGATCACGGCGATCAACAACCTGGAAAAATCCCTCAAGGAAAACCGCCCGCGCGCCCTGATCCAGATGGCGACCGGCTCCGGCAAGACCTTCACCGCCATCTCCTTCATCTACCGCCTGATCAAGTTCGCCGGGGCGCGGCGCGTGCTGTTCCTGGTCGACCGCGGCAACCTCGCCGACCAGACGCTGAAGGAATTCCAGCAATACGTCTCGCCCTGCAACAACTTCAAGTTCAGCGAGGAATACATCGTCCAGCGCCTGCAGGGCAACCAGATCGACACCACCGCCCGCGTCTGCATCTGCACCATCCAGCGCCTGTATTCCATGCTCAAGGGCAAGGAGCTGCCCCAAGACCTGGAAGAGGTTTCTGCAGGAGCGGCCTTGGCCGCGATCAACGCCGCCCCCGAGCCCATCGAATACAACCCGAAGATTCCCATCGAAACCTTCGACATCATCGTCACCGACGAGGCCCACCGCTCCATCTACAACCTCTGGGCGCAGGTGCTCGAATACTTCGACGCCCACCTCATCGGCCTCACCGCCACGCCCGGCAAGCAGACCTTCGGCTTCTTCAACCAGAACCTGGTGATGGAATACACCCACGAAATGGCCGTGGCCGACAAGGTCAACGTCAACTACGACGTCTACCGCATCCGCACCGCCATCACCGAGGCTGGCTCCAAGGTCGAAGCTGGTTACTCGGTGCAGATCCAGGAGCGCGAAACGCGCAAGAAACGCTGGGAGCAGCTCGACGACGACTTCGCCTACGACCCCAATCAGCTCGACCGCGACGTGGTCGCCCCCGACCAGATCCGCAAGATCATCCAGACCTTCCGCGACAGGCTCTTCACCGAAATCTTCCCCGGACGCACCTGGGTACCCAAGACAACGAACTCGTGCCCTTCCCCGAGCGCGTCAGTACCAACTTCAAGGCATGGGTGGCGCGGCAAGGCCGCAGCTTCACCCCCGAACAACTACACTGGCTGGACATGATCCGCGACCACATCGCCGCCAACCTCGGCATCGAACTAGACGACTTCGAGTACGCCCCCTTCGCCCAGCAAGGCGGCCTGGGCAAGGTGTATCAACTGTTCGGCGACCGGCTGAACGTCATCATCGAAGAACTCAACGAAACCCTGGCCGCATGACCCCCTGTCATTTCGACCGAAGGGAGAAATCCTGTGCCCAGAGAGCACCACTACTTCGTTTATCTCCTAACCAACTGGAACAACAAAGTGATGTACGTTGGCATGACCAACGACCTTGCGCGCCGTGTATACGAACACAAGACCAAGGCAGTGAAAGGCTTCACGGAAAAGTACAACGTGAACAGACTGGTCTATTTCGAAGAAACCTCTGATGTGTACGCGGCGATTACCCGGGAGAAGGAAATCAAGAAATGGCGAAGAGAAAAGAAGGACGCCTTGGTCATCCAAGTCAACCCGGAGTGGCGTGACCTCAGCGAAGACATAGGCTTGTCCTGCCATTCCGTATGAAGTGAGGAATCTTGATGCAACTTAAAAACAGGATTTCTCCCTGCGGTCGAAATGACAACTTGGTAGGTCGAGATGACAACTTGGTAGGGGCAGATCCC
>SDAY01000056.1 GCA_006212015.1 Halothiobacillaceae bacterium
TCCGCTTGCCCGCACCACGTCGAGAAGTTGCGCAGGCGGAGGGGCTGCTACAGCTTGAAGACCTCGCATCACGGCGAGCTCTGCCGCACCATCACCCGGTCGATGCGGCGGCCGTCCATGTCCACCACTTCGAAGACTTGGCCTTCATGTTCGAACTGCTCGCCCATCCGCGGCAGATGCCCGAGGTGATGGAGCACAAACCCGCCCAGGGTGTGGCACTTGCGCGGCAGGCCTTCGCCACTCAGTCCCAGGAGTTCGGCCATTTCATCGAGCGGCAACCCGCCATCCAGCAGGTAGCTTCCATCCTCGGCGCGAGCGACCATCGGGTTGTCCTGGGCGAGTGTCTCGCTGGTTTCTCCGGCCAGCGCCGCAAGTATGTCCATCGCGGTGACCAGCCCCTGAACGCTGCCATATTCGTCCACCACGATGGCGATCGGGATGGCCGATACCCGCAGGATTTCCAGCAGGCCGAGGGCGCGCATGCCTTCCTGCACGACCAGCGGTGTGCGCATGGCCTTTTGCACGTCGAGGGGCTCGCCGCGCAGGTGCTGGATGAGCAGGTCACGCAACAGCACGATGCCCTGGATCTCGTCCAGCTCACCCCGGCAAACGGGCAGGCGGGAGTGCGGCCTGGTCTCCAGCAGCATGAGCAGGGTGTGCTGATCCGCGTCGATATCCAGCCAGAGGATGTCCGGGCGCGGGGTCATGATGGCCTCGACCGGGCGGTCGGCGAAGCGCATGACGCGATGCAGCATCTCATGCTCGCTTCGCTCGACCACGCCGGCCTCGCTGGCTTCGGCCAGCAGGGCATGGATCTCCTCGTCACTGACCTTGTGACGCACGGCGGCATGCTGACCCAGCAGTTTCAGCACGAGCCGGGTCGAGACATCCAGCAGCCCGACGAGCGGTGCGGACAACGCGGCCATCAGGCGCATGGGCCGGGACACGAAGGCGGCCAGGGGTTCCGCATGGGCAAGCGCGAGCTGCTTGGGCACCAGTTCGCCAATGATCAGCGAAAGGTAGGTCAGCACGGCCACCACCCCGCCGAAGGCCAGCGTATCGGCATGCGATGCAAGCAGGGGGACCGTAGCCAGCCGTTCGGCAAGCGGAGCGGACAGGGTGGCGCCGCCATAGGCGCCGGCGAAGATGCCGACCAGGGTGATGCCGATCTGCACGCTCGAGAGAAAACGCGAAGGATCTTCGGCCAGCTTCAAGGCCGTTCCTGCACCGGCCCGGCCTGCATTGGCGAGCATCCTCAGGCGCGTCGGCTTGGCCGAAAGAACGGCGAGTTCGGACAATGCGAAAAAGCCGTTGAGCAGGATCAGGCCGGAAATGATGAGCAGGTCGGAAAGCATGGTCCCATCCAAGGGGGCAAGAGCCTGCCTTCAAGGATAGTTCACGACCGGGAGCGGGGAGGCTCGCCCAAGATGCCGGGCTCGCCTTCGGAGCGCGCAATGACCACGGCGCCGACGGAATCGGAGAGCACATTGACGGCGGTCCGGCTCATGTCGAGCACCCGGTCCACCGCCAGGATCAGGCCCATGGCCTCCAGCGGCAGGCCGAGACTGCCAAGGATCAGGGTGATCGCCACCAGGCTGGCGGCCGGGATGCCGGCCACGCCGATCGAGGTCATCAGGGCCAGCAGCAGCACGGTGAACTGTTGTATCAGGCCCAGTTCCACGCCATAGAGCTGGGCGATGAACAAAACGACCACGCCCTCGTACAGCGCCGTGCCGTCCATGTTGACGGTCGCGCCCAGCGGCAGGACAAAACTGGCGGTCCGGTTAGACACCCCTGCCCTCTTTTCCACGCAGTCCATGGTGACCGGCACGGTGGCGGAGCTGGAGGCGGTGGAGAAGGCGGTCAGGATGGCCGGGAACATGGCGCGGTAATGGCGTACCGGGCTGACCCCGCCGACAAAGCGCAGGATGATCGGCAAGGTCACCAGCATGTGGAAGGCCAGCGCCAGCACGACAGTCAGCATGAAGGCCGCCAAGGGGGCGAAGGCGTCCGGGCCTGACTCCGACACCACCTTGGCCACCAGGGCAAAGACGCCCAAGGGCGCGAATTTCAGGACCAGGTCGGTGATGCGCATCATCACCTCGAACACGCCCTGCCAGAAGGCCCGCAACACGTCCGCCGGTCCCTTCTCGATGCGGGTCATGAAGATGCCGAACAGGAGGCTGAAGCTGATCAGCCCGAGCATCTGCCCCTCGGCCGCAGCCTCGACGATGTTGGGCGGGAAGAATCGTTGCAGGATGGCCGCGAGATCGCCCATGCCACGCCCTTCCACCGCCGCTGCAATCGTTCCGGAGCCAGTCGCGGGCAGGCTGACGCTGGTCATGAGCCCGGGTTGAATCAGGTTGACGAACAACATGCCGGTCAGGATGGCGAGCAGGCTGGTGGTCAGGTAATAAAACACGGCCTTGCCGCCCATGCGGCCAAGATGGGGGCCATCGCCGAGTGAACTCACGCCGCTGATGATGGCGGACATCACCAGCGGAACGATCAGCATCTTGAGCGCGTTGAGGAAAAGATCGCCAACGAAGCTGTAGACAGCATGAAGGCGCAGTCCGAAGACCTGCGCCTCCATGCCGCCGATCCACCCGGCGGTCACGGCCAGCACGATCGCCAAAAGGATGGCGCGTACCGATACTGGCGCGTGAAGGGTCGCGGGGAGCCCGGCCTTGGTGGTCACCGTGAATACCCGGGTCAGAGGTCCTGACGCTGAGTGATCTCGGCACGCGCACGCAGGTGGGCGATGAAGGCGGAAAGCTCGTTCATGCCCAGGTTCTGGCGCATCTCGTCCATGATGGCGAGGCGTTCTGAAGCATCGACAGCGGCGGGATCACCGTCCGTGACCGACAGCACGCGAATGACCGCCATATCCCCTGTGGCAAGGCGCACGCTGGTCGCGAGCGGGGCATCGGCCGCCGGTCGCCCCGCGGAGAAGGCGGCACGCAGGATGGCGGGATCCACCGCCTTTTCACCCACGCGCTTGATCTCGCCCGTGAAGCCACGGCTTACGCCCAGCCTGGCCAGCGTATCCTCAGCCGCGCCGGGACGGGCCAGGGCCTCGCGCAGGGAGGCGGCATCCCCCTCCACGACCCGGGCGAGTTCCTGCTCGACCACCCGTCGCTCCACTTCGGCCCGCACGGCCTCGAAGGGCTGATCCGCCGCGGCCTCATGCTCCGCCACACGCACGACCACCCCACGGTTGTTGCCAAGGTCGATCAGGTCGCTGTTCCGGCCCTGCTCCAGCACCTCGGGAGCAAAGGCGGCGCCACGAACCTTGGCCTCGCTCCCGATGCCGTCGCCCTTGTCGCGGGTCATCCATCCGGTTGATGTGGCCTGCAGGCCAAGCTGTTCGGCGGCGGGCTTGAGGCTGTCGGGCTGCTCGTAGGTCAGCGTCGCCAGGCGGTCGGTCAGGTCATGGAACCGCTCTTCAGCCATGCGATGCCGCGCATCCTTGAGCATGGCATCGCGCACTTCGTCCAGTGACTTGGGCTTCACCTGCTCGATCCCGTCCAAGCGAATCAGGTGAACGCCGAACTCGGTCTGCACCGGCTCGCTGAGCTCCCCCTGCTTCAGCGCGAACAGGGCCTTCTCGAAGGGCTCGACCATCATGCCGCGTTCGACCACGCCCAGTCGCCCGCCCTCGGCCGCGGAGCCGGGATCCTTCGAAAACGCCTTGGCAAGGGCCTCGAAGTCTTCACCCTTGGCGAGGCGGTCGCGAAGCTCCTCGGCCTGCTTGCGCGCCGCTGCCATGTCGCCATCCGCTGCTGGCGTGATCAGGATGTGCCGGGCTTCACGACGTTCGCGCTGCTGCTCACGCGACAGGTAGTCCTCGTAGGCACGACGAAGATCCTCTTCGCCCGGTTGCATGCTTGCCGCCATGGTGTCCACGGACAGCTCGATGGCCTCCAGACGGACACGCTCGGCGCGGCGGAAATCCGGGGTGTGCCCGGCGTAATAGGCCTGCAAGGCGGCATCATCCGGCTTGATCGCCTGACGACGCGGGGCGGCGGGGACGGTGTAGACCTCCACGCCGCGACTCTGGCCGCGCAGACGCAGGAATCCATCGATCTCGGCGTCCACCCCGAAGGCACTCGAGGCAATCCCGCGCTGAAGCTGCTCGAGCACCAGATCCTGGCGAACATCGGCCTCGAACGAGACCGGGGTCTGCCCCTGCAGGCCGAGGGCCTGTTCATAGCGCTGCTGGCTGAACGCGCCGTTCTCCTGAAACGCCGGAACGCCACGCAGCACCGCAGCCAGTTCGGCATCGCTGACGCGAAGACCCTGTTCATGGGCGTACTGGCGAAGCACCTCGCGCAGGACCAGGCTATCCAGCACCTGGCGCTTGATCCCCATGCCCTCAAGCATGTCTGGCGGCACCGAGCCACCGAAGGCCTGCGCCATGCGCTGGCGCTCCTGGCCGTAGGCATGATCCAGGGCTTGCGCGCTGATCTCCTGACCATTGACCGTGGCCACGGGTGCATCGTTGCCCCCCTGGAAATACTCTCCGATGCCCCACAGCACGAAGGGGATGCTGATCAACGCCACGATAGAGTAGGCCAGCCAGCCCGAGAGGCGATCACGTAAATCCATCATCATGGCAGGATTCTCACAGTCAAAAGATCAGAAAACGTCAGACATAAAAAAGCCCCCCAACCCCAGCGGAGTTGGGAGGCTGGAGGACCGCCTGAACTTAGTTCACGGCGTCCTTCAGACCCTTGCCAGCCTTGAACGACGGCAGCTTGGACGCGGCAATGCTGATCTCGGCGCCGGTTTGCGGGTTACGGCCGGTACGGGCCTCGCGCTCGCGAACCAGGAAGGTGCCAAAGCCTACCAGGGTGACTTGCTCGCCCTTCTTCAGGGCCTCGGTCACGGCGTCGACGAAGCCATCCACGGCACGCGCGGCGGCGGCCTTGGTAAGGTCGGCGGACTGGGCAACGGCATCGATCAGTTCGGATTTGTTCATGGTCAAAGAGTCCTTTGGGCGTTGTTCTTGCGGGTGGTTGACGTGCTCATGTCGACGTCCGGTCGGATGGGGCGTCTCCGGCGTCAGCCACCATGCCAGGCCGCATCGTGACGGGTTTTGCCGGAATTCGCTAGGTTTATAGCAAGGGCATCCTGCAACGTCAACGCTCAGGATGCTTATGCCCCATCAGTGCGGCAAAGGCGCTTCGGTCTTGCGTGAACGGCCCCGGCGCGCGGCCGGAGCCTCGCTCGCCGTCGGCGGTGTCACGTCGGCATCGCGAGGACGGGGCTTTTCGGCCAGCGCGATATCCAGAACCTGATCGATCCATTTCACCGGACGAATATCCAGTTTCGCCTGAATGTTCTTCGGGATCTCGACCAGATCCTTGCGGTTCTCTTCCGGGATGATGACCGTGCGGATGCCGCCGCGGTGGGCCGCGAGCAGCTTTTCCTTGACCCCGCCGATCGGCATCACTTCACCACGCAGGGTGATTTCGCCGGTCATCGCCACGTCCGCGCGCACAGGAATGCCCGTCAGCGTCGAGACAAGGGCCGTGCACATGGCGATGCCCGCACTCGGTCCATCCTTGGGCGTGGCGCCGTCGGGAACATGGATGTGGATATCCTTCTTCTCGTAGAAATCCGGCTCGATGCCCAGCTGGTCGGCGCGCGAGCGCACCACCGTCATCGCCGCCTGGATCGACTCCTGCATCACATCGCCCAGCTGGCCGGTATAGGTCAGCTTGCCCTTGCCCGCCAGCACGGCGGACTCGATGGTCAGCAGATCGCCGCCCACCTCGGTCCAGGCCAGGCCGTTGACCTGCCCCACCTGATTGGCTTCCTGCGCCTTCTCATAGCTGAAGCGACGCACGCCGAGATACTTCTCGAGGTTTTTCGGCGTGACCTTGACCTCGCCCTTGCTCTTGTCGAGCAGGATCTCCTTCACCACCTTGCGGCAGACCTTGGAGATCTCGCGCTCGAGGTTGCGCACGCCCGCCTCGCGGGTGTAGTAGCGCACCATGTCGCGCAGGGACGCTTCGCTGATCGACAGCTCATCCTCGCGCAGGCCGTTGTTCTTGACCTGCTTGGGCACGAGGTAACGCTGGGCGATGTTGACCTTCTCGTCCTCGGTGTAACCCGCCAGACGGATGACCTCCATCCGGTCCAGCAACGGGCCGGGGATGTTGAGGCTGTTGGCCGTGGCGATGAACATGACCTCGGACAGGTCGATGTCCACCTCCATGTAGTGGTCGGAGAAGGTGTGGTTCTGCTCCGGGTCCAGCACCTCGAGCATGGCCGCGGACGGATCGCCACGGAAGTCGTTCGACATCTTGTCGATCTCGTCCAGCAGGATCAGCGGGTTCTTGCTGCCGACCTTGGCCAGCGTCTGCACGATCTTGCCCGGCAGGGAGCCGATATAGGTGCGACGGTGCCCGCGGATCTCCGCCTCGTCGCGCACCCCGCCCAGGGCGATGCGGGCGAACTTGCGGTGGGTGGCCTTGGCGATCGACTGGCCGAGCGAGGTCTTGCCCACGCCGGGCGGGCCGACGAGGCAGAGGATCGGGCCTTTCAGGGCCTTCACGCGCTGCTGCACCGCGAGGTATTCGAGGATGCGCTCCTTGACCTTCTCCAGGCCGTAGTGATCGGCCTCGAGCACGTCCTCGGCCAGGCCCAGGTCGTTGCGCACCTTGTTGCGCTTCTTCCACGGCACCTGCAACAGCCAGTCGAGGTAGTTGCGCACCACGGTCGCCTCGGCGGACATGGGCGGCATCATCTTCAGCTTGTTCAGCTCGGCGCGGGCCTTGTCGCGGGCCTCTTTCGGCATGCCGGCCTTCTCGATGCGCGTCTCCAGATCCTCGATCTCGTTCGGCGCCTCCTCGAGCTCGCCCAGTTCCTTCTGGATCGCCTTCATCTGCTCGTTGAGGTAATACTCGCGCTGGCTCTTCTCCATCTGCTGCTTGACGCGGCCGCGGATGCGCTTCTCCACCTGCAGCAGGTCCACCTCGGCCTCGATCAGGACCATCAGGTGCTCCATGCGCTCGGCAATGCCGGTCATCTCGAGGATGTGCTGCTTTTCCTCGAGCTTGAGCGCCATGTGCGCGGCGATGGTGTCGGCCAGGCGCGAGGCGTCGTCGATGCCCGCCAGCGAGGTCAGGATCTCGGGCGGAATCTTCTTGTTCAGTTTGACGTACTGCTCGAACTGGCCGAGCAGGGTGCGCATGTGGACCTCCAGCTCGCGCTCGTCACCAATCACCTCCTCGGTGATCGGCATGACCTGCGCGGTGAAGTACTCGTCCAGCGCGTACATCTGCTCGATGTTCACGCGCTCACCGCCCTCGACCAGCACCTTGACGGTGCCGTCCGGCAGCTTGAGCAGCTGGAGGATCTGGGAGAGGGTGCCGATGGCATGCAGGTCGTCGCGACCCGGCTCGTCGACATCGGCGCTCTTCTGCGCCACCAGCAGGATCTGCTTGTTGGCCTGCACGGCGGATTCGAGGGCTGCAATGGACTTTTCCCGGCCGACGAACAGCGGGATGACCATGTGCGGGTAGACCACGACGTCGCGCAGCGGCAGCACCGGGACGATGCGCGGCTGGCCGTCGATGATTTCGGATTGGATTTCGGTATGTGGCATGGTTGTCCTCAACGCGGCGCCAGGCCGCTGCATGTTTCAGGACGTGTGGGCGTGAACCGTTGATTGCAAGACCCCCGGTCATGCCCACATGATTTCCATGGGACACGACCGGGCGCCTACACCCGCATCATTCGGAGGCCGCGCGCGGCAGCTCGGTGTTCTCGAAAACCAGATAGGGCTGGGCGTCACCCTTGATCACGGGCTCGTCGACGACCACCTTCTGCAGGTTCTCGAGCGACGGCAGGTCGTACATGGTGTCGAGCAGGGTATGCTCGAGGATGGTGCGCAGGCCGCGCGCGCCCGTCTTGCGCTCCATCGCCTTGCGCGCGATGGCGCCCAGGGCATCGGGGCGGAACTCGAGGTGCACGTCCTCCATCTCGAACAGCTTGGTGAACTGCTTGGTCAGCGCGTTCTTCGGTTCGGTCAGGATGCGAACCAGCGCCTTCTCGTCCAGTTCCTCCAGCGAGGCGACCACCGGCAGGCGGCCGACCAGCTCGGGGATCAGGCCGTACTTGACCAGGTCCTCGGTCTCCACGTCCTTGAACAGCTCGCTCAGGTTGCGCTGGTCGTTCTTGCTCTTCACCTCGGCGGCGAAGCCGATGCCGCCCTTCTCGGCGCGGCGGCGGATGATCTTGTCCAGCCCATCGAACGCCCCGCCGCAGATGAACAGGATGTTGGACGTGTCCACATGCAGGTATTCCTGCTGGGGATGCTTGCGCCCGCCGGAGGGCGGCACGGCCGCGATGGTGCCCTCGATCATCTTCAGCAGCGCCTGCTGCACGCCCTCGCCCGACACGTCGCGGGTGATCGACGGGTTGTCGCCCTTGCGGGTGATCTTGTCGATCTCGTCGAGGTAGATGATGCCGGTCTGTGCCTTCTCCACGTCGTAGTCGCACTTCTGCAACAGCTTGTGGATGATGCTCTCCACGTCCTCGCCGACGTAGCCCGCCTCGGTCAGGGTGGTGGCATCGGCGATCGCGAACGGCACGTTGAGGATGCGCGCCAGGGTCTCGGCGAGCAGGGTCTTGCCGGAGCCGGTCGGTCCGATCAGCAGGATGTTGCTCTTGCCGATCTCGATCTCGTCATCCTTGCCGCGCTTGCCCTGCAGCTCAAGACGCTTGTAATGGTTGTATACCGCGACCGCGAGCGCCTTCTTGGCCGCCCCCTGATCGATCACGTATTCATCCAGGGTGGCGCGGATCTCGTGCGGGGTCGGCAACTTGTGATGCACGGACTCGCCGGTGTCCTGCAGCTCTTCGCGCAGGATGTCGTTGCACAGTTCCACGCATTCATCGCAGATGTAGACGGACGGCCCGGCAATCAGCTTGCGCACTTCATTCTGGCTCTTGCCGCAGAAGGAGCAGTACAGGGTATCGCGGGAGCGATCGTCGTTTTTCTTGGACATCAAGCCAGTCTCAGACAGTCATACGAAAGTAACCTTGCCCGGTTTGGACAAGGCTTGCAAGCCTTGTGGGCTTGTGGGGATTGCGGCCGGACGGGCTGCCTGGGCATGCCGTCCGGCGATAGGGCGTCACGCCTACCGGCGTTCGAGCACCTTGTCGATCAGGCCGTAGGCCGCGGCGGCCTCCGCATTCATGAAGTTGTCGCGGTCGGTGTCCTGCTCGACCCGCTCCACCGGCTGGCCGGTGTGATGCGCCAGAAGCTCGTTCATGCGCTGGCGCGTCTTGATGATCTCCTCGGCGTGGATCTTGATGTCCGAGGCCTGACCGCGGAAACCGCCCAGCGGCTGGTGGATCATCACGCGCGAGTTGGGCAGGCAGAAACGCTTGCCCCTGGCGCCGCCCGCGAGCAGGAAGGCGCCCATGCTTGCGGCCTGACCGATGCACAGGGTGCTGACGTCCGGCTTGATGAACTGCATGGTGTCGTAGATCGCCATGCCGGAGGTGATGACGCCGCCCGGCGAGTTGATGTACAGGTGAATGTCCTTGTCCGGATTTTCCGACTCGAGGAACAGCAGCTGGGCCACCACCAGGTTGGCCATGTGGTCCTCGATCTCGCCCACGATGAAGATCACGCGCTCCTTGAGCAGGCGCGAGTAGATGTCGTAGGCACGCTCACCGCGGGCGGTTTGTTCGACCACCATGGGCACCAGGCCCATGGCCTGCGGGTCCTGCCCTTGATCCTGGGCTGCGGCGTAGGGCGAATAAATCATCGGCGGCTTCTCTGGGTTCGGGGTGTTGAGATGGGGGCGATCCGCCCCCGTTTCAATGCAGTGTTGCACAACTTCATCGGGCCTGAAAAGCAACGAGGCGGCCAGGGCCGCCTCGTTCAGTCAGGACTGGATCAGCCCTCTTGCGGCTTGACGACCTCGTCGAACCTCATCGAAACGTCGGTCACCTTGGCCCTGGACAGGACGTGATCGACGACCATGTCCTCGGCGGCCAGCGCCTCGAGGTTCCGCATCAGGTCCGGCCGGCTCTTGTAGAACACCTTGACCTCGGTCGGGTCTTCGTAGCTGGAAGCGATCTCGTCCAGCAGAGCGTCCACGCGGGCCGCATCGACCTTCAGGCCTTCGCTGCGCACCAGCTCGGCCACCAGCATGCCCAGCCTGACGCGGCGCTCGGCTTCCGGCTCGAAGATGTTCAGCGGCAGCTGGTCGGCCTTGGCGCCACGCATCTGCTGGCTGAACTGCTCACGCACGCGCTCGGCCTCCTCGACCACCAGGGCCTTCGGCATGGCGATGCCTTCATGGGCGGCCAGCAGGCCGTCCATCACCTGCTGCTTGACGCGGCGCTTGGTGGCGGTGGCCAGCTCGCGTTCCATGTTCTTGCGCACCTCGGCCTCGAGCGTCTCGGCGCCACCGTCCTTCACGCCGAAGGCTAGGCAGAATTCATCGTCGATCTCCGGCAGGACGGTCTGCTCGACCTTCTTGACGGTGACCTCGAAGCTCGCCGTCTTGCCCTGCAGGTGATCGGCGTGATAGTCGTCCGGGAAGGTGACCTCGATGGTCTTGGTCTCGCCGGCCTTCATGCCGATGATCGGACCCTCGAAGTCCTTCAGCAGCTGGCCCTTGCCCAGCTCGATCGGCATGTCGGTGGCGGAGCCGCCATCGAACAGCTCGCCGTCGATGCTGCCCTTGAAGTCGACGATGACGCGATCGCCATCCGCCGCTTCACGGTCAACGGCCTCGAAGGTCGCACGCTGCTTGCGCAGGTTGCCGATCATCGCCTCGACATCGGCCTTCAGGATCTCGGCCTTGGGAGGCTCGACCTCGAGGGTGGAAAGGTCGGCCAGGGTGATGTCCGGATAGACCTCGATCTCGGCCACATAACGCAGGCCTTCACCGACGATCATATCGACCTCGGTGATGCTCGGGCCACCGGCCGGACGCAGCTGGTTCTGGGTGATGGCATCCACGTAAGTACGCTGGATCAGATCGCCCACGACTTCGTCGCGCGCCTGCTCGCCATAACGCTGGCGAACCACCAGCATCGGCGCCTTGCCCGGACGGAAACCGTCCATGCGCACACGGCGGGAAAGATCCTTCAGGCGCTTCTCAACCGCCTCGTCAACCTGGGCAGCCGGTACTGTGACCGACAGGCGGCGCAGAAGGCCCTCAGCGGTTTCCAACGTCACTTGCATGTCGTACACCTCAAAATTCAGCAAATCTGTGGTTAATTCAATTGTGCCCAGGGATGAACCACCATCCCCGGGCATGAAACATGGTGCGAAAGGCGAGACTCGAACTCGCACGCCTTGCGGCGCTGGAACCTAAATCCA
>SDAY01000057.1 GCA_006212015.1 Halothiobacillaceae bacterium
CAGCCTTTCTCGCGAGCAAGCTCGCTCCTGCCGATCAAGGTTTGACCATCATGGCATCGGCTCGGACTGCAAACTCACCCGCTACGGTTTCAGCAGATGGTGTGTAGGAGCGGACCTTGGGCCGCGATAGGGCGCCTCAAGCCTCCCGGATTTCGCTGCGCTGCATTCGGGCTCGACTGAGGTTTTGCAGGAGCGAGCTTGCTAACGCGAAGCTGGCGCAAGCCCGCGATCAGCCTTTCTCGCGAGCAAGCTCGCTCCTGCCGATCAAGGGTTCAATCCCGCAACACCGCCACCATCCGTCCCGGCGCCAGCAGGGCGTCCAGCGCATCGAGGATGGAGGGGAACGCCGCCCGCGCGGCCATGAGGGTGGCGCTGGCCGCGCCCTCGTTCATCATCACCGCCAGGCCAAGGTCGGCCTCGGCCAGCATCAGGCGGTCGTTCCAGCCGTTGCCGATGGCGCAGACGCCGCCGTCCAGCCCGGCGGCGAAGCCGCGCTTGGCGACGGACTGGCCGGTGGGCGGCAGTACATGCAGGTGGAGGGGCAGCCCCTCCAGCGCGGCCCGGGCCGTGCCGAAGGTGTCGCCCGTCACGCAGTGCAGGGTGAGCGATTCGGCCAGTGTGCGCAGGCGCTCGGCCACGCCATCGACCACCGCGCCGCGCAGGGCGAGGGTGCCGTTGAAGTCGAGCACGAGATGGTGCAGTTCCAGCGCGGGCTGGCCGGGAAGTTCGATGCTGAGCATGGGGTTTCATCCATAGGAAAACACCGGGGAGCGTCGCCGCTTGGCCCGGTGTCGTCAAGTTCGCCCTGGCTCGCGGGGCCTATCGGCCGCAGCGCTCCGAGGGCGAGTTGACGATGGCATCCACCTCGGCCTGATCGAGCCACTGGGCGGTGTAGCGGCCTTCGGTCTTGATGATCTCGCCGGCGAAGGCGCGCAGGTGATTGCGCGAGCCGCACATCAGGTTCTCGTACACCTGGTCGGTGTAGTCCTGCTGGCTGATGGCGATGGACGTCACCAGATCCTCGATGTCCACCTCCTCGATCAGCGCGCCGACATGGAGGGCCTCACCCTGGCTGGTCTGGCCCCGGGCGATGAGGTCGGTGTAGAGCTGCGCCAGTTCGGTGTTGATGAAGACGCCTCGCGTCTCGCCCGCTGCCATCGGGTCGGGCAGGCCGTAGCAATCGAGCACCGCCTTCATGCTGTCCATGTGCTCCTGCTCGGCCTGGCTGATGTTGCTCATGATGGTCACGACGGGCACCTGCCCGGCCTGGGCGGTCCAGTGCTCGGCCAGATCGAGGTACACGTCGCGGGCAAGCGTCTCCTCCTCGCGCATGAAGCTGGCCTCGTCGATCTCCGGCTGCGTGAGCGGGATCACCGTGGCCGGGCAGCTCGCGACATTCACGCGGGGCGGGGTGTCGGGCTCGCTCGCGCCGCCGCATCCGGCCAGCAGGGCGAGGCCGAGGGCGGCGATGGACAGGCGCGGGGCGTTCGGGACATGCATGGTTGTTCCTTGTTGATATGTTCTTTCCGGCCTGGGGGCATGGCGGGCATGCCCCCGGCCCTCGTCGCGGGCCTCAGCGTCCGCAACGCTCCCTGGGTGAGTTGACGATGGCGTCCACCTCAGTCTGCGGCAGGACCTGGGCGATGTAGCCGCCCTGGGTCTGGGTGATCTGGCCGGCGAAGGCGCGCAGGTGGTTGCGCGATCCGCACAGCAGGTTCGCGTACACATTGACGATGTCACGGGCCTGGGTGATCTCGATGGAATGCTTGAGGTCGCGGATGTCGGTCTCCTCAATCAGGCCGCCGACCCGCAGGGTATCCTGGACGGTGAGCTTGCCCTGGGCGACCAGGGTGGTGTACAGCAGGGCAAGGTCCGGGTTCACGAACGCGCCGCGCGTCTCGGCCGCGTCGACCGGGTCGGGCAGGTTGTACTTCTCGAGGATGGCCTCGATGCGCTCCATGTGGGTCTGCTCGGCGGCGGCGATGTTGTTGAGCGCGGTCACCACCGCGCTGTTGCCCTCGGTCGGATACCAGTGCTCGGCGAGGGTCAGGTACACGTCGCGGGCGGCCTTTTCTTCCTCGCGCATGTAGAGCACCTCGGCGGTTTCCTCCGCCGTCAGGACGGGGGCGGTGCGATGCCCCGCCTGGACGGGGGCGAGGCCGGCGGTCAGGCTCAGGCCGGCGATGGCGAGGGCAAGCAGGGTCTTGTTCATGTTCATGGTGTTCACCTGGATGTGAAAATCGGGGGTTTGGGTGAGCCGGGGCGGGAGCGGGGCGATCAGCGTCCGCCGCGTCCGCCGCCACCGCCCATGCCACCCTGGCCGCCGCCCTGGCGCTGTTCGGCGCGGCGCTCGTCGCGCGTCTGACGCTGGGTCTCGCGCTGTTCCTGCGTCATCGTCTGCTGGCCCATGGGCTGCTGGTTCGCCTGAGTCGCGGCATGCTCGCGGACCTGCTGCTGCAGGCGGTCCGGGTTGAGCGCGGGCTCGTCGGCCAGGGCCGGGGTGAAGGCCGCGCCCATCAGGGCGAACGCGAGACCGGAAGAGAGCATCCGGGTTTTTCTGGACATGATGGACACCTCATCATCAGTGACTGGTCGTTTATCGGCGGCCATGGCCGCCGCCTCCCGCCATTCCACCCCGACCGAAGCCCTGGCCGCCGGGAGTCTCCCCCTGCGGGCCGCCGTTCGCGCCGGATGCGCCGTAACGCTGCTCGTAGCCCCGTCCGTAGCCTCCTCGCGCCCCGTGCGTGGCCTCGCGCGGGGGCTCCCTCAGCCATGGGGCCGAGTCGCCGGACGGCGCGGGCAGGTCCTTGCTGGCCTGCTCGGCGTGGCGCTCGATCTGCTGCTGCAGGCGAGACGGGTCAAGGCGCGGATCGTCGGCCCAGGCCTGGCCCGCAAGGGGCATCATCAGCAGGGACAGGGCCATCCGGAGCATCGCGGGCATCGTTCCTCGTGGGTGGTTTGGCGTGGGAGTCATGGTGCACGGGGTGTCTTGCACGGGGATTTCTCCTGTGCAACCGTGTGTTACGCAATGTAACAGACAGCATGGGAGGGGCGGCATGCCTTCGATCCTGGTGGTGGATGACGACGCGGCCCTGCGCGGGCTGCTTGCGCGCTATCTCGGCGAGCAGGGCTTCGAGGTGAGCTGCGCGGGGGGTGGCGCCGACCTCGACCGCGTGCTCGCGGAGGGCGGCACGCCAGACCTGATCCTGCTCGACCTGATGATGCCGGGCGAGGACGGCCTGTCGATCGCGCGCCGCCTGCGCGCCAGCCTGTCGGTGCCGATCATCATGCTCTCCGCGCGCGGCGAGGACATCGACCGCATCGTCGGCCTGGAGGTGGGGGCGGACGACTACCTGCCCAAGCCCTTCAACCCGCGCGAGCTGCTGGCGCGCATCCGCGCCGTGCTCAGGCGTTACGAGACGAGCGAACCCCCGCCCGCCCGGGCCGCGCATGGGGCGCCAGTCGCCCATGTGCTGGAACAGGGGCCGTTCCGCATCGACCTGGACATGCATGACCTGAGCATCGCCGGCCACTCCATCAGCCTGACCGAGGGCGAGTTCCAGCTGCTGCGCGTGTTCATGGAGCATCCGCGCCGGCTGCTCTCGCGCGACACCCTGATGGACCTGCTCAAGGGCTACGACCGCTCGCCGTTCGACCGCAGCATCGACGTGCGCATGACCCGGCTGCGCCGCAAGATCGAGGCCGATCCCGCCCAGCCGCGCCATCTGCTGACCATTCGCGGCGAAGGCTATGTGTTCGTGCCCGAGGGGCGGGCCCCGGCATGAGCGCGCCGCGGCCGCTGTTCAGCCACTTCACCCGCGCCATGGCCTGGGCGTTGGCGGCGCAGCTGCTGCTGGCGCTGGTGCTGATGGTGGCGCTGGTCCTCCGACCCCTGTCGGAGCGCTCCGCGCAGGACAAGGCCGCCCTGATCGTGCTGTCGGCCAAGACCTGGCTGGAGCTGCCGCCGGGCACGCGGCCGGATTTCGAGGACGAGCTGCGCGAGAGGCATGGCCTCGTGCTCGAGGCGGACGGGGCGGGGCGCGGGGAGGCCCCGGGCGGGGGATGGATGGCCTATCCGCAACTGCTCGGCCGCGCGCTGGAGCGCCGCCTCGACGCGGCTCCCCGCGTCGGGCTGGATGCCGGGCTGGACCAGGTCGTGGTGCGCCTGAGCGTGCATGGGCAACCCTTTGCCGTGAGCTTCGATGCGCCGCGCCTGCTGGGCGGCCAGCTGATGGCCCTGTCGCTCGTCCTGCTCGGTTCCACGGCGCTCGCCGCGTTCGTGGCCATGCGCATGACCCGCCGCCTGGTGCGGCCGCTGGAGGCCATGGCGAAGGTGGCGCAGGCCTGGGGACGCGGCCGCGATGCGCCCCTGGCGGTGCGGGACTGCGAGGTCCTCGAGGTGCGCGAGCTGGGCGAGCGGCTGGAGCAGATGATGCGCATGCAGCGGCGGCTCGAGCATGACCGGACCACCCTGCTGGCGGGCATCTCCCATGACCTGCGCACCCCCCTGGCCCGCCTGCGCCTGGCGCTGGAGATGATGCCGGAGGACGAAGGCGATGGCCTGCGTGACGCCATGGTGCGCGACGTGGAGGCGATGGACCGCCTGATCGGTCAGGCCCTGCAACTGGCGCGCGGCGAGACCCTGCCGGAGGCGTCGGTCGATCTGGCCGGGCTGGCGCGGCAGCTGGCCGGGGACCACCGGCGCAACGGCGTGGAGCTGGACTTCAGCGGGCCGGCGGCCTGTGTCGCGCCCTGCGAGCCGCAGGCCCTGCGCCGCATCCTGGGCAACCTGATCGACAACGCCTGGCGCTACAGCGGCTTTCAGCCGGTCGAAATGACGCTTCAGTGCGACCATGGCCGCTGGCGCTTCGAGGTGCTGGATCGCGGGCCGGGCATCCCCGGCGACATGCGCGAGGCGGTGTTCCAGCCCTTCGTGCGGCTGGAGCCGTCGCGCAGCGTGGCGACGGGCGGCAGCGGCCTGGGGCTGGCCATCGCCCGCCAGCTGGCCCAGGTGCAGGGCTGGCGTCTGGGCCTCGGCCCGCGCGAGGGCGGCGGCGCCCGGGCCTGGCTGGAGATGGATGAGGCCTGAGAGGGTGTGAATGAATCGACTGCGAGCCCGGGGCTGTGCGCGCGGGCGTCAGCCTTCCGCCTTCAGGCGGGAGAGCAGGGCGTCCAGTTCGTCGAGCGAGCCGTAGCGGAGGATGATCTGGCCCTTGCCGCGCTGGCCGTGGCGGATCTCGGCGGGGGCGCCGAGCTGCTCGCTCAGGCGGCGCTCGAGGGCGGCGATGTTCGGATCGATGGGCCGCTCGGTGGCCTCTTTCCCGGGCGCGGCCTGGAGCAGGCGGGCGACGAGGGATTCGACCTCGCGCACCGACATTCGGCGCGCGGCGATCTGCTCGGCCATTTCCTCCTGGCGCGTCGCGGGCAGGGGCAGCAGGGCGCGGGCGTGGCCCATGTCGAGCTGGCCGGTCTCCACCAGCCCCTGCACGGCGGGGGCGAGTTCGAGCAGGCGCAGCAGGTTGCTGACCTGGGTTCGCGAATGACCCAGCGCCTCGCCCGCCTGCTGGTGGGTGAGGCCGAAGTCGTCGATCAGGCGCTTGATGCCCTGCGCCTTTTCCAGCGCGTTGAGGTCCTCGCGCTGCAGGTTCTCGACCAGGGCGAGGGCGGCGGTGGTGCGGTCGTCGACCTCGCGCACCACGGCGGGGATATGGGCGAGGCCCGCAAGACCGGCGGCGCGCCAGCGGCGTTCGCCTGCGATCAGTTCAAAGCCGTCGCCCGCCGGGCGCACCACCACGGGCTGCAGCAGGCCCTGGGCCTTGATCGAACGGGCCAGATCGTCGAGTTGCGCGGCATCGAAGGTCTGGCGGGGCTGCCAGGGGTTGGGGCGGATCCGGCTGATCGGCAGGCTGCGCAGTTCGCCCTCGCGCGGCCTGTCCTCCAGCGGCGACAGCAGGGATTCCAGGCCTCGCCCGAGGCCGCGCTTGGCCGCGCTCATCCCCGCTCTCCGGCCTTGCGCTCATCCAGGGTCGAAACCCCGCCCAGCGGAGGGCGGCCGGCGACGCATGCGGCGAGCTCCATCATCCGCTCCATCACCTCCTGCGCCATCTGCACATAGGCCTGCGCGCCGGTGGAGGCGGGGTCGTAGGCCAGCGCGGACAGGCCATGGCTGGGAGCCTCGGCCAGGCGCACGTTGCGCGGGATGATGGTCTGGAACAGGCGGCGGCCAAAGTGGGTTTCGAGCTGCTGCGAGACATCCTGCGTCAGACGGTTGCGGCCGTCGTACATGGTGCGCAGCACGCCGAAGATGGCGAGCTCGGAATTCACCGAGTCGCGCACCTGTTCGATGGTGCTCATCAGGGCGGACAGGCCCTCCAGCGAGTAGTACTCGCACTGCATCGGCACGATCACGCCACGCGCCGCGACCAGCGCGTTGACGGTGAGGATGTTGAGCGCGGGCGGGCAGTCGATGATGACCACGTCGTAGCGCTCCCGCACGGCCTGCAGGGCATTGCGCAGGATCATCTCGCGGCCGATGCGGCTGACCAGGCGCACCTCGGCGGCGGTCAGGTCGCCGTTGGCGGGCAGGATGTCGAAGTCGCCCGAGTGGCTTGCATGGATGCAAGCCTCGATCCCGGCCTCGCCCAGCAGCAGCTCGGCGGCGGTCGGCCTGATCTCGCGCTTGTCCAGGCCGCTGGCGGTGGTCGCGTTGCCCTGCGGGTCGAAGTCGATCAGCAGCACGCGCTTGTCGCCCAGCGCCATGCCGGCGGCCAGGTTCACGGCGGTGGTGGTCTTGCCCACGCCGCCCTTCTGGTTGGCGATGGCGAGAACAGACGCGGGCCGTCCGTGGCCGTGTTCCTTCGGGTTCGCCGTCTGGCGGCTTCCGATTTGTTCCGGACACATCGGTATGCTCATGCGGTTTCCTGGTCCGTGAGGACGATCAGATGGCGCTCGCCAAGCGGGGCGGGCGCGTGAAGTCGGGGCGTCCCGATGACGGCGGCCCAGGCGGGCAGGGCGGCCAGTTCATCATGGGGTATCTGGCCCTTCATCGCCAGCCAGCGGCCGCCGGGGGCGAGCAGGTGGCGGGTCAGGGTGAGGAAGTCCGCGAGGCTGGCGAAGGCGCGGCTGGTGATCTGGCCGTACTCGCCATCCAGCGCCTCGATGCGGGCGTGCAGGGCGCGGGCGTTGCCCAGCCTCAGGGTGCGGATGACATGCTCCATGAAGCGCACCTTCTTGGCCACGGCATCGACGAGTGTGACCTCAAGCCCGGGGCGGACGATGGCCAGCACCAGGCCCGGCAGGCCCGCGCCGGCGCCGACGTCCAGCAGCGGCGCATCGGTCACATGCGGCAGCAGGCTGAGCGAGTCGAGCAGGTGCTTGTCGACCATCTCCAGCGGGTTGCGGATGGCGGTCAGGTTGTAGGCCTGGTTCCACTTGTCCATCAGCTCCAGGTAGTCGAGCAGGCGCGCCTGCGCCTCGTCCGGGATGTCCAGCCCCATCGCGGCGATGCCCTCGCTCAGGCGGGCGGCGCAGGTCTCGCGTGGGAATCTCATGCGTCGGCCCTGCCCTGCATCTGCCGCTTCTTCAGGTGGACCAGCAAAAGCGAGATGGCCGCCGGGGTGACGCCGGGGATGCGCGAGGCCTGGCCGAGGGTGGCCGGGCGATGCTGCCTGAGCTTCTGCTTGATCTCGTTGGAGAGGCCGCTGATGGCGTCGAGATCAAGGTCGTCCGGCAGGGCGGCGTCCTCGTTGCGGCGCGAGCGCTCGATCTCCTGGCGCTGGATGTCGAGATAACCCGCGTACTTCACCTGCACCTCGATCTGCTCGGCCACGTCCTCCCGCTCCACGCCGGGGCCGATGCCGGGCAGGGCGTTGACCTGGGCGTAGTCCAGCTCGGGGCGCTTGAGCAGGTCGAGGGCTCGGTTCTCTTTCGAGAACACGATGCCGCGCCCGGTCAGGGCCTGGCCCGCCGGGCTGTTGGGCGCGACCATGATCCCGTTCAGTCGCTGCCGTTCAAGCTCGATCGCCTCGCGTTTCTCGTTGAACGCGCGCCAGCGTGTCTCGCCGACCAGGCCGAGCGTGTGGCCGATCTCGGTCAGGCGCAGGTCGGCATTGTCCTCGCGCAGCAGCAGGCGGTATTCCGCGCGGCTGGTGAACATGCGGTAGGGCTCGCGGGTGCCGAGGGTGATGAGGTCGTCGATCATCACGCCGATGTAGCTCTCCTCGCGGCGCGGCGCCCAGGGGTCGAGGCCGTGGACCTGACGCGCGGCGTTCACCCCGGCGACCAGTCCCTGCGCGCCCGCTTCTTCGTAGCCGGTCGTGCCGTTGATCTGGCCGGCGAAATACAGCCCGCCGATGACCCGAGTTTCCAGCGTGGGCTTGAGGTCGCGCGGGTCGAAGTAGTCGTACTCGATGGCGTAGGCCGGGCGGGTGATGTGCGCCTTCTCGAAGCCGGTGATCGAGCGGTACATCGCCAGCTGCACGTCGAACGGCAGCGAGGTGGACACGCCGTTGGGGTAGATCTCCAGCGAGCTCAGGCTTTCCGGCTCGACGAACACCTGATGGCGGTCCTTGTCGGCGAAGCGCACCACCTTGTCCTCGATCGACGGGCAGTAGCGCGGGCCGATGCCCTCGATCACGCCGGCGTACATCGGCGAGCGGTCGAGGCTGCCGCGAATGATCTCGTGGGTGCGCTCGTTGGTGTAGGTGATGTAGCAGCTGACCTGGCGCGGGTGCTCGGCACGGCTGCCCATGAACGAGAACACCGGGCGCGGGTCGTCGCCCTTCTGCTCTTCCATCACCGAGAGGTCGAGCGAGCGGATGTCGATGCGCGCCGGGGTGCCGGTCTTCAGGCGGCCGACGCGCGGGTGCAGTTCGCGCAGGCGGCGGGCGAGGGCGATGGAGGGCGGGTCGCCCATGCGTCCGCCGGCGTAGTTGTCCATGCCGACGTGGATCTTGCCGCCGAGGAAGGTGCCGGCGGTCAGCACCACCGCGCGCGCCGGGAAGCGGATGCCGGTGTGGGTGACCACGCCGGTGACGCGCTCGCCCTCCATGATCAGGTCGTCGGCGGCCTGCTGGAACACCCACAGGTTCGGCTGGTGCTCGACCATCGCGCGGATGGCGAGGCGGTAGAGGTTGCGGTCGGCCTGCGCGCGGGTGGCGCGTACCGCCGGACCCTTGCGCGCGTTGAGGATGCGGAACTGGATGCCGCCGCGGTCGGCGGCAAGGGCCATGGCGCCATCGAGGGCGTCGATCTCCTTGACCAGATGGCCCTTGCCGATGCCGCCGATGGCGGGGTTGCAGCTCATCGCGCCCACGGTCTCGATGTTGTGGGTGAGCAGCAGGGTCCGGGCGCCGGCGCGCGCGGAGGCGAGCGCAGCCTCGGTACCGGCATGGCCGCCGCCGATGACAATCACCTCGAACGCTTCAGGGTAGAGCATGGTCAGATTTGATCAGGGAATCGCAAACGATTGATTATACAGGCTCAATGGAGATATTCCTGAGTATCGTCATTGCGAGCGAAGCGAAGCAATCCAGTTCGAGGGTGATTGGGCGCGGCATGGATCGCCACACCCCTCCGGGGTTCGCGATGACGCTGCCTTAGAGGTTTTCCAGCGCCTCGCGCACGAATTCCGGCGGGGTCAGCGCGCCCTGGTGGATGCCGGCATTGTAGTAGCGGGTCGGGAAACCCTTGGCGGCGGCGTCCTCGCTACGGAAGCCGTCCAGCCCCTCGCCCTTGCGCGCCAGGGTGCAGGTGATCGAGCCGCCCGGATAGACCGGTTGCGGGAACAGCAGCGATCGACGGTCGGCGAAGCCCGCCTGGAGCATGGCGCGGTGAACGTTCTTGAGCACGTCCATGTGATAGAAGGGGGATTCACTCTGGCTGACCATGATCCCGCCCGCGCGCAACACGCGGAAGCAGTCGGCGATGAAGGCCGGGCCGAACAGGCCTTCGCCGGGGCCGATCGGGTCGGTGGAGTCGACGATGATGATGTCAGCCGAACCGTCCGCCGCTTCGCGCATGTATTTGATGCCGTCGTCGAAACGCAGGTCGGCGCGCGGGTCGTCGTTGGAATCGCACAGCTCCGGGAACCACTTCTCCGCCATGCGGGTGACCTGCTCGTCGATGTCGATCTGGGTGACCCGCTCCACGCAAGGATGCTTGAGCGCCTCGCGCAGGGTGCCGCAGTCCCCGCCGCCGATGATGACGACATGCTTGGGATCGGCATGGGTGAACAGCGCCGGGTGGCTGATCATCTCGTGGTAGACGAAGTTCTCCAGGCTGGTGAGCATGAAGGCGTCGTCGATGACGAGCAGGTTGCCCCAGTGCTCGGTCGCGTACACGCCGATCTTCTGGAACGGGCTTTGCACCTCGTCCAGCAGGCGCGTGGTCTTGAGGCTGAAGGCGGCGCCCATGTGCGGGACGACTTCGCTGATCCATGACGGGTCGAGGGGCATGTTGAACTCCTGCAGGCGGGTTTTGGCCGTCATACTGCCTTTGTGGGGGGATTGTCGCAATCGCGTACCGGGATCGCAGTCGATGGCGATGCATTTTGCCGATTCACCCCGGCCGCCTGCTTGTGCCACAATGGCGGGTTCCCGCCCGTGGCGCTTGTTTTACATTCCGGCCTTGTCTGGTCAGCGGGATCGGGACGTCAGGGATGAGCGTTTCTGCCCAGCGACGGGCTTGCAGCTTGATCAACAATCAAAACAGCACATTATCCATCCATGAATCGAAAGCCTCTTGTCCGTTCTCTTGTCGTAAGTGTCGTCCTCTCCGCCGTGGCCCCGTTTGCCGCGTTATATCTGCTCTCGATCGGTCCGGTCGAAATGAAGTCCTATCTGCTGCTCCTGAGCGTGTTCCTGGTCACAAGCCTGCTGGCCACCCTGCTGACCGGGGGCTGGGGTGATCTTTCGCGGGATCACATGCCGCGCTCCTCCCTGGGCGTGCAGTCGTCGGTCGATATCGGCAATCAGGAAATGGGCACGGTGAAGTGGTTCGACGCAAGCAAGGGCTATGGCTTCATCCTGCGCGATTCCGGCCCGGAGATCTTCGTGCATTACCGTTCCATCCTGGGCGAGGGGCATCGCGTGCTCTACGAAGGCCAGCGCGTCGCCTTCACCATCGCCCAGGGCCGCAAGGGCCTGCAGGCCGAGGACGTGGAACTGATCGAGGCCTGAGGGCCGCTTCCACTCAAAGGCTGTGAAGAAATCATGGCGGGCCCCCGAACGCGATCCAATGCGGCGCGTCATTCGGCCCGAGGGCGGGCCTCCTACATGTAGGCGCGGCGCC
>SDAY01000058.1 GCA_006212015.1 Halothiobacillaceae bacterium
GATGGGCGCGGGCATCGCGGATTTCGGCGAGGCATCGATCCTGGGGCAGAACATCAACACCCCCGAGGATCTGGCGCGTCTTACGATGAAGGCAGACGGCGCGTGATCGCGTCGATCAGCTTCAGCGCCAGTGCGTCGTAGTCGCCGTCGTAGTGGTGCCCGCCCGGCAGGGTGAGCCTTTCCACGGCCCCCAGTTCGGGCTGGTTGCACAGCGTGGCCGCGCCTTCCTTCTCGCCATGCACGCAGAACAACCGCTCGGATGGAATGCGCAGCGCCTCGGGCAGGATGGGCATGGCCGCATCCCCGCTGGCCTGCTGACCGAGCCAGCCCGCCATGTGGATCTCGAAGTCCGTGCTCAGCTCGGGCGAGAGCAGCGTCACCATGCGCACCTGGCGGCGCGCATCCTCGGGCAGGCGGTTGTAGGCAAAGGGCAGGATGTTGGCGCCAAAGGAGTAGCCCATCAGCACGATCTGGTCCAAATCCCAGGCCTCGCGGTAATGCGCGATCAGCCGGGCCAGATCCCGGCCCGCTGTGTCCGGGTCGCGCTTGCGCCAGAAGTAGCGCAGGGTGTCGATGCCCACCACCGCATAGCCATCGCGCGCCAGCGCGTCGCCGATGCGGCGGTCGATGTCGCGCCAGCCGCCATCGCCCGAATAGAAGAGCACCAGCACGTCGCCCTGGCTGTGGCGCGAGACCTCGATCACCGGGATGCCGCCGGGGCCTTCCGCCTCCAGCGCAACGCGGGATTTCAGGGCCTCGGCGACCAGCGCGGGATAGGGGCGCGGGACCAGGGGCTCCGCCACGGCCTGCTGACCGGCCAGCGCGGCCTGGCGGGCATAGCGCGCGGCATCGAGGCTCACGCGCGACGCGTCCCCCACCCGCCACCAGCCATGCAGCGGCGTGCCGGGCGCGATATGGCGATCCGGCCCGACCGGACTGATGCCACACAGCTCGCGGCCGGAGGGGTTGCCCGGCTCGAAACCGACGCTCACCCCGCCCTCGAACACCCCGTCCGGCGCCTGTGCCAGCAGGGCATGCACCGCCCAGCCCCCCTCCTCGCGCCCGGCCAGCAGGGCGGGGCGGTATTCGGGCAGGTTGATGCGCTGCTGCAGGGTCTGGCTCAGCCACTGGCCGACGCCCGCGAGATCGAGGCAGTCCTCGCGCTGCCGCGCCCAGGCCAGGAGGGCGCCGGTATCCACCAGCGCCACCGCGTAACCCCTGGCGCGCAGGGCCTCGGCGGCCTCGCGGTCGGCCTCGGCCGGGCCGCTGGCGGGGGAGAACAGCAGGGCGACCGCCTGCGGCTTGTCCGGCAGGCCGATGGACAGCGCGCCCCATTCGCGGCTGGACAGGGTCTCGGCGGCATCGGCCGCCGGGACGCCCACGGCCAGCAGCGCGGCCAGCGCGAAGGCATGGCGCAAGCGCGAGCGGATCATTTGCCCAGCACCCCGCGCATGCCGCCGCCGACCAGCGCCGCCACGTCGGCAAGAATGATCGCGGGGTTGAGCCCGCCCTGGGTGACGAGAAAACGGGGCTCCCAGTCCGGGGAAAACTGCTCCTTGAACTCGCGCAGCCCCCGGAAGTTGTAATACTGCCCGCCGCGCTGGTAGATCATCGAGCCGACGCGCTGCCAGATCGGCGCATAGGGGTGGCTCTCCAGCCCGGAAAGGGGCGCCATGGACAGGGAGAGGCGCGTGTAGCCCGCCCCCTTCAGGTGGATCATGAGCTTGAGCAGGAGGAAGCGCATGGCATCGCGCGGGGCATTCGAGACCTGGCGCATCAGGTCGGAGGCGGCCTCGGTGTGGGTATCGGTGCGCAGGATGGAGACGAAGGCGACGATGCGCCCTTCATGACGCAGTACCGCCACATCGAACCGGCTGACGTAAGCGGGGTCGAAGAAGCCCAGCGAGAAGCGTTTTTCGCGCGCCTTGCGCTGCACGAGCCAGTCATCCGACACCATGCGCAGTTCCTCGACGATCCCGGGCACATGCGTTGCGGGGACCATGTCAAACTCGAGTCCGGCGCGTGCGCCCCGATTGAGGATGTAACGGTTCGGCTCGGCCTTTTTTCCGTCCAGGGTGAAGCGGGTCAGGGAAATCACCGCCTCTTCGCCGATCTTCAACGGCATCAGGCCCATGTCGAGATAGATCGGCAGGTTTTCCGCGCGCACCTGATAGAAGGCGACCCGCCCGCCCTCGCGGCTGACCATCTCGCGAAACGCCCAGGCCAGCTCCTCGCCCGCGCCCCCGGGGCCGACCGGATCGCCCAGGGCGATGAAGCTTGCGCCGCGCTTGCCGAACATGATGAAGGCGTCGCCCTCCTCGTTCAGCATGATCGACTTGTCCCCCATCAGGGCCAGATTGGCGAAGGCGCTGTCCTGCGTGCGGATGATGGCCTGCGCATGCGCGAGGGTGGCGGGATTGGGCAGATGCGGCACATGCCTGGGCGGGCGCAGCAACAGCGTCAGGCCCAGCAGGGTCACCCCAAGGCCCACGCCCAGGGTCGAGCGCAGGGCGCGCGCCGCGTCCTGATCGAAACCGAACTGCCACCACAGCAGGTGGTTGTAATCGACCTGCTTGAAGGAGAAGAACGTGACCGCCATCATGCCGACCACGGCGGCCGCCACGGCCGCGAGCCCGCTCACCGAAAACGGCGAATCGAGCATGCAGGTGCGGCGATAGAACGCCTTGCGGCTGGCGAACAGGGCCAGGGCCACCAGGGCGAGGGCGATGGCCTCCTCGACATCGATGCCCTTGACCAGGTTCAGGACGATGCCGACCACGGTCAGGGCCAGGGTCATGACATAGGCGCCGTTGAGCCTCCGCTGCAGGCCACGCGCAAGGATGAGCAGGGCCAGGCCGACCAGTCCGGCCAGCATGTGCGAGACCTCGACCACCATCAGCGGCACGGTCGCCGCGAGGATCTCCAGACGCTGCGGCATGACCGGGATGACCGCCGAGACCAGCATGATGATCCCGGCGATGAAGGTCAGCCCCGACATCGCCACCGGGGCCAGGCGCGTGGCCCAGTTGCCCGGTTGCTGGGCCACGGCGGGCGTCCCCGCATGGGCGATCGCAGGTTCCGGCCTGGGCGCCGCCGCGCCTTTCAGCTCGCGCCAGACCAGCAGGCCGCTGGCCAGCACCAGCGGCAGCAGGTAGTAGATGATGCGGAACATCACCAGCGCGGCGGTCAGCTGCGCCACCGGCACATGATCGTGCAGCGCGGTCAGCATCACCGCCTCGAACACGCCCAGCCCGGCCGGGACGTGACTGGCCACGCCCGCCGCCGCCGCCAGCACGAACACCAGCACCAGCGTGCCAAAGGGCACGCTGTCGGCGGGCAGCAGCACATACAGGCAGGCCACCGAAAACAGGATGTCGAGCACCGTGATGCCGAGCTGGGTCAGGCTCAGACGCCAGCCCGGCAAGGCGATCCGCCACGTCCACAGTTTCAGCACGCGCGGCCTGGGGATCAGCCAGACCAGCGCCGCCAGGGCCAGCCCCAGCCCCACCAGACCGGCACCGCGCAGCACGCCCGCCGACATGTCCAGGCTCTCGGCCAGCAGATCCGGGGCGAGGGCCAGCCCCGCCGCCGCCACGATATGCGCGCCCAAGCCGAAGGCCAGCGCGCAGAAGGCGGCGATCTTGGCCACATCCATGCCGTCCAGCCCGGCGGCAACATAGATGCGGTAGCGGACCGAGGTGCCCGAGACCAGCGCCATGCCGATGGTGTTGGAGAAGGCATAGCCGGTGAACGAGGCCAGCGCAACCGTCCTGAACGGCAGCCTCTTGCCGATGTAACGCAAGGCGGAGGCGTCATAGCCGATCATGAACATGAAGCTCAGGGCCATGAACAGCACGGAAAGCAACAGGCTGCCCTGCGGAATGGCGGCGAGTTCGGCCCACAGCTGATCCGGGCGGATCGCCCGCAGCATGTGGTAGATGCCAACCACCGCCAGCACGAACATGAGCAGGGTGATGGCGGGCATGACCCACTTGGCCGAGAACAGCGCCCGCACCCGCTCAAATGGCGCTGGACGGGCCTCCGTCAATGCGGGCGTGGTGGCCGGTTCAGGGTGTTGCATGCGCCGATTTCGGGTTCCATCGTCCGATGTCCCCTGCGGGACGATCACGGCAGCAGGTGCTCGCCGCGCCACAGCTCGGGCAGCTGCTCGCGCTCGCGCACCAGGCGCATGCTCTCGCCATCCACCATCACCTCGGCGGCGCGCGGACGGGTGTTGTAGTTGGAGCTCATGGTGAAGCCGTAGGCGCCCGCGCCCATCACCGCCAGCAGGTCGCCCTCGTCCAGCGCCAGCGCGCGGCCCTTGCCGAGGAAGTCGCCGGTCTCGCAGACCGGGCCGACCACGTCGTATTCGCGCGGCTCCCCTTCACGCGGGGCGACCGGCTGGATGTCCATCCAGCTGCCGTACAGCGCCGGGCGCATCAGGTCGTTCATCGCCGCGTCGATCACGGCGAAGTCCTTGTGCGGGCTGTGCTTGAGCATCTCGACCCGGGTCAGCAGCACGCCCGCGTTGCCGACGATGGAGCGGCCCGGCTCGACGATGATCTCGTAGTCCATGCCGGCGAGGCGTCCCATCAGCGCATGGATCAACGCCTCCGGCGCGGGCGGGATCTCGTCGCGGTAACGGATGCCGAGGCCGCCGCCAAGATCGAGGTGATGCAGCTTCACGCCCTGCTTCGCGAGCTTCTCGACCAGCGCCAGAACGCGTTCCAGCGCATCGAGGAACGGGCGCAGCTCGGTCAGTTGCGAGCCGATGTGGCAGTCCACCCCGACCACCTCCAGCCCCGGCATGACGGCGGCGCGCAGGTAGGCCGCCTCGGCGTCCTCGATGGCGATGCCGAACTTGTTCTCCTTCAGCCCGGTGGAGATGTAGGGATGGGTCTTGGCATCCACGTCCGGGTTGACGCGCAGGGACACCGGCGCGCGCCTGCCGCACGCCTGCGCCACCTCGTTGAGGCGCTCCAGCTCCGGCAGGGACTCGACGTTGAAGCAGCGGATGCCGACCTCCAGCGCCCGCGCCATCTCCATGCGGCTCTTGCCCACGCCGGAGAACACCACCTTGCCCGCCTCGCCACCGGCCGCCAGCACGCGCTCAAGCTCGCCGCCGGAAACGATGTCGAAGCCCGCGCCCAGGCGCGCCAGCAGGTTCAGTACCGCGAGGTTGCTGTTCGACTTGACCGCAAAGCAGACCAGATGCGGATGCGCGCCGAAGGCCGTGTCATAGGCACGGAAATTCGATTCGATGGCGGCGCGGGAATAGACATAGGTCGGCGTGCCGTGCGCGGCGGCGATGGCCGCGAGGGACACGCCCTCGGCATGCAGCACACCGTCGCGGCGCGGAAAGGCTTCCATGGAATGAGTCATTGAATCGGTACGGCAGCAGAGAAGGTCGGGCGATTATCCTATCGAGCAGCCGTTTCGGCCATGCCCGGTTTTTGTGCCGCCTTGTCCGGCAGATAAAGATCGCCCTTCTGGCCGCAGGCTGACACAAGCAGGACCATGAACAGGACGCCAACGGTTAGACTTGAACGCATCGATCTCTCCTCGCGCTATTTCGGCTTCGGCAAGGATACTCCGTGCAGACACCCGGCCCCCAGCCCGCAACCCGCTTTTCCTGGCGCCGCATCCTCGACTGGGCGCTGGAGCACCGCAAGGCGCTGGTGCGGGCGCACATCGTCGCCATCCTCGCCGCCGCCGTCAGCATCCCGCTGCCCCTGCTGCTGCCGCTGCTGGTGGACGAGGTGCTGCTCGGCCAGCCCGGCACGCTGGTCCATGCCACCCAGGCGATCTTCCCGGAGGCCTGGCACGGACCGATCCTGTACGTCGTCGCGGTGATGCTGCTGACCCTGATCCTGCGCCTGGCCGGGCTGGGCTTGAACGTGTGGCAGATGCGCGCCTTCACCCGGATCAGCAAGGATGTCAGCTTCCGCCTGCGCAGCGCCCTGCTCGACCGGCTGGGGCGCGTGTCGATGGCGGAGTACGAGACGCTGGGCTCGGGCGCGGCAGCCTCGCGCTTCGTCACCGACGTCGAGACCATCGACAGCTTCCTCGGCCAGACGGTGGCCCGCTTCCTCGTCAACGTGCTGATGCTGGTCGGCACGGCCGCGGTGCTGCTCTACCTGCACTGGCAGCTCGCGCTGATCATCCTCCTGTTCAACCCGCTGGTGATCCTGCTGACCATGACGATGGGCAAGCGGGTGAAGGACCTGAAGCGGCGCGAGAACCAGGCCTTCGAGGTCTTCCAGCAGGCCCTGACCGAGACCCTGGAGGTGATCCAGCAGATCCGCGCGGCCAACCGCGAGCGGCATTACCTGACCCGCGTGAGCGAGCTTGCCCGCGACGTGAAGGACAACGCCATCGCCCACGCCTGGCAGAGCGACGCCATGGGCCGCCTGTCGTTCATGGTGTTCCTGTTCGGCTTCGACATCTTCCGCGCGGTGGCCATGCTGACCGTGGTGTTCTCCGACCTGTCCATCGGGGTGATGATCGGCGTGTTCGGCTACCTGTGGTTCATGATGGGTCCGGTGCAGGAGCTGCTGAACGTGCAGTTCTCCTGGTTCGGCGCCAAGGCCGCGCTCAACCGCCTCAACGCTCTCGCTGCCATGCAGCCGGAACCGGACTACCCCGCCCTGCATGACCCGTTCGCGGGCAAGACGGCGGTCGGCGTGGGCCTGCGCGACCTGCGCTTCGCCTACCGCGAGGACCAGCCGGTGCTGGATGGCGTGAGCCTCGACATCGCGCCCGGCGAGAAGGTCGCGCTGGTCGGCGCCAGCGGCGGCGGCAAATCCACCCTCGCCCAGGTGCTGCTCGGCCTCTACACCCCGCAGTCCGGCCAGGTGCTGTACGACGACGTCCCGATCGAGGAGATCGGCCTGCCTCGGGTGCGCGAGCATGTCGCCGTGGTGCTGCAGCAGCCCGCGCTGTTCAACGACAGCGTGCGCGCCAACCTCACGCTCGGTCGCGAGATGGACGACGCGGCCCTGTGGCATGCGCTGGATGTGGCGGAATTGCGCGAAACGGTCGAAGAACTCCCGCAAGGGCTGGACACCCTCGTCGGCCACCAGGGCGTGCGCCTGTCCGGCGGCCAGCGCCAGCGGCTGGCCATCGCCCGCATGGTGCTCACCAAACCGGCCGTGGTCATCCTCGACGAAGCCACCTCGATGCTCGACAACACCACCGAGGCCAGGGTCCACGCCAACCTGCGGCGCGAACTGGCCGGACGCACCGTGCTGATCATCGCCCACCGCCTGTCCGCCGTGCGCCAGGCCGACCGCGTGCTGGTGTTCGAGAACGGCCGCATCGTCGAACAGGGCGCGCACGATGCGCTGCTGGAGCGGGGCGGGCTGTACCACAAGCTGTACGGGCACGAGTCGCAGCGCCCATGCTGAGCGGCTGTGAAGAAATCATGGCGAGCGGCGGGGTCCGCGCTCCTGCGAGGACGTCGCCACGGGCAACCCTTTCGCGGCGAGGGCGCCGCGCCTACATGCAGGAGGCCCGCCCCGGGCCGAATGATGCGCGGCCATGGATCGCGCCGGGGCGCTCGCCAAGATTTCTTCACAAGCCCTGAGCGCACGGACGGCGCCGGTCAGTCCCGCCCATCCTCCTGAATGCGCAGCAGGCGGGCTTCCTCATCGGCGCGCGCGTCCTCGATCTCCCGGAGCACGCTGCCCAGATCGACCGCCTCCGTGGGTTCCTCGAACCGGCCGGTGAGCTCCACCTCGGGGTGCAGCGCGCCGGCCTCGTACAGCGCCCAGATCTCCTTGCCGTAGTGCGTGGTCAGCAATTCCGGCGCGAACTGGCCGAAATAGGTCGCAAGGTTGGTCACGTCGCGCTGCAGCATGGCGCAGGCATGGTTGTTGCCGGCGGCATCCACCGCCTGCGGCAGGTCGATGATGACCGGGCCATCCGCGCTGATCAGGATGTTGAATTCGGACAAGTCGCCATGGACGATGCCCGCGCACAGCATGCGCACCACCTCCATCAGCAGGGTGCGGTGATGGAGGCGGGCCTCCTCGGCGCTGAAGGACACGTCGTTGAGCCTGGGCGCGGCGTCACCATCGGCATCCGTCACCAGATCCATCAGCAGCACGCCCTCATGGAACAGGTGCGGGGTGGGCACCCGCACCCCGGCGGCGGCCAGTCGGTACAAGGCGTCCACCTCGGCGTTTTGCCACGCCTCTTCCTGCGCCTGGCGCCCGTACCGGCTGCCCTTGGCCATGGCACGCGCCTGACGGCTGTTGCGGGTCTTGCGATTTTCGGTGTAGTCGACCGCCTGCCGGAAACTGCGCTTGTTGGCCTCCTTGTAGATCTTGGCGCAGCGGATGGCCTCGCCGCAACGCACGATGAACACCATCGCCTCCTTGCCGCTCATGAGCTGACGCACGACGCCATCGATCAGGCCGTCTTCCAGGAGGGGTTCGAGTCGTTTATGCGCTTTCATGGGGCTGGTCTTTCATGGGTCGATCCATCATGGGGTCTATGGAGCCCGAGCTAAAGGGCGAGGAATCGCAATATAGTATCCTTGCCGCACCTCCCTCACGGCCACCCACGTGAAACTGCATTACGACACCCTCGGTCAGGGCGAGCCGCTGATCATCCTGCACGGGCTGTTCGGTTCGTCCGCCAACTGGCGCTCCATCGCCCAGCGGCTGGCCGACCGCTGGCAGGTGATCCTGCCGGACCTGCGCAACCACGGTGACTCGCCGCATGCGAGCACCCATCGCTACATGGATCTCGCCGGCGACACCCTCGCCCTGATGGATCGCCTGGACATCGAGACGGCCCACCTGCTCGGCCATTCGCTCGGCGGCAAGACGGCCATGCTGATCGCCAGCCGCGCCGCCGAGCGCGTCCGCAGCCTGACCGTGGTCGACATCGCCCCGCGCGCCTATGCCCCGTTGCACCTCGAACTGTTCGACGCCATGCAGTCGCTGCCGCTGGGCAGTCTCGCCTCGCGCCGCGAGGCCTCGGAATCCCTGGGCATGAAGATCCCCAACCCGGCGGTGCGCGACTTCCTGCTGACCAACCTGATGCGCGACGCCGACGGCCGCTTCCACTGGCGCATCAACCTGCCGGCGCTTGAGCAGGCCTACGACGAGCTCAACGACATGCCCTTCCTCGATCGCCTGTACCAGGGACCCGCCTTGTTCATCCGCGGCGGACATTCGGACTATGTGCGCGACGCCGACCTCGGCCTGATCCACCAGGGTTTTCCGAAGGCCTGCGTGGTCAGTCTGCCCTTCGCGCACCACTGGCCGCATGTCGAGACGCCCGACGCGTTCCTGCAGGCCCTGCGCGACTTCCTGACCGCGCACACCGAGCGTCTCCCCTGCGCCGAGGGCCTTTCCCGCGAAGCGGGCTACGTCCAGGAATGGGCGTAGGGTCGGAGGCCAGGAGGCGAGGCATGATCCGCATCGACGTGCTGGAACGGGCCATCCTCGGCCCCTGGCTCCAGCTCACCCTGCGCTGGCCCGGCGAGCTGCCCGCCCCAGCCCCCGGCCAATGCCTCCGCAGCGCCGACGGCACCCCGATCTGGCCCATGCGCCCCCCGCAAGCGGGCCGGCTGAGCGTGCTTGCATCCTCCTGCCAGGCCGGCGCGACGCTGGACCTGTCCGGCATCGAGGGCAACGCCCTGCCTGCCCCGGAAGGTGAAACCCTCCTCCTCGCCGAAGGCCTCGGGCTGGCCCCGCTGATCCACCTGTGCGAGCTGGCGCGCGGCTCGGGGCGGCGCCTGCTGGCGCTCTACGAGGCTGCGGACACCCTGCCGTTCCGCCCGCGTCCCTCGCGTTTCATGGTCGAGGGGGCGCCGCACGGGGTGATCGCCGCCATCCCGCTGCTGGAGGACTGGGGCATCCCCTCGCGCCTCGCCAGCCACACCGACCTGCCCGGTTGCCACGAGGGCGGGCTCGACGCGCTGCTCGAACGGCTCCCTGCCCCCAGCGGCGCCATGATCCTCGCCATGGGCTCGCCCGCCTTCATTGCCCGCCTCGCGGCCATCGCGCCAAGGCTCATCCCCCTCGACATCGAGGCATGAAATGAGCGCGTGAAAAAGGCCGCATGAAGCGGCCTCGTGTGCATCTCCCGCGACGGATCAGGCGGCGGTCAGCATCCCGTACAGCTCATCCTTCAGGGCCAGACGCTGCTTCTTCAGCGCCTCGAAACGGTCGTCGGAAGTCGGCACCTCGTCCTTCTCCAGCGCCTCGATCTCGTTGTTGAGATCGTGGTAGGCGTCGAACAACCTGGCGAAGTGGGCGTTCTCCGCCCTCATCTGCTGGATGCGGTCCTTGAGCTCGGGGAATTCGTGGGCGAGGTCGTGATGCTCGATGGTCATGTCAATACTCCATGCATGGGGCGGGAATCAACGCTTCAACCCTACACCGCCACGGGCTTTTGCGGCAAGCAGGCCGCATGCCGAAGGACCACGTATAATCCCCGCATCAACCTATCTGGAGTCCCTCGTGGAACTGCTGCTCGATCCCGCCGTATGGATGGCCTTCCTCACCCTGACCGCCCTGGAAATCGTCCTCGGCATCGACAACATCATCTTCATCGCCATCCTGGTGAACCGTCTGCCGCAGCACCTGCGCGAGAAGGCGCGCTTCTTCGGCCTCAGCCTCGCCATGGTCACGCGCATCCTGCTGCTGCTCTCGCTGGCCTGGATCATGCGCCTGACCGAACCGCTGTTCGCCGTCCTCGGCCAGGAGATCTCCGGCCGCGACGTGATCCTGCTCGGCGGTGGCCTGTTCCTGATCTGGAAAAGCACCATGGAGATCCACGAGA
Source organism: Halothiobacillaceae bacterium (assembly GCA_006212015.1). Taxonomy (GTDB): domain Bacteria; phylum Pseudomonadota; class Gammaproteobacteria; order Halothiobacillales; family Halothiobacillaceae; genus Thiofaba. The sequence continues at coordinate 10,798 of SDAY01000058.1, forward strand.
GCCTGGAAGGCGCCGACGGCGAGGAGCGCGAGGCGCGCGGCTCGCCGACCTTCTTCGCCACCCTGATCCAGATCGCCCTGATCGACATCGTGTTCTCGTTCGACTCGGTCATCACCGCCGTCGGCCTGGTCAACCAGATCCCGGTCATGGTCGCCGCCATCGTCGCCGCCGTCGGCGTGATGATGTTCGCCGCCGGCCCGATCAGCGACTTCGTCGACCGCCATCCGTCGATCAAGATGCTGGCGCTCAGCTTCCTGGTCGTGATCGGCGTGGTGCTGCTTGCCGAGGGTCTCGACGTGCATGTGCCGAAGGGCTACATCTACTTCGCCATGGCCTTCTCGGTCGGTGTCGAGATGCTCAACATCCGCATGCGCAAGTCGATGAAGCAGCAGCCGGTGCAGCTGCACAAGAAGATCGAGGAACCCGAAGCGGGCGCC
>SDAY01000059.1 GCA_006212015.1 Halothiobacillaceae bacterium
ATCGACAACCAGCACATCCCCCAACGCGCCCTACAACATCAAACCCCGTTTCAAGCCATCGAGGCATGGCGGGCGAAAAGCCCGGAATCGTTCGTTGATTCGGTTAATAATCTTACGGGACTTGACACCTACGCTTCAAGATATATTCGTGCCGGATCAATAGTTCATGGCTCCATGCTCCGCCAAGATGCGTTGCAACACGGTAATCCGACGTGCCAACCCAAGAGCCGTTAATGATTGAGGCCGACGATCTATGCGAAACTCAATGGGCGCTTCGTTGTGCGGTAGCCGTGTCAGCAAATAGCAAACACGGTTTACATAATGGAAGCCCGGAATAATCCATTGCCCCCCACTCTCACCATCAACCACCGTCCAAACATAATTGGAGTCGTAGTTGAAGGCGAGCTGAAAATCTTCCCCGAAGGTTTCAAGACCATGCCCACCCCAGATATTGAATTTTGCTGATGGATGCCGAAAAGGCTGGAAATGCTCGTAAAAGACATCCTCGTGAAAAGTTGTGGGTGTTGCCATTCAAATATCCCAGTTGGGTGATAACCGCTCATCCCATTGCCTCACCGAGGTGAAGCGAGCAAGTAGTTCGGAGACGCTTCCCCAAGGCTTTTCTTGTATGTCTTCAGCGGTCGCTGGGCGCAGCCCGACAAACTCATGCCAAACATGGTCATCTTCAGTGACGCCGCCGCTGATCTCCCAAAGCTCCGCATAAACGGGAGGAACGCCGACTTGCTCGGCAATGAAGAATTCACCTCCTTCGAGGAATTTGCCCAGTGCGTCCGCATCCGCCTGTGTGACCTGCCCTTTGAGAAGTAGTGAACCCCAAGCTTTGTAATTGCTCGCGTCGCGGTAGAGGTATTCAAAAATGCTGAAGCCATCCATCAGCCTCACACCCTTCGATTATCAAGAAAAATCTCGTCACGGTGACGCTGAATAAAAGACAAATCGGGAGCAAATCGCTCCGGCGGCTCGATCAAGCGACCCTCCAATGGCTTTAGGGTAGCCTGAATAAACGGATCATCCCGTTTGCCGAGCGCCTCCGACAGCATGATTTTCCAGTCGTCACTCAACGTAATGAAGCCTTGGTCAAAGGCGCGGTCATGGAGCGCGGAAAGACACAACCCATTGCTGGGGTTCAGGCGGTTCGCCTTGTCCTTGCTCCACGGAACAATGTGGCTGGCAATCAGCAAGCGCGATTCGGACAACCCGGACATGCAGCAACGCCCGCGATAGCTCGCCAGCACGGCTCGCCGGAAAAAGTTCTGCTTGATGCGCTGCTCAGTGAAAACCCGGCGAGTTTCGCCCGTAAAGTCAGAGGGGATAGGTAATTCATCAAGACTTGCTTCATCGGTTCTCTCGGCTGGCGGAAGCAATCCGAACTGCTCCCGCAGTTGCTCGCATTCGAGCGCCAAGCCCTCCCAATCTGCGTGAAAATCTGCCCAAATTTCCCGATCAAGTTTGGATGCACCATCAAGACCTTTGCGGCCAGTGCTCGTGATCGCTGGGTCTAGGCTGGCGAAGTTCACCAATTTCATCGCCACGGCGGATGGCGTTCGTCCAATCAGTTCAGCGAGCTGAATGACTTCGGGGTTGCGCGAGTGCAACTTTCCAAAAGGCAGCTGGCAATATAGGTAGAAGGCAAGTTTCAGTTGGTCTTTTGTCCAGCGGCCAGAACTCATGATGTTTACAGGCAGTGCACACGTAGCGCCGACTGCCAACTCCTTAACGTTTAGTGATGGAGCCATGAGTTTAGCCGCAGCAGAGATCATGGGCACGACTGCTGAATCTGCAAATAAACGATAAGCCCGCGTATCCGAAACCGAAATCCTGAACGTATCCGGAAAGCCCATCAGTCGGGCGCATTCGCGCGGGGTCAGGCGACGGGGGTTTTTGTCCTCGCCTTGATAGAGCAGAATTTCCGAGCCGTCCTTGTAGTAGCGGGCGGACAGGGTGCGGGTGACGCTGTGCGGGTAAACCAGCCCAAAGCCGAAACCGTTGCCTTTGGCGCGGTGCTTTTCCGCATAGCCTTGCAGGTAGTTCCAGAGATTGTCGGTCAGCGTGTATTTGGGATCGACCTGCTGGCTTGCGTGGTTGAAAAAGCGGTCACCATCCCACGGTAGCCGGGGTTCGCGGCCATCGGTGCGGTGCAGGACTTCCGCAAGAGTATGGGCACCCTTGGGCGGGAGCGGTAGGGCCTTCCAGTCGAAGACAACCTTGTCCGCCTTGCGGAAGCCGGCGATCAGGATGCGCTCGCGGTGCTGGGGCACGAAATGCGCGCCGTCGATAACGCGGGTGTGGATGTCGTAACCAAGGTCGTCGAGCGCGCGCTTGATGACATCAAAGGTGCGCCCCTTGTCGTGGGACATGAGGTTTTTGACGTTTTCGAGCAGGAAGGCGCGTGGCTGTTTGCTTTCAATGATGCGGCACACATCGAAAAACAGGGTGCCTTGGGTTTCGTCGGCAAAACCGTGGGCACGACCGAGCGCGTTCTTCTTGGACACCCCGGCAATGGAGAAGGGCTGGCAGGGGAAGCCCGCCAGCAGCAGGTCGTGATCGGGAATTTCAGCGGCATCAATCCGGGTGATGTCGCCATGGATGCCGTGGCCGCCGGGGTAGTTCTCGGCGTAGGTCTTTTGCGCGTAGCTGTCCCATTCGCTGGTGAAGACGCATTGCCCGCCCAGCTCCTCGAAGGCCATGCGTATGCCGCCCACGCCCGCGAAGAGGTCGATGAAGCGAAACGGGGCATCGTCGTTCAGGGGTAGATCGAGCGGAAGCAGGTGCTGGAGGCCGAAGATGTATTTCTGCGGAACCTCTTCCTTGACGGCCCAATGCCGGACAGCCCTTGCCGTCACGCCCAGATGTGCGGCGATTTCCGCTTGGGTGTGGAAGCGCAGGGCGTTGCGCAGGTAGCGTGTCGCAAGGTCGGTTTCGGAGTCGTCGCTTCGTTCATGGGGCATGGCGCTTATCACATCATCTGGTTATAGATGAGGAAATTATGCCTCTTTTTATCCCATAAAATCCAAATCAAAAAAGATCAATCCCGCATTTCTGCTCCATGAAGATCACCCAGGACGTGCGCGACTACGCCGCGAGCCTCGGCGTGAGCGAGCAGGAGGCGCTGAAGAAGGGCATGGAGGAGAAGGCCGTGCAGTTCGTGAAGAGCGGGGCGCAGGTTTATAGCAAGGTGTGAAACCGCCGCCGGCATGAGTGAAGACGGGCCGCGATTGCGGCCCGTTGTGCTTTTGCGCAGACGCCATGCAACCGCCGAACATGACCCCAGGAGTTGCAGGCCCTTTTCATCCACCCTTATGATGCCCCACCAGGCGCCCACCCTCGCGAAAAGGACCATCCATGATCGACCGCCCCGTCACCGGGCACGAAATCGTGCTCAAGCCGACCGACACCATCCAGTCCCGCACCGACACGCGCGGCAAGATCGCCTTCGTCAACCCGACTTTTCTGCGCATTTCAGGTTATGACAAGGAGGAGCTGCTCGGCGCGCCGCACAACATCCTGCGCCACCCGGACATGCCGCGCAGCGTGTTCCAGGTGATGTGGCAGATGGTCCAGCGTGGCGAGGAGTTCTACGGCTTCGTCAAGAACCGCGCCAAGAACGGCGACCACTACTGGGTGTTCACCCGCGTGGGCGCGCGCACGGACGATGGCGGCGCGATCACCGGCTACAGCTCGGTGCGCATCGCGCCCAAGCGCGAGTTCCTGCCGGAGTGGGAGAAGACCTACGCGCAGCTGCGCGCGGTCGAGGCCGGCGTACCGCGCGACCAGCAGTGCGCCGCCGGGACCCAGGCGCTCGTGGCCTTCCTGACCAAGCGCGGCGTCAAGAGCCTGACCGACTACGTCATCAAGCAGACCTGAGCCCCGCCTGACAATCCGGGCTGAGATCAGCGGCCCCGGACAGCGCGGAATGATGGCGCGCTCAGTCGTGCTTGTGGTGTCCGCGATGGAGACCGTTGTCGTGACGGCCGCCCTCGATGTAGACCGGCACCGGCTCGCGCACCACGCGGCGGCCATCGTTGCCGTCGGTGGTGAGGGCCGCGCCCGCCGCGGCGCCCACGCCCGCGCCGACGATGGCACCGGTCTGGCCGCCGACCTGCTGCCCCACCATGGACCCGACAGCCCCTCCCACGCCCGCGCCGAGCATGGTTTCGGCCGTCCCGGCCAGGGTCACGACGGGAAGGGCGAGGCTCAGACCAAGCATGGCGGCGGTCAGGGTTTTCATGGCGGGATTCTCTGCTGGGGTGGAGGACAGTTAATGTAGCACTCGGTAGACGCTGCCGAGCCCCGCCGAGTTCCCATCCGCCCGCCGATTGTTTTTCACCTGCGAAACCGCCACATGCATATCTGGGTCGATGCCGACGCCTGCCCCAACGTCATCAAGGACATCCTCTACCGCGCCGCCGAGCGCGTGAGGCTGCCGCTCACGCTGGTCGCCAACCAGCCTCTGCGCGTGCCGAGCTCGGCCCATGTCCGCACCCTGGTGGTGCCGGGCGGCTTCGACGAGGCGGACGACGAGATCGTGCGTCGCGTCAGTGCGGGCGATCTGGTCATCACGGCAGACATTCCGCTCGCCTCGGGCGTGCTGGCGAAGGGCGGCCATGCGCTCAACCCGCGCGGCGAACGCTACACCCCGGACAGCATCCGCGAACGCCTGCGCATCCGCGACATGATGGAGCAGCTGCGCGATTCCGGCGTGCGCACCGGCGGCCCGGCGACGCTGAGCCAGGCCGACCGCCAGGCCTTCGCCAACCAGCTCGATCGCTTCCTCGCGGGCCTGCCGCGCCCATGAGCGCGCACGAGGCGGCAGCTGCGATCAGTGGTCGGGCATCAACGCTGGCTGTATACGGCGAATTCCTGCAGGGTCGACGTATCGAACACCACGAAGAAGGTCACGACCAGGGCCGCCAGCACGGCCTGGGCCCAAGGCGAGCGCAAATGCCGGTAATTCCGTTTTCTGACGTAACGGTTGCGCAGCATGAAGAACTCGACCAGCACCATGACCACCGCCAGCACCAGTCCCGTCAGGACATAATCGGGGATATAGTCAAAAAACCCTTTCAGCTCGTCATACGATTCGGCAAGACTCAAGGAAAGCTTTTCGAGCAAGCGATCCGTATTGGCATCCGCGAACAGGAGACGGCCAAAGAGGATCCCGAACACCATGATGAATGGCGTCACCCAGTATTTGCGTGCCTTCAACATGTACATGGTCAGGGCGAAGAGCGAGGCGTGCAGAATCCCCCAAAGCAGGAAGTTCAGGCTCACGCCATGCCAGATGGCCGATGACAGGAACACCGCGAACACGGCCAGGTAGGAACCCACGCGGCGTTTCACGGGGTTATAGAAGAGCTCCTTCAGCACGGCGGAAAGGCTGACATGCCAGCCGCGCCAGAACTCGACAAGGTTCCGGGCGGAAAACGGTTGCCGGAAGTTCAGGGGAATCTTGACGCCCATGATGCCGAACAGGCCATAGACAAGCAGCGACAGGCCGGCGAAGTTGAAATACACGAACAGCTCGAAGATGAATGCGTAGAGCAGGGCGCTGACGGCATCGGTCAGCTTGAGCATGTCATGAAAATAACTCAGGGGGCTGGCGACGACCTTGAAGAAGAACACGCCGATCAGCACGAAAGGCGCGTAGTAATAAAGCCGCTTTCTGAAGGAACGGTGGGACAAGCTGCTGAAGAATACACTGATCGGACCGGTGATCAGGATCAAGGGATTGGTCGCGACCCATACGCCCTGCGACTGAATCCGCCCGGCGACCGCAAGGTGATAGGCCAGGAACAGGGAATAGAAGGACAGGCCATAAAACAGGGCATTGGTGGAGACGGCATGCGAACCCGTCATGGTCTGGGTGAGGCCGAGCAGCGACGTCAGCGCGATGCTGAAGAACAACCCATAGATCAGGGCGCCCCTGAGATACGCAAGGCCCGCGCCCATCGCTTTCCCCCGGAACATCCAGGACGTCACGACCGAGACCATCCCCACGACCAGCAGGGGAATCACGACCTGCTGGACGACGTATGACCACTCGGCATGCGAACGGGTCAGCCCGAGCACGACCCCGTAGACCGAGAACAGGGAGAAGACCAGCGCGCCCATGATCCAGCGCTTGAAGAAATAACCATGCTCAGACATCACTGTCCCTCATCTTACGGCATCGAACCGATGGGCGAAGATCATATCCGCGCGCCACCAAGACAAAAAAAATCCCGCCATGTCGCATGGCGGGAGCACGGCCGACCGAGCAAACCCGAGGGTCTGGCTTATTGCGCCGTCTTCACCGGAGGCATGCTCGCGATCTCGTTGGCGATCGCGTCGCCCCAGAGCTTGTAACCCGACTTCAGGTAGTGCTGACCGTCGATGGTCTTCCACTCGCCCGGCTGGGAGAACTTCGTGGAGTCAATGACCTTACACGGCGCTGCGACCTTGGGCAGGTACTCGCTGAATTCCTTGACGCGCGCGAAGGTGCGACCATAGCGACCGCCTTCGCCACCCCAGCCCGGACTGACCCAGTAGCAGGCCACGCCAGCCTCGCCGGCCGCCTGAACCAGGGGCTTCACTTCCTTGTCGATGTAGGCGGTGTCCATGGTGGGCGACTTATAGGTGGCGATGGTGTCACCCATGACGATGACCAGGGCGTCCGGCTTTTCCTGAGCCAGAAGATCCTTGATGGGCGTGGTCGAGACGCCGTCATCAACGCGCGTGGCGGGTTCGCGCCCCAGACGGTCGCCGCGACCGCAGGTGCCCGGAGTGACCTTGAGCCAGTCGCTGGGCTGCGCACCGCAAACGCCGATAGTGTGGACCTGCTTGGCGCCGTCATCCAGAAGACGGTCGTGCAGACTGCCGATGAGGTAGGTCGGGGTCGCCAGATGACTGGAACCGATGATCAGAAAGGAAAGACCGGCAAGCGCGCTGGCTGGCATATAAACATCTCCGTGTAGTTCAATAACATATCAACCATTCAACTATGGCAAATAAACCGGCTCGGAACAACCTTGCGTGTTGCACCCGAGCACCGGAAGTCCATTCCCGTGTCACAAGCCTGTTAGGCTTTGCCACTCTCCATCCTCCCGCGCCTCGACCATGCCCCAGCAACCGCTCGACATCCTCCGCAACGTCTTCGGCTACGAACGCTTCCGTTCGCCGCAGGACGAGGTCATCGCCACCCTCATGGCGGGCGATGACGCGCTGGTACTGATGCCCACCGGCGGCGGCAAGTCGCTGTGTTTCCAGATCCCCGCCATCGCCCGGCCCGGCGTCGGCATCGTCGTCTCGCCACTGATCGCGCTGATGCAGGACCAGGTCGCCGCGCTGCGCCAGGCCGGGGTCAGGGCGGCCTACCTGAACTCCACCCTGTCGTTCGCCGAGGCGCGGGCCATCGAACAGCAGCTGCTGACGGGCGAGCTGGACCTGCTCTATGTCGCGCCCGAGCGGCTGATGAACGAGCGCATGCTGGCATTGTTCGAGCAGGCGAGCATCGCCCTGTTCGCCATCGACGAGGCGCACTGCGTCTCGCAGTGGGGGCATGATTTCCGCCCGGAATACATCCAGCTCTCCATCCTGCACGAGCGCTTCCCCCATGTGCCGCGCATCGCCCTCACCGCCACCGCCGACGAACCGACCCGGCGCGAGATCATTGCAAGGCTCGGGCTGGACGCGGCGCGGGTGTTCATCAGCAGCTTCGACCGGCCCAACATCCGCTACCGCATCGCCCAGGGGGACGGCGGCGGCCGCGAGGCCCTGCTGCGCTTCATCCAGAATGAACACGCGGGCGAGGCGGGCATCGTCTACTGCCTGTCGCGCAAGAAGGTCGAGGACGTGGCCGACTGGCTTTCCGCCAAGGGCGTGCCCGCCCTGCCCTATCACGCCGGCCTGCCCGCCGGGACGCGCGAGAAAAACCAGGCGCGCTTCCTCAACGAGGAAGGCATCGTCATGGTCGCCACCATCGCCTTCGGCATGGGCATCGACAAGCCCAACGTGCGCTTCGTCGCCCACCTCAACCTGCCCAAGAGCGTGGAGGCCTACTACCAGGAGACCGGACGCGCCGGACGCGACGGCCTGCCCGCCGATGCCTGGATGAGCTACGGCCTGCAGGACGTCATCACCCTGCGCCAGATGATGGAGTCCTCCGAGGCCGACGAGACCCACAAGCGGGTGGAGCGCCACAAGCTGGACGCCATGCTCGGCCTGTGCGAGATGACCAGCTGCCGCCGCCAGGCCCTGCTCGGCTACTTCGGCGAGGGGCTGGCCAACCCCTGCGGCAACTGCGACACCTGCCTGGAGCCGCCCGCCACCTGGGACGCCAGCGTGCCGGCGCGGAAGGCGCTCTCCTGCGTGCATCGCACCGGTCAGCGCTTCGGCGTGACCTATCTGGTCGATGTGCTGCTGGGCAAGACGGACGAGCGCATCCAGCGCCATGGCCACGACCAGATCACCACCTTCGGCATCGGCGCCGAGCTGAACGCCAGCGAATGGCGCGGACTCTACCGCCAACTGATCGCCCGCAGCCTGCTGGCGGTGGACCTGGAGGGCCACGGAGGCCTGCGCCTGACCGAGGCCTGCCGCCCGGTGCTGCGCGGCGAGGAGACCCTGTGGCTGCGGCGCGAGAAGAAAAAGACCCGCTCCGAAAGTCGCTCATCCCGAACGGGGCGCACCCTGCCGCCGGACGCCGATCAGGGCCTGTGGGACGCCCTGCGCGCCAAGCGCCGGGAACTCGCGCAGGAACAGGGCGTGCCGCCCTACGTCATCTTCCACGACGCCACCCTGATGGCCATGATGGAGGCCCGCCCGTCCAGCCTGCACGCCATGGCCGAACTGCCCGGCGTGGGCCAGCGCAAGCTTGCGGCCTACGGGCAGGACTTCCTCGACGTCATCCTCGACGCATGAGGAAACGCCGCATCAACCCATCATCGCGGATGCCGGGCCATCCTGCCCGGTGCGCCCTTCGGGCCGTCTTCGCAGTCCAGCTCTGAATCAACGTCATCGCGAGGCCGAAGGAAGCCCTACCCCCCGTCATCGCGAGGCCGAAGGCCGTGGCGATCCATGGGCTGCCGCTGATGCCGCCAGCCTTCCGGATGATTTCCCGCCAGCCTTCTGGATGGCTTCCCGCCACGGACTTCGGCCTCGTGGCTATTGATCCGGCACGAATTGAACACGAACGTAGGTCGGGCTTAATGCCGACCTACAATCACGAATAATTCAGGCCGCATCAATAAAGACGCCTTCGCAATGACGATTTCCGGGGTATTCAGCGCCGCCCTGAACGACGAGGGCCGCATGATGCGGCCCTCGTTCCCGGCTGATCGCCCGCGATCAGCGCATGATCACGATCGTGCGCGAATCGCGGTAGCCATCGTAGTAGCCGCGATCATGACGGTCGTGGTGGTGATGACGGCGATGATGGTGGCGGTGATGGTGGCGGTGATGACCATGCCCTTCATCGACATCGATGTAGTTCACCGGGCCACGGTAGCCGTAGACGGGGTAACGCTCGACATAGCGGACAGGACGACCGTAATCGTCGTAGGCGATCGCCGCGCCGGTCGCGGCGCCCAGGGCGCCGCCGACGATGGCGCCGTCATGGCCGCCGATCTGGCTGCCGACGACCGCGCCCACGGCTCCGCCCAGTCCCGCGCCCAACCAGACCTCACCGTTGTCGGCATGACTTGGAAGGGTGGCCAGCAGCCCGAAACCGAGGACCATGGCAGGCAGGACGTTCATGATGGATGCTCCGCGAAGGGAAGATGTTGATGGGGTGACCCTGCGGCCGCAAAATTAGGCCACACGCCCGGGCGAAAGTTCCAGCCCGCCGAACGAACCATCCATCCATCACTGAGAGCTTGTGAAAAAATCATGCGCACACCCGCACCTTCAACGTCATCGCGGGCTTCGCGTTAGGCCAAAGGCACGCTCACAATGACGACCTGCACAGTCAATTTCTTCACAAGCCCTGACATCCCCACACTTCGGAAGATCGCCCCATGAACATTCACAACAGCATCCAGACCAAGCTGGAAAACGCCTTCCTGCCCCTGCACCTTGAAATCGTCAACGAAAGCCACCGCCACGCGATGAAGGCGCAGGACTCGCACTTCCACATCACCCTCGTCAGCACCGCCTTCGAGGGCCAGGGCCTGCTCGCCCGCCATCGCGCCATCAACAAGGCGCTGGCCGACGAACTTGCCGGCCCGGTGCATGCCATCACCCTCAACACCCTCACCCCGGATGAATGGGCGGCCAAGGGCGGCACGGTCGATGCCTCGCCCAAGTGCCGCGGCGCCAGCGGCCAGGGCATGGCCGCCTGAGCCCGACGGCGCCCCGCCCGGCGGAGGGTGTGCTAAGAGATAGAGGTACCCGCGCAACAGGATATACCCCGATGCTTCAGGACACCGACCTCCAGGCCGGCCCCCTCGTGGTCGCCAGCGCATCGAGCAGGCTTCGGCAACACTGGACCGATGCGCTGGCCGGTTTGGCCCCCATTCACCAGGCCACCGACCTGCCATCGCTTGAGGCGATCCTGCGGCATCACCGGCCGCTTGGCGTCATTCTCGACCCCGACCTGGCCGGAGGGGTTCAGGGCATCCCCCTTCTCCAGCAGGCCTTTCCCCTCACGCGAGTGATGGCGGCCACACGCACCGATTCACTGGCGGAAGCCGCCGAGGCGATCCGCTTCGGCGCCCATGGGCACATCCAGCAGGAGGACGATGCCGTCTTGATCAGGCGCGCCATGCGCTTCATGTCCGAAGAAGGCCTCTGGGCCAAGCGGCGGGTGCTGGAAAACCTCGTGGCCGAACACATGCGCGGAGCTCCGAATGATGCCCTCGCCCGCCCCCCCTCGGCCCTGAACACCCCGGATGTGCTGAGCGGACGCGAACAGGAAGTCGCCGTCCTGGTGGCCGATGGCCTTTGCTACAAGGCCATCGCCAGGCGGTTGGGCATCGCGGAGAACACCGTTCGCAATCATGTTCGCCACATTTTCAAGAAGCTCGTCATCTCCGACCGCCTGCAACTCGCGCTGATGATCCGGGAGACGCCCCTCTTCACCCACCGGGAGCCCGCGGCCATACCCTAACAGGATGCTGAAAAACCTCATCCATGAGTTTTTCAGCCATACCAAGTCCGGTACACGCCCGGACTT
>SDAY01000202.1 GCA_006212015.1 Halothiobacillaceae bacterium
GCTCGACCAGGCGCTCGCCCGCCGCCATGAACTCGGCCCCGGCGAGGCCTGGCTTACGCCCGACGGCGACCGGATCGCCCGTCACGGCTGGCGCCGCCCGCCCGCGCCACAGGCCGGCGGCGGCATGCTGGCACGCAGGCTGCGGCTGACCGAACTCGAAACCCTGCACCGCGAACTGCAGCCCCGCCTTGCCGAGGCCCAGGCCCTGACCCGGCAGGTGCGCGGCGAACTGCAGGCGCTGGACGCCCGCCACGGCGCCGCCCAGCGCGAACAGCGGGAACTGCTGCGCCGCCAGGGCGAGGCCGCCACCCGCGTCGAACAACGGCGCCTGCGACTGGAACAGGCGCAGGGCCGCCTGCGCGGTCAACAGCGCGAACAGGCCGAAACGCAGGCCGAACTGGCGCGACTCGAGGCGCAAAGCGAGGCCCATCGACAGGTCATGGCCGCCCTCGAACAGGCGCTGGCAGCGCATGAAACCGACCTGCATGCGGCCCGCACGGCGCGCGAACAGGCGGAGCAGTCACTTGACAAGGCGCGCGATGGCCTGCGCGAGGCCGAGCGGCAGGCGCAGGAGGCGCGGTCGCGCGTGCAATCGCTGGCCCGCGAAAGGGCCTTGCGCGAGCAGACGGTCCGACAACTCGCGGAGCAGGCCGCCCGCATCGAGACCCGCCGCGCCGAACGGATGACCCGCCATGCCGAGGCCGAAGCGCCCCTGGCGGAGATGACCCCGGCCCTCGCGCTCGCCCGCGCCCGCGAGGCGGACCAGGCCGCCCGCCTGGGCAGGGCGGGCGAGGCCCTGAACGAGGCGCGGCAGCGCACCCGCCAGACGCATGCAGCCCTGCTGCGCAGCGAGCATGCGCTCGAAGGCGCGCGCACGTCGGTCGAGGGCCGCCGCCTGACCGTGCAGGCGCTCGCCCTGCGCGCCGAGGCCCCGGGCGTGATCGTCGCCGAGGCCGGGCACGAGGCGGTCGAAAGCGCGCTCGAAGCGCTCGCCGGGCTGGACGTCGAGGCCATCGGCGCACGGCTGGACGACACCCGTGGCCGCATCGCGAGGCTGGGCGCGGTCAACCTCGCCGCGCTGGAGGAATTCAAGGAGGCGCGCCAGCGCAAGGACGACCTCGAAGCCCAGCAGGCCGACCTGAACGAGGCCATAGCCACCCTGGAGGCCGCGATGGCGAGGATGGACCGCGAGACCCGCGGCCGCTTCCGCGAGACCTTCGAGGCGGTCAACGCCAGGCTCGGCGAGACCTTCCAGCGCCTGTTCGGCGGTGGCGAGGCCCATCTCTCGCTCACCTCCGAGGACTGGCTGGAGGCCGGGGTCGCCCTGATGGCCCGCCCGCCCGGCAAGAAGATCAGCCATATCCACCTGCTCTCCGGCGGCGAGAAATCGCTCACCGCCATCGCCCTGGTGTTCGCCATCTTCCAGCTCAACCCCGCGCCTTTCTGCCTGCTGGACGAGGTGGACGCGCCGCTGGACGAGGCTAACGTCGGTCGATTCTGTGCTATGGTTCGAGGCATGTCTGAACAAGTTCAGTTCATCTTCATCACCCATAACAAGACCACCATGGAGCTGGCCCGCCAGCTGGTCGGCGTGACCATGCGCGAGGCGGGCGTCTCGCGGATCGTGGCGGTCGACCTGGATGCCGCGGTGCGGCTTGTCGAAACCCGGGCAGGCGCCCTGAATTAACGTTGCGAGGAAGACATGGAGGATTTGCGTTGGATCCTTCTCGGACTGGGCGTGGCCGTCCTCATCGGCCTGTATCTTTTCAGCCGCCTGCGTCGGGATGGCGTGTCCTCGCCATTTGGTGACGACACCGCCCATGACCCGCTGGACGCGCCGTCGGCCCCCGGTTCACGCCGCAGCGAACCGCTGATCGAGGACATCACCGGCTGGACCGAGGAAGGCACCCGCCCGGTGCGCCGCCGCGTGCTGGACGGCGAGGCCGTTTCCGAGCGCCCGGCCCAGCGTCGCGCGGCGCGCTTCAGCTACGAAAGCACCCTGCGGGAAACCCCGTCCCACCTGCCGCTGCATGACGAAGAGCCGACGTTCGACGCGACCGTCAACACCATCGAGCACGATGCCGACCAGGCAGCGCCCGCCGAAAAGGCCAGCGTGGTGCCGGTCTACCTCGTCGCGCGCGACCCTCAAGGCTTCACCGGCGCGCAACTGATCGAGGCCTTCGCCCGCCACGGCTTCGAGTTCGGCGAGATGGACGTCTACCACCATGCCGATGCGCAGGGCCACGCCCTGTTCAGCCTGATGAACGGCATCGCCCCCGGCACCTTCGACCCGGCCAGCCTGCCCGGGCAGCACACCCCCGCGCTGGCCCTGTTCCTGCGCCTGCCCGTTCACGGCCAGCCCGGACTGGTGTTCGAGCAGTTCCTCGACATCGCCCACCGGCTGGCCGAGGAACTCGACGGCAGCCTGCTCGACCAGCACAGGGAAGAGCTATCCTCCGAGGCCATCGACCGCATGCGCGAGATCGCGCTGGGGGAATAGGTGCTCCGCATGCGCGGACAGCAAGAAGGCCGGGGACATCCCGGCCTTCTTGTTTCCATGCCCCGTACGGGGCGGATCAGAACTTGTAATGCACACCCAGCTGGACGACCGGGTAGAACTTGGCGTCCTTGATCTCATCGTTCAG
>SDAY01000203.1 GCA_006212015.1 Halothiobacillaceae bacterium
GTAGTCCCTCGCCCATTGATCCAGCGCCTTGCGCTCGACCACCCCGACCCCGCCGCCGATGTAGCTGATGCCGTTCTGGATCGAGGGGATGAGGATGACGCCGTCGATCTCCTCCTGCGTCGGCGGTATTTTTTCAACCCGCTCAAAGACCTCTTCCGCGAAGGACCGGGAAGCCACGCCCAGCATCAGCGCAAACAGGAATGCGTGCGAACGAGACATGATGTTCTCCCTTGAATAACCGTACCGGCCCCGAAGAACGTGAACGGGATCGTTCGTCCGGGCAGGCCCTGTAAAGACTTTAGACGACACCAAACATACTTATATCGCAGCGGAGAAGACGGCCACTTGATACCGAAACGCCTCATCCATCATCCACGTCCCAGCGGGTCGGCATTGATCTCTTGTTGCGCCACAACCAAACTGTCACAAAGTCTCCATAGTCTCATCCGATGCATATATGTGACATCACCATGTTCTATACCGCGCATGGCGGCGGCGTACGCCGTTATCTGCGCGCCAAGCGCCGCTGGTATTGCGACCAGGGGGATCGGCACACCCTTCTGAGTCCCGCATGGCGCTCCGTCCGACATGGCGATCACCTGACCCTGCGCGCGCCGCCCTTGCCGTTCGGCCAGGGTTACCGCTTCCCCATGCGCCGCAAGGCATGGATCAACGCGATGATGGAGGTGCGCCCGGACATCATCGAAGCGGGCGATCCCTATTTTCTGGCCGGCGCGGCCCTGACCGCCGCACGGCGGCTGGGCATTCCTGTCACGGCCTTCGTTCATTCCGATTTGCCCCGGCTGGTCGAGCGGCGCCTGGGCGGATGGGCCGGGATGCGGGCACGCAGCTATCTGCACAAGCTGTACAGCGGCTTCGATGCCGTGCAGGCGCCAAGCCAGGGGCTGGCCGATCGCCTGCGCGAGATGGGACTGAGCAATGTGATCTGGCAGCCGCTGGGGGTGGATGCCTCCCGTTTCTCGCCTGAATTTCGCGACCCCGCCGTTCGCCAGCAGCTGGGCCTGAATTCGGGCACGCATCTGCTGATTTTTGCCGGCCGCTACGCGCGCGAAAAGAACATCGATGTGCTGCTCGAAGCCATGCGCCTGCTGGGGCCGGCCTACCATCTGCTGTTGATCGGGCCCGGCATGCCTTCGATTCGCATGGACAATGTCAGCGTCTACCACAGGTTTTGCGATGGTCGGCACCTCGCCGGACAGCTTGCCTCCGCCGACGCCCTGATTCATGCGGGCGACCAGGAAACCTTCGGCCTGATCGTGCTGGAAGCCATGGCCAGTGGACTGCCGGTCGTCGGCGTGCGCGGCGGCGCCTTGCCGGAACTCATCCCGCCGGAATGCGGTGTGCTGGCCACGCCGCGCGACTCGGCCAGCCTTGCCGAGGCCGTGCGCACGCTGTTTCAGAAGGATTGGCAGGGGATGGGCCACGCGGGGCGCGCCCTGGTGGAGAACAAGTTTCGTTGGGAGGCGGTGTTTGCGCACCAGCGCCGCCTTTATCAGGCCCTGATCGACGGCTGGCGACCGAATCGCGATGCCGAGCCACCCATGCCAGGGCCCAAGTCATGAGGACCGCCTGATGGCCACAAAGCCACACGAGCCGCTCGCCGTCAGCGTTGTGCTGCACGATGTGGCGCCATCCACCTGGCCCGCCTGCGAAACCCTGCTGAATGCCATCGACCACGTGGCGCGGGTGCCGGTCACCCTGCTGGTGGTGCCGGATCATCTCCACCGCGCGCCGGTCGAGATGGCGCCGGACATCATCCAGGCGATCCGCCAGCGGGTGGCGCGGGGCGACGAAGTGGCCTTGCACGGCCTGCATCACTGGGACGATGGCCCGCCGCCGCGCGGCCCGCGCGAATGGCTGACCCGGCGTGTCTATACCGCCAGCGAGGGCGAGTTTCTGGCGCCGGATCAAGCCGAGGCCCAGCGCCGCCTGCGCCAGGGGCGGGCGCGGCTGGAGGCGCTTGGCTGGTCTCCCCGCGGCTTCGTCGCCCCGGCCTGGTTGCTGGGCCCTGGCGCCTGGGCGGCCTTGCGCGAAGCGCCGTTCAGCTACACCTCGAGCCGCAAAGAGATCATTCTTCTGCCGGACATGGCCCGGCTGGCCGCGCCAAGCCTGGTATTCAGCGTGCGCTCGGCCTGGCGCAGGCAGGCCTCGCTGGCATGGAACAGCCGCCTGCTGAAGCATGTGCTGGATCACCCCCTGCGCTACCCGCTCCTGCGCCTCGGCCTGCATCCCGTGGATGCCGCACACCCGCGTGTGCTGCGCTTCTGGCAGCATGCGCTTGAAGCCGCGCTGGAGCATGGTCGAGCCCCGATGACCAAGGGCGACTGGGTAAACGCCTTGCAGCGCCAGTGAATCCCCGGCGGGGTTATCGCTTACAACATCAAGCAAGGCGTCAGAACAACCAGCGCGCCAGGTAAAGCAGCACGGCCGCCATCCCACCTGCGGCGATGTCGTCGAGCATGATGCCCAGGCCGCCGTGAAGGCGACGGTCCAGCCAGCCGACCGGCCAGGGCTTGAGGATGTCGAAGACGCGGAACAGCAGGAAGCCGGCAAGAATCCAGGGCCACTCCAGCGGCACGACCGCCAGCGTGATCCACAGGCCGACCCA
>SDAY01000204.1 GCA_006212015.1 Halothiobacillaceae bacterium
CCTACGCGGGGCGGGCCGCCATGCATTCTGTAGGAGGCCCGCCCCCGGGCCGAAGGGCTGCGCGACCGTCATCGCGGCGAGGGCGCCGCTCCTACACGCGGCGGGGGCGCCGCGCCTACGCGGGGCGAGGGCGCCGCTCCTACGCGGGGCGGGCCGCCATGCATGTCCCCTTCTCGCCCGCATCACCTTATCGGAGCGGCGATCGGGACGCGCGGTCGATGGATTCGCAGCCCCTCAGTCGCCCCCGAGCAAGTCCGCCAGCCCGGCATCGTCCAGCACGGGAATGCCCAGCATCGTAGCCTTCGCCAGCTTGCTGCCCGCTGCCTCGCCCGCGATCACGGCGGTGGTCTTCTTGGACACGCTGTCGGTCACCTTGGCGCCCAGCGCCTCCAGCGCGACCCGGGCCTCGTCGCGGGTCATGTCCCGCAGGGTGCCGGTGATGACATAGGTCTTGCCGGCCAGCGGCTGGGCGCCGACGGGCTCGGCGGGCGCGTCCCAGTGGATGCCGGCGGCGAGCAGGCCGTCGATCACCTCGCGATTGTGCGGCTCGGCGAAGAAGCCGTTGATGTGCGCGGCGACCACCGGGCCGACGTCCGCCACCTGCATCAGGTTGTCGATGTCCGCCTTCAGCAGCGGCTCCAGTCCGCCGAAGTGGCGCGCCAGGGCCTGCGCGGTAGCCTCGCCCACCTCGCGGATGCCCAGCGCGTAGAGGAAGCGCGCCAGGGTGGTGTGTTTCGATTTTTCCAGCGCGTCGAGCAGGTTCCGGGCGGATTTCTCCGCCATGCGGTCCAGCGCGGCCAGGTCATCCAGCTTGAGCCGGTAGAGGTCGTCCAGCCGCTTGACCCGCCCCGCCTCGTCGAGCTGGGCGATGATCTTCTCGCCCAGCCCGTCGATGTCCATGGCGCGGCGCGCGGCGAAATGGCGGATCGCCTCGCGCCGCTGGGCCGGGCAGTAGAGGCCGCCGGTGCAGCGGGCCACCGCCTCGCCCTCGACCTGCTCGACATGCGAGCCGCACACCGGGCAGGCGGTCGGGGCGAGGATCTCGCGCGCGTCCTTCGGGCGGCGCTCGGCGACGCTGCCGACGATCTCCGGGATCACGTCGCCCGCGCGGCGCACGATCACGGTGTCGCCGATGCGCACGTCCTTCTGACGGATCTGATCCATGTTGTGCAGGGTGGCGTTGCTGACCACCACGCCGCCGACATGCACGGGCGCAAGGCGCGCGACCGGGGTGAGCGCGCCGGTGCGACCGACCTGCCAGTCCACGCCCAGCAGCTCGGTCAGCTCCTCCTCGGGCGGGAACTTGAAGGCCACCGCCCAGCGCGGCGCGCGGGCGACGAAGCCGAGCGCCTGCTGGTCGGCCAGCCGGTCCACCTTGAACACCGCGCCGTCGATGTCGTAGTCCAGCGCGTCGCGCAGGGCGAGGATCCTGGCGGCATAGTCATGCGCCCCCGCCGCGCCCTGCACGAGCGCGTTGAGCGGATTGACCGGCAGGCCCCAGTCGCGGAGTTGCGCCAGCATGGCGCTGTGCCGTTCGGGCATGGTCTTGTAGCCCGGATGCAGCGCAGCGGAATCCGGGAGCTGTCCGGCTTGAGTATCTGTTTCCCCACCCGGATTCCGGCCTTCGGCCTCCATCCAGGCGACCTCGCCCCAGCCATAGGCGAAGAAGCTCAGCGGGCGGGTGGCTGTGATGCGGGAATCGAGCTGGCGCAGGCTGCCGGCGGCGGCGTTGCGCGGGTTGGCGAACGCCGTCCTTCCCTGGCCGGCGCCCTTCGGGCTCGCATCGCGATCGAGCGCCTTCTCCCCCGCCTTCTCCAGCCGGGCGTTGAGCGCGGCCAGGCCCGAGCGCGGCATGTAGACCTCGCCGCGCACCTCCAGCACCTTCGGCCAGCCCTCGCCCATCAGCCGCAGCGGGATGGCATGCACGGTGCGCGCGTTGGCGGTCACGTCCTCGCCGCGCTCGCCATCGCCGCGGGTGGCGGCGCGCACCAGCAGGCCGTCCTCGTAGCGCAGGCTGATGGCCAGGCCGTCGATCTTGGGCTCGGCGTTGTAGTCGATGGCCTCCTTGCCCAGCCGCTCGCGCGCGCGGCGGTCGAAGTCCGCCAGCTCGGCCTCGTCCATGGCGTTGTCGAGCGAGAGCATGGGCACCGCGTGGCGCACCTCGGCAAAGCCCGCCAGCGGCGCCCCACCCACGCGCTGGCTGGGCGAGTCCGGCGCCACCCACTCGGGATGCCCGGCCTCGATGTCCAGCAGCTCGCGCATCAGCCGGTCGTATTCGGCATCCGGGATCAGCGGCGCGTTCAGCAGGTAATAGGCGTGGTCGTGCCGGGCGATCTCGCGGCGCAGTGCGGTGAGGCGCGAATACAACGCTTGGTCGGTGTCGGCTTGCATGAAAGGACGCTCGGACTAAGAATGGCGGCGGGCCATTCTAAGTCACATGGATGCCCGGGCATTCGGATTAGTCACCACACCCCTTATGGAAGAACGCACGATGCGCAAACACACCCTACTCGCCGCCACCCTGTTCGCGGCATCCACCACCTCGGCCCTCGCGGGCGACATCGCCGTCGGCCTGGTCGCCGGTACCGCCGGCGCGGGCGCCGAGCTCACCTA
>SDAY01000060.1 GCA_006212015.1 Halothiobacillaceae bacterium
AGACGCCGCAAGGTGCTCAGGGGGCAAGCGGGGGCGGGTCTGCGGCAGTCAAGACCACCCTCGCCAAGGACAAGGTGCTGAATCTCCTCCAGGTCGGCGGTGGCCAGCAGGTGATGCTGGAGGCGCGCATCGCCGAGGTGTCGCGCAGCTCCATGAAGGGCCTGGGCGTGAGCTCCATGAACAACATGGGCAAGCTGCCCGTGCCGCGCACCGATCTTAAGGGCGATCTTCAGTTCAACAACTATGCCGCCACGGCCCCCGGTCTTGCGGGTACGCCCAACGCGGGTCTGTCCACCAACGGCAGCGATGGCGCGCTTGACCTGCTCATGGGCGGGGCCTTGCCCCAGGCCTTCGGCACCTTCGGCATCCTCTACAAGGGGCTCAACCTGCAGTTGACCGCCCTCGAAGAGAAGGGATTGGCCAAGGTTCTGGCCGAACCCAACCTTGTCTCGCTGTCCGGGCAGGAGGCCAACTTCCTCGTGGGTGGCGAGTTCCCCTATCCGGTACCCACTGGCTTGGGGCAGTTCGGCATCGAATTCAAGGAATTCGGCGTCGGCCTGAAGTTCACCCCGACCGTGCTGAACAGCCACAAGATCAACCTCAAGCTCGGGGCCGAGGTGTCCAGTCTGGATTATTCGCGAGGAACATCCATCGGCGGCACCGCGGTTCCCGGCGTCGCTACGCGTCGTACGGCAACCACGGTCGAGGTGGCGGATGGGCAGAGCTTTGCCATCGCCGGCCTGCTGCAGAACAACATGAACAATGCCATCAACCAGCTGCCGGGGCTTGGCACGCTCCCTGTGCTGGGCGCGCTCTTCCGCAGCACGGACTACCAGCGTGAGGAATCGGAGCTTGTGATCATCGTCACCCCGCGCCTCGTCAAGCCCATGCCAGCAGGGCAGCTCAAGTCTCCGACAGACAACTTCATCCCGCCGAGTGATTTCGATCAGTTCTTCATGGGGCGGCTTGAAGGCGAGCGTGAGCCTCCGAAGGCGAAGGATGAAACCGCGCCGGAAGCGAAGGCATCCACACCCGCCACGCAAGGCGGCGGCGTGGACGGCAAATACGGACATCAACTCTAAGGGGACATGATCATGCGCAAGACCAACACATTGATTGCACTCGTCATGCCGCTGGCCCTTGCCGGGCTGGCGGGGTGCGCGGGGAATCAACAGAGCCTTCGCTCCGAACACGGCGATGCCCTCAAGGCCAACACCGCCATGCAGACCATCAACCCGATGGCGGGCCATGAGGATGTCCCGGTGGCCACCCGCGATGGCGAGCGGACCGAGAACATCATCAAGGCCTACCGCAAGGACACGGGCAAGGCGGATGCCTCTCGCCTTGTGACTGACTTGAGTCAATAAGGCCACATTCAACGCCCCTCGCGGGGCAGAGAGAACAGGAGACGGTCATGATTCCACCGATCAAACAACGTGACAGAGGCGCCATCCTGCCCATGATGGCGGTGGGTATCGTGACCCTGGTCGGTATCGCCGCGCTGGTCCTGGATCTCGGTCGTCTCTTCGTGCTCAAGACCGAGATGCAGAACGCGGCGGACGCTGCGGCCTTGGCGGCGGCGGTCGAGCTGGATGGAAAGGCGGGCGCCCAAACAAGGGCCATGGCCGCCGCCAAGGGACGCCTGCAGCACCTGACGAATCAGTCCCAGGTGCACGAGCTATTGGCGAATCTGGATGATTCCTCCATGAATACGGCTGACAGCGCATTTGTCTTTTACAACCACATCGGCAGCGAGTTTGATGAACCGTCGAAACCCGCCGGTTGCATCGCCGCCGATGATGCCAACAAGTGCCTGGCCACAGGGGATGCCGACTCTTTCTATATCAAGGTGCGCCTGAATCCGGAAACAAGCACCAGCAGCGGAAGCTATGTGGTCGATCTGTTCTTCCTTCCCGTGCTGAGAGTTTTCGGGGTGAATGCGGCGGATGATGCATCGACGGCCGCCAGCGCGGTTGCGGGGGCGAAGGCCCAATACATCTGCGAATATCCGCCCATGATGCTGTGCAACCCCTTCGAGGCGGCGGGCAAGACGCTTGCACAGGCCTTGCTGGAGGGGGGTATAAAAATCGGGGACGAGGTGCGCCTCCAGGGGGATGGTTCCTGGGCGCCGGGCAACTTCGGTTTTCTCCAGCCCATGGAGGATGGCGAATTTCAGGGGGGGGCCAAGAACCTGGGTGAAGGGATAGAAACTCCCGAGGATCAGGAATGCACGACCATGCTCGTCAAGACCCAGCCGGGCGAGATCGAGGGTCATCCCAACTGGGCCATGAACACCCGTTTTGACATTACAGGGCATGGATATAACGCCCCCCCCGCGCCGAATATCATGGTGTACCCGGAAGACACATGCATGCCTCCGGGGGCGTGTGGTGGTGTGGACCCGCGGTTTGGTGATGGTGTGTGGGATATGTCGACGTACTGGACTGCATACCATCAATGGGGTGTCAATCACCCCCAGCTCAATCTCGCGACCTCGGCCCCGGGGGACCTGACGAATGGCGGCAATCTGGATGCGGACGGGGATGGCGTCGTCATGCGTGCGGAAGTCTACGACTGGGAGATGACAGCAGGCTGGATGCCATGCAGCACAAGTATTGAACCGGGATGCGCCAGCCTGACCGGTCCCACACCAATGACCTGCTCGGACACTGGCGCATGCGTCCGGCCAAACAACTACCCGGTGCCAGCACCCCTGACGGATCAGGGGAATGACATTGACCCGGACAATAACAGCCCAATTCCCCTGCAGCCGCCGGTCAAGCATGGCTATCCGGGGTGGTCTTCTGGCGATGAGTTGAACTCGAAGCGACGCATTCTTTATGTCGCGGTGCTCAACTGCACGGCTCAGGGGGTGAAGGGGAACAAGGAGGTCGATGCCAAGGAGGTGGCGAAGTTCTTCCTGCTTGAGCGGGCCTTGCAGGGTAACAGCGCCTTTGACTATGCGGCCGAGTTTCTTGGGATGGCCACGGTCGAAACCGACCCCGACATCCTCCACAAGGTGATCCAGCTCTATGAATAAGCCAAAACATTCGCGGGGCGCGGTGCTGATTGAGTTCACCATCATCTTCCCGCTGCTTCTGCTTATGGTCCTCGGGATCACGGAGCTTGGTCGCGCCCTGTACCAGAAGAACACCCTGACCAAGGCGGTGGAGGTGGGGGCGCGTTACATGGCGCGTTTCAATGCCGAAGGTGACATCATTGACCGGTCGACCTGTGTGGTTAAAGCCACCGGGACCTATCCGGCCACATGGAGCGCAAGGTTGGGCGATGCCGAACAGCTTGTGCTCGATACGGCCCAGCCCGTGTTGCCCGGCCTGGTCGCCGCGGATGTG
This sequence comes from Halothiobacillaceae bacterium, assembly GCA_006212015.1. GTDB lineage: Bacteria > Pseudomonadota > Gammaproteobacteria > Halothiobacillales > Halothiobacillaceae > Thiofaba. Next base: position 3,354 of record SDAY01000060.1, read on the forward strand.
AGCTTTGGGCTTGATCAGGGGCTAGCGGTGAGTGGAGATGAGGAATGCCTCGTCCGGGTGAGCGCGGACACAGGCTTCAACCCCATTCTCGGTCCGCTGACCCTCCCGATCATCAACGTTACCTTTGATCTCACCCAGGTGCGCATACACGCCAAGTCAGAGGAGCAATACATCGGTGAATAGGTCAATACGCAAGACCGGCCGGCGCGCCATGCGCGGGGCCGCGATGGTGGAGATGGCTATCGTCATCTCGCTTTTCCTGGTCATGGTGCTCGGCATCATCGAGTTCGCCATGGCCTTTTTCGACTGGTCCCGCACGGTGGAGGCCACCCGTGCGGGCGCGCGATATGCCATCGTGCATAGTCCCGATATTAAAAAATGCGATCTTTCCGTGCTGAAAAAAGAGGGGGATTCGGTCAGCTGTTCGCCGACAGACGGCCTTGTCGAGGCCATGCAGAACATCATGCCGCGCATCGAGGCCGATGATATTGATGTGACCTATGCGTGGTCAGGGACGGGGCATGAGCTCAAGCCCGAGAACTGGATCATTCCTTCGGTCACCGTGGGCATCAAGGCGGATTCGGTCGAGTTCAACTTCATCGTGCTCGATGGCCTCCTGGATCTGCTGGTTCTTGGCAACTCGTCTTTTCCAAAGACGATCCATATCCCTCCTTTCGCAACCACACGCACGGGCGAGGACTTGCATGGTTGAGCGCGCTCGGTCGCGCGAGACGTGTTTTCTTCTGCTAAGACATAGGTAAGTGATAAAACATGCCGGATTGCGCGGCATGTTGTGGAACCGCCCAGGAGATACAAGCATGACGGACCTGAACGTAGTCGCACTGGTGATTCAGGAACCCACCGCTCACCAGCTGACCGCCTCGCTGGGGCGCATCGAGGGCGTGGTATTCGATCTGCGCATGCTCGGTGAGGAGGGCGCGAGTCTGTCCAGCATCGGTGTCACCGAGCTGCCGGATGTGGTGATCCTCGAGATCAACGGCCATCGCGAGGAAGACATTGCCGAGATCGAGCGCATTCTCGGCGAACATGGGGAGCAGGTCACGGTGTTCGTCACCTCCAAGGATAGCGACATCAAGGTGATTCGCAGGCTGATGAGGGCGGGCGTGCGTGATGTCCTGCCCCAGCCGATCCAGACCCAGGAACTGGTGATCGACATCTCACGCATTCTTGCGGAAAAGCGGGCCCGACTGGCGGGGCAGGGTGGGGCACATGGTCGCATCGTGTCCTTCCTCAATGCCAAGGGTGGCAGCGGCGGCTCCACCCTGGCGGTGAATGTGGCTTACGAGCTGGCCTCCCGTTTTGACCTCAAGGTGGCCCTGGTCGATCTGGACCTGCAGTTCGGCGTGGTTGCGCATTACCTTGATCTGAAACCACGCGGCACCGTGTTGGATGCCCTGGCCAACCCTGACCGTATCGACCCCATGTTCGTGAAGGCCCTGCTCACACCGCACGAGAGCGGCCTCCATGTACTGGCCTCGCCAGCCGATACGTCGACGTCCCTCGATGCATCGCCCGAGGCGATGGTCGATATGCTCCAGTCCCTGGCCTCCGGCATGGATATCGTGATTGTCGACTTGCCCCGTGTGTATATGCCTTGGACCTTGGCCGTGGCTCGTCTGTCCAGCCCGCTGATGTTGGTGGTGCAGAACACGCTGGCAACACTGCGGGATGCCCGCATGATCCTGGACGTTCTGCCTCGGCTTGGCATGACGACCGAGCGCGTCGAGGTGGTGAACAATCGTGAGACGGTGGAATCGGCCAGTGTCAGCCTCGACCGCCTCAGGGAAACCCTGAAGTGCGATCGCGTGCACAAGGTCCGCAGTGATTTTGATCTTGCGGTGCGTTCGCAGGATCTTGGCATGCCTTTGAGCAAGGCTTCCGAACGATCGGATCTGACGAAGGACGTGGTGGCGCTTGCCGAGCATCTCGCCGCGCTCTGCGACGGGCGGGAACGCAAGGCGCCCGGCCTGCTCAAGCGCTTCTTCAACATTTGATAACGGCAAGGATCGAGGGAAACACCATGGCCATTCTGCCCGAGAGCACCCGTCCAGCTTCCATCAAAACCGCCGACACCAGCCCGCAGATGCAGGAGATCAAGGGGCGCATCCATCGACGCCTGCTTGATCGGCTCAATCTCAAGATCATCGACCAGCTTGAGGCAGGTGTGGTGCGTGCGCAGATCGGCGACATCGTTCGTGATCTGCTGGACGAGGAATCCATTCCGCTCAATGCGTCCGAACGGACGCGCCTGGTTTCTGAAATTCAGGATGAGGTGCTGGGGCTGGGGCCGCTGGAGCCGCTTCTGGCCGACCCCTCCGTGTCCGACATCCTGGTGAACACCTACAAGCAGGTCTATGTCGAACGTCGCGGCAAGCTTGAAAAGACCAACGTGATCTTCCAGAGCAACGATCACCTGTTGCGCATCATCGACAAGATCGCCAGCGGCATCGGCCGCCGCATCGATGAATCATCGCCCATGGTGGATGCCCGTCTTGCGGATGGTTCGCGTGTGAACGCCATCATTCCGCCCGCTGCGGTCGATGGACCGATTCTCTCGATCCGCAAGTTCAGCGTCGACCCCTACATCATGAAGGATCTGGTCGGCTTCAAGTCGCTGACGCCGGGGATGGGGGACTTCATCAGCGCGGCGATCAAGGCGCGGGTCAACATCCTGATCTCCGGGGGTACCGGCTCCGGCAAGACGACCTTGCTGAATGCGCTCTCCGGCTTCATTCCCGAAAACGAGCGCGTCGTCACGATCGAGGACTCCGCGGAGCTGCAACTCCAGCAACCGCACGTGGTTCGACTGGAAACCCGTCCGCCGAACATCGAGGGCAAGGGCGAGATCACCCAGCGCGATCTGGTGCGCAACGCGCTACGCATGCGCCCCGACCGCATCATCGTTGGCGAGGTGCGCGGTGGCGAGGCGCTGGACATGCTGCAGGCCATGAACACCGGCCACGATGGCTCGCTGACCACCATTCACGCCAACAGCTCGCGTGATGCGCTTACGCGTCTTGAGCACATGGTCGGCATGAGTGGCACCCCGATTCCGCCGCTGGTGGTGCGGCAGCAGATCGCCTCAGCGCTCAACCTGCTGATCGACGTGGAGCGCCTGATGGACGGCCGGCGCGTCATTGTCAGCATCTCCGAGATCACGGGCATGGAGGAGTCCGTGGTGAACATGCAGGAGATCTTCCGCTTCAACCAGAAAACGGTGGATGAGCATGGCCGCGTGATGGGTGAGTTCCGCGCGACGGGCATTCGCCCCATCATGCTCAAGCGCTTCCGTGAGCGCGGGATCGTGGTGGATGACACCCTGTTCGATCCCGACCGCGTCTATCAATAAGGGGGCGCTATGGACAGCTCACTCGTCATTCTCGTATCCATCCTCGCCTTTCTGGCCGTGGTCATTCTGGTCGAGGGGCTTTATCTGCTGACGCGCAGCGTGCATGAAGAGGGCGCGGCGCGCGTGCAGCGTCGCCTGCGGCATCTTTCGGCGGGCGGTGCGCATGGCAAGGATGTGGCCAGGCATATCCTCAAGGGGCACGAACTCAGTGATGCCCCGGCACTCAACCGCCTGCTGGTGATCGTGCCCCGTGTGCATGCGGTGGATCGCATGCTGGAGCAGTCCGGCCTGGATCTGACCGTCACCCGTTATATCGGCATACAGGTGTTGTTGTCGCTGGCCTTCTTCGCGGCGGCGCTGGCGCTTCTTCATCTGCCGGCCATCTTGGCTGCGCTGGCAGGGTTGGTGGCGGGTTTTCTTCTGCCGCATCTTTATGTGACGAACCGTCAGCGCAAGCGTCGGGAAAAGCTGACCGAGCAGCTTCCGGATACACTCGATTTCATAGCCCGTAGCCTGCGGGCAGGCAATCCGTTTTCGGCCTCGCTCAAGGCGGTCTCCGAAGAGATGCCCGATCCGATCGGCAAGGAATTCAGCATCACCTTCGACGAGATGAACTACGGCCTGCCGATGGACGATGCCTTGCGCAATCTTGGCGAGCGCACAGGCAGCGAGGAAATCCACTACTTCATCACGGCGGTCATCATCCAGCGCCAGACGGGCGGCAACCTGGCCGATGTGCTCAATCGCATTGCCGAGGTCATGCGCTCCCGTGCCCGTACCTTCCGTGAGATCAACATTCAGGCGGCAGAGATGAAGTTGTCTGCCCATGTGCTGATCGGGCTGCCGTTTTTCGTGGCGGGTGCATTGAGCATCATGAATCCAACGTATCTGCTGGTGCTGTTTGCCGAGCCCGGCGGGCGCGTGGTGATCGGCGCTCAGCTCCTGCTCATGCTTATCGGCTACCTTGTGGTACGCCGCATGATCAATTTCCGCGTATAGGGAGGGCATGACCATGAATGACATCCTTGCACTGTTACGGGCCCTTCCCGAGGGTGGCATGGAAATCACGATCCTTGCCTTTTCTTTCCTGGCGACGGTCTTGCTGGTCATCGGGGTGCTGATGGCCTTGGCAGGTCGCACGTCCCCGGCCGACCGGCGCCTTGAAGGCATCGCTCGCACGGGGGCCGAGGCTGCAGATGCCAATCGAGAGCCTCATGCGGAGGGGGCCTTCCATGTGAGGTGGCTGGAGCCTGCCATGAAACTGGCGGTTCCTGCCGAAAACTGGAAGCGCTCGGAAATGCGCACTCGTTTGATGCAGGCTGGCTTGCGTCATCCAAACGCCTTGACCTATTACTTTGGCTCAAAGCTTCTTCTGGTCCTGCTCCTGCCCCTGCTTTCCCTGGTCCCTGTGCTGGTTCTTGGGTATCTGGGAGCCGTGGAGCGAAGTACGCTGATCCTTGTACTGGCGGCTGCTGCGCTGGTGGGGTTTTATTTGCCGGATTTCATGGTCGCAAGGCGCAAGGCGCAACGCCAACTGGGATTTTCCGAGGGCTTCCCGGATGCCATGGATATGCTGGTGGTCTGCGTGGAAGCGGGCCTTGGGCTGGATGCGGCCATTCAGCGCGTGGGGGAGGAGATTGCCATCGCCCATCCCGAACTGGCCATTGAGCTTCAGTTGGTCAGTCTTGAGCTGCGTGCGGGCAAGAGTCGGGAGGATGCCTTGCGCTCCCTCACCCTGCGCACCGGGATCGAGGAGGTTCAGGCGCTTGTGACCCTGCTGATCCAGGCCGAGCACTTTGGCACCAGTGTCGCCGCCGCGTTGCGCGTCCATGCGACCGAGATGCGGTCCAAGCGTATCGACCGGGCGCGTGAAAAGGCCGCCAAACTACCCGTGAAGCTGATCTTCCCCATTATGCTCTTTATCTTTCCTTCACTCTTTCTCGTCGTGCTTGGCCCGGCGGCCGTGAGTATCTACAAGGGTTTTATCACCGCTGGTTAGGGGGAGAACCTCTTTAACCCGGGAAGGAGGCAGTATGAACGCTCGACATTCAAACAAGGCCGTGATGGTAGCCATCGGCGTCGTGACCGGCACCTTGCTGGCCGGGTGCGCGGGCGAGCCCGTCATGCAGACCGAGGTTCGCCCCGTGTATCGGGTGCAGGGGGAGGCCGAGGCCATGGGTTCGGCCTATGAGGCTGGGGTCGCCCATTTCGCCCAGGCGCGCTATGGTCTGGCGCTCGACGCCTTCCATAAGGAGCTTGCGCGTCATCCACATTCGGTCAAGGTGCTGAACGGCATCGCGGCCTGCTACGACCGCCTCGGCCGGTTCGACGTGGCCATGCAGTACTATCATCAGGCCCTCGATATCGCGCCACGGTCCGCGCAGACCCTCAACAACATCGGCTACTCGCTCCTGCTGCAGGGCGACCGGGCGAAGGCCGCGCGCTATTTCGATCAGGCCCTGCAGGTGCAGCCGGACAACACCCATGCCCAGGCCAATCAGGTCCTGCTGAAGGAACAGTTGGCGCAGCCCGAATCCAGCCCATGGGCCGCGCCCGCTCCCATGGCAGTGCGGCCGGTCGAAAGCCCCGCACCCAAGGTTCCGCCCATGCAGGAGAAGGCTGAGGCGGCTGCCCCGGCGCCGATGATGCCAACAGTCGCCAGCGTCCCTGCCCAAGCCGAGAATGGTCCGCCGATGACCTTGGAGATCTCCAACGGCAATGGGCGAACCGGCATGGCGGCCTTGGTGCGTGGCGTCATGCGTGGGAAATTCGGCGAGCGCGTCCCGCACATCACCAACGCAGACCGGTTCACCTACGCCAAGACCCTGATCATTCACCGCCCGGAGGCGCGTGCCTTGGCACAGCGTCTCGCCGAGCGCCTGCAGGTTGATGCGGAGTTCAACGAAGTGGCTGAGGGTCCGGGGCGCACCGACGTCAAGGTCATCCTCGGTCGTGATGTCCTGCCCCATGAGGGGGCGCTGAAAGCTCAGGCTGCGGAATGAACGGGGTGCTGACATGGCCCTGGCTTTGATGCCGAGACACCTGGCGGCAGGGCTGCTGGGCATGGTGGCCACACTGCTGGTCAGCGGTTGCGCCTCGTTGCCTTCTTCGGTGGATGATCGTCCGTCCTCGTCGGAGCAGTCCCTGACCATCCCCGACCGGTTGCGCGAGGCCGGTACGGCCATGCGCGATGGACGCATGGAGGAGGCCGCGCGCCGTTACCGCGAAGTTCTTGCCGTCGAGCCCGAGCATGCCGAGGCCATGCTGGGGCTTGCAACGGTGGAGTCCGGCATGCGGCGCTGGGGCCTGGCCGAGCCGCTCTACTCGCGCCTCATCAAGCGCGACGAGCGGCATGTCGATGCCCTTGAAGGGCGGGGGCTGTGCCTGATCCGCCTGCGGAATCCTGCCGCCGCGAAGGTGGATCTCGAGCAGGCCGTGTCCACCGACCCGACCCGCTGGCGTGCCTGGCAGGGGTTGGGGCTGGTCGCCGACCTGGCCCGGGATGGCGCGGCTGCCGAGGCGGCCTACCGCAAGGCGCTGGGCATCATGCCTGCCCATCCCGGCCTGCTGAACAATCTGGGCTATTCCCTCATCCTTTCGCGCCGCTTCGATGAGGCCGAGCGCGTGCTGCGCGAGGGCGTGCGCTATGCGCCGACCGACGCGCGTCTTCAGGGCAATCTTGCGATGGCCGTGGCCTGGCAGGGGCGCTACGAGGAGGCGCTGAAGCTCTTGCCCGCCGAGACCGACGGCGAGGTCGCCAGCGCCCACAACGACATCGGCTATATCGCCATGCAGCGCAACGACCTGCCCAGCGCCATCCGCTTGTTCGAGAAGGCCCTGAAGGTCAGCCCGACCTACCATGTGCGCGCCGCCGAGAACCTGGAGCGGGCGCGAGGCCTGCTGCGCGTCACCCCCGCTGCGAACTGATCGGCGGATTCCTTCCCCCCGGGACGCCCTGCATGAATCCGTCATCGCGGATGCCGGGCCATCCTGTCCGCCCCCCTTCGCGGTCCAACGCCAAGTCAACGTCATCGCGAGGCCTGTGCCTT
>SDAY01000009.1 GCA_006212015.1 Halothiobacillaceae bacterium
AAGCGTTTGTGGGGAAAGCCCATTAACGAGTTGCTGAGCAGTCATTGCGGCAGAAGCCTTCCATGGCTTCTGGCCTTCGGCCAACGCCAAGGTGTTGCAACATTGCTCCTGCAATGTTGTTAGCGTGGCGAAGCAATCCGGAGTGCTTGGAGAATCCGCGGCCCATGGATCGCCACGCCGCTTTGCGGCTCGCGATGACGGTTTTTCAAGGACCCCTCTATTTACCCGATCTCCTCCACCCCATAGCGCCACGCCCGCATGCCTTCCGGCCAGCCGCGCGTGGGCAGGCCGGCCTTGTGGCGCAGGTGCATGAGGAAGTCCGCCGGCTCGGGCAGTTGCGACCAGACCGAGGGCAGGAAGGTGGCGCGGCGGCCCATGGCCTCGATGATCAGGCCGTCCTCGCCGGGGCGCAGGGCCTCCAGCAGCTCGGTCTCTGAACGCACCGCCATGTCCTCGGGCACGCCGAGGATGGCGATGTGGATCTCCAGCGCCTCGAATTCCGCATGATGCAGCGCCGGGAAGCGCGGGTCGCGGAAGGCGGCGTTCCAGGCGTTTTCGGCCACGTCCCGCACCAGCGGCTGAATGGCCTGCAGGTTGCCGATGCAGCCACGCAGGTTGCCATGCTTGTTGAGGGTGACGAAGCAGGCGCGTTCGGCCTGCCATTCGGCGGGGTGATCCTTGACCCGCACCGGCAGGGCGCGGGCATGTTCCAGCCCATGAGCAATCGATTGCCGGGCCAGCTCGATCAGCGGATGCGTGCTCATGCCGGAGACTCCTCGTACAGCGCCCACGCGCCGTAGCCGACCACCTGATCCCTTGGCCCGGCGGTATCGCCCGAGTTGCGCAGGTCCAGCCGTTCGATGCGCATGCCGCGCTGGCGGGCGAGTTGCAACAGCCCGCCCAGCGGGGTGCGGCCGCAGGCCTGTTCATAACGGATGGCTTCCGGCTGCAGGGCCTCGATGGCCTCGGCGGTCTGCGCGTCCAGCGCTCGCGCGGTGGCGTAGTCGAGGACGTGGCTCAGGTCGGTGCTGATGACGATCAGGGTCTCCGGCCCGCCCCACAGGCGCTCGATCACCTCGGCCACCGCTTCATAGGTGGCATCGCCCACCACCAGCGGCACCACGCTGAACCCATCAAGCATGTGCTGGAGGAAGGGCAGGTGTACCTCCAGGCTGTGCTCCGGCGCATGCGGCGCATCGGCCCGGATGACCTGCGGCAGATCGGCGATGGCGCGCACCGCGTCCATGTCGACCGGCACCGTGCCCAGCGGCGTGGCGAAGGCCTCGGCCTCCGGCAGGGCGAGGCCGCGCAGGCGGACGAAATGCGCCGGGCCGAGCAGGACGACGCGGGAAATCTGGCCGCGCGCAGCCCGCAGCAGGGCATAGGCCTGGCCGGCAATCGGCCCCGAATAGATGTAACCGGCGTGCGGGGCGATCAGCACCTTGGGCCAGCTCGACGTTTCCCTAGCGGGCGCGATGAAATCATCGAGCTGGTGCAAGAGCGCGCTGGGCTGGGCCGGGTAGAAGCGACCGGCGACGGCGGCGGGACGGACATGAGGCATGGGAATACCGTGGGTAGATCAATGCCTTAAAAGTGGTGCCCAGGCCCGGTTTTTTAAAGACCCTTGAACTGTAACGTGTTCGTGCCTATCTACATGGGTACCTCCACCGCCTTGGCCGCCCCATGACCCGCGAAGCCGAACACCTATCCCTTGCCGATCCCGACGTGGTGCCGACCAAGTACTGGCACGCGCTCGACGACGGCCGCATCCAGTGCGACCTGTGCCCACGCTACTGCAAGCTGCACGAGGGCCAGCGCGGGCTGTGCTTCGTGCGGGCGCGCGTGGAGGACCAGATCGTCCTGACCACCTACGGGCGCTCCAGCGGTTTCTGCATCGACCCGATCGAGAAGAAGCCGCTGGCCCACTTCCTGCCCGGCACGCCGGTGCTCTCCTTCGGCACGGCGGGCTGCAACCTCGCCTGCGGCTATTGCCAGAACTGGGACATCAGCAAGTCGCGCGAGACCGACCGGCTGCTCGACCAGGCCAGCCCCGAGACCATCGCCGAGGCTGCCCTGCGCATGGGCTGCCGCAGCGTGGCCTACACCTACAACGACCCGGTGGTCTTCCACGAATACGCCATCGACGTGGCCAAGGCCTGCCGCGCGCGCGGGGTGAAGAACGTGGCGGTGACGGCGGGCTACGTCTGCCCGGAGCCGCGCGCCGAGTTCTACGCCTGGATGGACGCGGCCAACGTGGACCTGAAGTCCTTCAACGAGGAGACCTACAAGCGCCACACCGGCGCGCATCTTGAGCCCGTGCTCGACACGCTCAAGTACATCAGGCACGAAACCGATGTGTGGCTGGAGATCACGACCCTGCTGATCCCCGGCCTGAACGATTCGGACGAGGAACTGACGGCGATGGCCGACTGGATGGCGCGTGAACTGGGACCGGAGGTGCCCTGGCACTTCTCCGCCTTCCACCCCGACTACCGCATGCTCGACCGTCCGCCGACGCCGCCCGCGACGCTTAGGCGCGCGCGCGAGATCGCCATGCGGGCGGGCATGAACTATGTCTTCACCGGCAATATCCACGACCCGGACGGCCAGGCGACCTATTGCCCGGATTGCGGCGCAACGCTGATCGGCCGCGACGGTTACGCGCTGACCATGTGGGGGCTGGACGGACAAGGCCATTGCCTGCGTTGCGGCACCGCCTGCGCGGGTGTGTTCGAGGCCGAACCGGGCACGTGGGGCAACCGCCGTCAGGGGGTGCATCTGGCGCGTTTTCATGCGCTGATGAAGCATGCCGATGAATGAGTCATGCGGCACAGGCTTTTCCTAGTTTCTTGCCCGGTTATTTTGCCGGGACATGCAAATTCCGTTATATTCAACGACTTAGACTTATAACCGTGCAGTCTTCCAAACCGCCCTTCGGGTGACTACACCCTGTTCCAAGATGCATTTGCCGATCCACGCAAGGAGTTCCCCATGGATAGCACCGGCCTGAGCCTGCTGGTCATCGTCCTGTTGCTGGTCGCCAATGGATTCTTCGTGGCGGCGGAGTTCGCCCTGGTCAAGGTGCGCGGCATGCGCATCGAATCCCTCGCCGAGACCGGGCGCCCTTCCGCGCGCCTGACCCTGCGCATCAAGCGCAACCTGGAGGCCTATCTGGCCGCCTGCCAGCTCGGCATCACCATGGCCTCGCTGGGCCTGGGCTGGGTCGGCGAGCCGGCGGTCGCCGCCCTGCTGGAACCGCTGTTCCATGCCATGGGCCTGTCCGAGGCGATGCTGCACACGCTGTCCTTCGTCATCGGCTTCATCATCTTCTCGTCCCTGCACATCGTGATTGGCGAGCAGGTGCCCAAGACCTACGCCATCCGCAAGCCGGAGCCGGTCTCGCTGTGGGTGGCCTATCCGCTGCACGCGTTCTACCTGCTGGCCTGGCCGCTGACCATGGCGCTGAACTGGGCCAGCCGCCGCATCCTGCGCGCCATGAAGGTGGCCGAGGCGGGGCATGAGGAGATCTTCAGCGGCGAGGAGCTGCACGAGATGATCGGCGCCTCGCGTGTGCATGGACAGATCGAACACAAGCAGGCGGACATGCTGCAAAACCTGTTCGCCTTCGACCAGCGTATCGTGCGCGACATCATGGTGCCGCGCAGCGCGGTGGACCGGCTCGATCTCGATGATGCGAGCGACGAGAACGTGCGCATCATGAAGGAGACCGGGCACTCCCGCTTCCCGGTGATCGAGGGCGGCGACGACCACCCGGTCGGCATCCTGCTGATCAAGGACATCTACACCGCCGTGCTGGAGGGCCAGGCGGCCCCCTGGACCCGCCTGCGCGAGTTCACCCGCAATACCCTGATGGTGCCGGACACGATCACCATCGGCCGCCTGTTCGAGCAGATGAAGGCCGGCCGCGCCCACATGGCGCTGGTGCTGAACGAGTACGGCGCGTTTGCCGGGCTGGTCACCATGGAGGACCTGATCGAGGAGATCGTCGGCGAGATCGCGGACGAACTCGATGAGATCACCGAACAACAATCACACATCCAGTCGGTGGAGGATGGCGTTTGGGAGGCCGATGGCCTGACCCCGCTGCATGATCTTGAGCGCGCGCTCGACATCAGCGTGGATGCCGGGCCCAACGCCAGCACCCTGTCCGGCCTGATCATGTCCCTGCTCGGGCGCCTGCCGGAGCTGGGCGACGTGATCGACTACAAGGGATATCGGTTTGAAGTGACGCGCATGGAAGGACGCCGGGCGGATGCCGTGCATATCCAGGCCATCGCCAGCGATGAGCGCGCCGACGACACCGCCGACCACAGTCTTTGAGGGCGCATCATGGTCGATAAGATTGAGCTGCACGCGGACCGCCTGAGCCGCGTCAACCAGGCCCTCGAAGCCGAGGATTTCGCCACCATCGAGGCCCTGCTGGCCGAACTCGAGCCGGCGGAAATCGCCATCCTGCTCGAATCGCTGCCGCATGACGACCGCGCCCTGGTATGGGCGCGCGTCAGCCGCGATGACGACGGCGAGGTGCTGCTGCATGTGCACGACGAGGCCCGCGCCAGCCTGCTGGAGGACATGGACTCCGAGGAGATCGTCGCCGCCACCGAGGGCATGGACTCGACCGATCTGGCCGAACTGATCGAGCTTCTGCCGGAGGATGTCGGCGATGACGTGCTGCGGGCCATGGATGCCCAGCAGCGCCTGCGCGTCGAGACCATGCTCGCCTACGACGAGGACACCGCCGGTCGCCTGATGCACGTCGACACGGTCAGCGTGCGTGCCGACGTGGAGCTGGAGGTGGTGCAACGCTACCTGCGCTTCCAGGGCGATGCGGTGCCGGAAAACACCGACATGGTGATGGTGGTCGACCGCGAAGGCGTGTTTGTCGGCCGCCTGCCGCTGGCCCGGCTGGTGACTCGCGACCAGGAGCTGACCGTGGCCGAGGTGATGGACACCGAGGTGGACACCATCCCGGCCACCATGAGCGCGCACGATGTCGCCAGCCTGTTCGAGACCCACGACCTGGTCTCCGCGCCGGTGGTGGACGACGACGGCCGCCTGCTGGGCCGCGTCACCATCGACGACGTGGTCGACATCATCCGCGGGGAGGCCGACCACACCCTGATGAACATGGCCGGCCTGGACGAGGAGGAGGACCTGTTCGCGCCGGTGCTGCCCAGCGCCAGGCGTCGCGCGGTGTGGCTGGGCATCAACCTGCTCACCGCATTTCTTGCCGCCTGGGTCATTGGCCTGTTCCAGGGCACGCTGGAAAAGATCGTCGCGCTCGCCGTGCTGATGCCCATCGTCGCCAGCATGGGCGGCATTGCCGGCAGCCAGACCCTGACCCTGACCATCCGCGGGCTGGCGCTGGGGCAGATCGGCAAGTCCAACAGCCGCTGGCTGCTGAACAAGGAAATGGGCATCGCCGCCATCAATGGGGTGATCTGGGCGCTGGTGGTGGCGGTGATCGCCTACCTCTGGTTCGGCAACCCGATGATCGGCGCGGTGATCGGCGCCGCGCTCGTCATCAACATGCTGGCGGCGGGCATCGCGGGCATCCTCGTGCCGTTGACCCTCAAGCGCATGGGCATCGACCCGGCGCTGTCCGGCGCGGTGATCCTGACCACCGTGACCGACGTGGTGGGTTTCATGTCCTTCCTCGGACTGGCGACCCTCTTCCTTTTGTAAGTCATCGCGCATCCGTGTCTGCTTGAGGGAGGCCCAGGCCTCCCGCTTTCATTTTTGCGCCACGAACCCCCGCAGGCTCCCACGAACCGGCGGGCGGGGTTAACATACAAGAATTGATCCGATCACCGAACTGGAGCCTTGCATGTCCGTAGACCACTCTCGCCGCAGCTTTCTCGCCGCCATGAGCAGCCTGCCGCTGCTGGGCCTGTTCGGGGCCGAGGCCCGCGCCGCCGCCGAGGCCGCCGGACTGAAATTTGGTGAAGCCAAACCCTTCGACTTTGGCATGCTGATCAAGATGGCCGAAGACATGGCGGGGCAGCCCTACAAGGAGCCGGCGCGCCCCAACCCGGAGGCGGTCAGGAAGATCGACTACGACGAGCAGGGCAAGGTCAAGTTCAAGCATGAGAACGCCCTGTGGAAGGACGGCCCCTCGGCCTTCCCGATCACCTTCCGTCCGGTCGGCCTCTACTTCCAGAAGTCCGTGCGCATGCACGCCATTGAGAACGGCCAGGCGCGCGAGATCCTCTACAGGCCCGACTATTTCAGCTTCGGCCCGAAGAGCCCGATGAACCAGATCCGCGAGGGCGAGTCCGCCATCGCCGGTTTCTGGGTGCAGGAATCTCGCCGCATCGGCGACTGGACCAAGCAGGAGCCCTGGGCCACCTTCCAGGGCGGCGCCTACTTCCGTGCCGTGGGTGAGCTTGGCCAGGTGGGCATGTCCGCGCGCGGCATCGCCCTCAACGTCGGCGCCAGCGAGCCGGAGGAGTTCCCGGACTTCCGCGCCTTCTGGTTCGAGCCCGCCAGGAACGAGGGTGACCCGGTCATCGTCCATGCCCTGCTGGACGGCCCGTCCGTCACCGGCGCCTACCGCTTCGAGCTGCACCGCGGCAAGGGCGTGGTGATGAAGATCGAGAACCAGATCTTCCTGCGCCGGGATGTCGAGCGCCTAGGCATCGCCCCGCTGACCTCGATGTTCTGGTACGGCGAATACCCGGCCGCGCATTCGCACGACTGGCGCCCGGAGGTGCACGATTCCGACAGCCTGGTGATGTGGAACGGCACCGGCGAGCGCCTGGTGCGCCCCATCAACAACCCGGGCCGGATCATGTTCTCGTCCTTCATGGACGAGAACCCGCGCGGTTTCGGCCTGGCCCAGCGCGACCGCAATTACGACCACTACCTCGACGGCGTCAGCTACGACCGTCGCCCGACCACCTGGGTCGAGCCCATCGGCGACTGGGGGCGCGGCCGCATCCAGCTGGTCGAGATCCCGACCGATGACGAGATCTACGACAACATCGGCGTGTTCTGGGTGCCGGAAAGGCCCGCCAAGGCGGGCGCCAGCTTCAGCTTCAGCTACCGCCTGCACTGGGTCGCCGATACGCCCTACTTCCCGGCCAAGGACCTGGCCCGCGCGGTGGCCCTGCGGGTCGGGCGCGGCGGCGAGCCCGGCAAGGATCGCCCGGCCAACGCCAGGAAGATCGTGATCGAGTGGGATGGCGAGGAAGTGCTCAAGGCCATCCCCTGGGGCGTGCGCCCGACCGTGGTCGCCTCCGCCTCGCGCGGCGTCCTCGGCCTGCAGCGCGCCGAGCCGATCTGGTACACCCCGCGCTGGCGCTCGGAGTTCGACATCACCGTCGACGGCCCCGAGCCGGTCGAGCTGCGCTGCCACCTGGAGGTCAACGGCAAGCCGATCACCGAGACCTGGCTGTACCAGTACCATCCATGATGAAGATGCTGAAAAAATCCATCCCTGGATTATTTCAGCTCGGCTCAGCGCGAATCAAGGGCTTGCGCCCTTGTTCGCGCCGGGGCATCCGGCCCCGGACGGGAAGCGCTGAAGGGTTCAGCGCCTCCCTGAATCCGGCCATGGGCCATACGTAATTCTCTGGCCCGCCCGATGCACTGCGAAATCGGGCGGGCCGCTTTCATTGATGGGATGATCCAGATGACCTCACCCGCCGCCTTCCGCGCCCGTTACCACCACTTCGGCCTCGCCGTCGAGATCATGCAGGAGATCGCCCAGGGCAGCGCCCCGGCCGATCAGGTGCTGTACCACCACTTCCGCCAGCGCCCGCAGATGGGCGCGCGCGATCGCGGCGTGGTGGCGGAGAGCGTCTACGGCGTGCTGCGCAACCGCCGCAGCCTGGCCTGGAGGATGAAGGTCGCGGAAAACCAGTGGAACCTGCTGATCGCCGGTTTCATGATCGACCAGGGCTGGGCCGACCTTGAGTTCGCCCTGAAATGGATCGGCACGCAGGGCGCGGCCGATGCGCTCGACCGCCTCAAGCGCGGCGACGAGGACGCGCCCATCGCCGTGCGCGCCAACCTGCCGGATGCGGTGGCCGAGCGCCTGCTGCCGGTCTACGGCGAGGAGGGCCTGCTGGCGCTGATGGCGGCGATGAACCAGCCCGCCCCGGTCGATATTCGCGTCAACCCGCTGAAGACCGACCGCGCCTCCATTCAGGCCATGCTCAACGAACTCGGACTGGAAACCGAGACCACGCCCTATGCCCCGCAGGGCCTGCGCCGCCATGACCGGCGCCCCCTGTTCAGCCTGCCCGCCTTCAAGGACGGCCTGTTCGAGCTGCAGGACGAGGCCAGCCAGCTGGTCGGCCAGCTGGTCGCCCCGCAGCCGGGCGAGCGCGTGCTCGACCTGTGCGCCGGCGCGGGCGGCAAGACCCTCCAGCTCGGCGCGCTGATGCAGAGCAAGGGCAGCCTGATGGCGACCGACATCGCCGCCCACCGGCTGGACAAGCTCACCCCGCGCATGCGCCGCGCCGGGCTGTCCAACGTCCGCCCGGTCGCCATCACCGGCATGACCGACCCGCACCTCAAGCGCAACAAGGGCAGCTTCGACCGCATCCTGATCGACGCCCCCTGTTCCGGCACCGGCACCTGGCGGCGCAACCCGGACCTGAAATGGCGCCCGTTGAACCTGGACGAGCTCAACGTCACCCAGTCCGATCTACTGCAGGGCGCGGTGCGCCTGCTCAAGCCGGGCGGGCGCATCGTCTACGCCACCTGCTCCATCCTGCCGGAGGAGAACGAGCGCATCGTCGAGCAGTTCCTGACCCAGAACCCGGATTTCAGCCTGCATTCGGCAGCAGCGATCCTGGCCGAGCAGGGCATCGAGGTTCCCGGCGTGGGCGAGATGCTGCGCCTGGACCCTGCGCGCCACGGCACGGACGGCTTCTTTGCCGCCGTGCTCGAACGCGCCCATGAACCGGCCCCTTCACAGGCCTGAAACGATGCCGCGCGACCCTGACCGATGCCGCCCGACCCGCTCAATCCATCACGATATGCGGGCGGCGGGTGGCGCATTCACGCCCGCGCATCCGCAGTCACGATCACGGCCCTATCTCCAGGAAAAGACAAGCATGAAGCCTCGCCCTCCCGTTTCCCTGCTGCTGGGCGCCCTCCTCGCCACAGGGCTTGCCTGGGCGGATGACGCGCCCCTGCCCGTCAGGATCGGGGCCGACGACGCCTCCATCCGCTATATCGGGCATTTCGACCGCCAGGATGCGGCCGGGCCGAAGTGCTCGTGGTCCGCCTGCACCGCGACGCTGCGCGTCAACGGCGCCGACGTCAACGTGCGCCTGAGCGAGGGCGGCGGCAAGATCCAGGGGCAGCAGGGCGTGAACCAGTGGCAGGTCGTGATCGACGGGCAGCCCGCCAAGATACTGAAACCCGTCCAGGGCGAGGGCCTGTACCGCATCGCCTCCGGCCTGCCGCCGGGCGAGCACCTGATCGAACTCGTGCGCCGCACCGAGGGATCGCTGGGCGTCTCGCAACTGCTCGGTTTCGAACTGAGCGCGGGCGGACGCCTGCTTGAGCCCCGCCCCAAGCGCCGCCACATCGAGACGATCGGCGCCTCCATCATGTGCGGCTATGGCGTCGAGGCGACGGACCCTGAGGAGCGCTTCAGCATCGACACGGAAAACGCCAACCTGAGCGTGGGCGCCGTGGCCGCGCGCGCCGTGCAGGCGGACTTCAGCAGCCTGTGCAAGTCCGGCATGACGCTGCAGGGCGCGCGCAACCTGTTCATGAGCGAGTCACTGATGCACGGGGCGCCCGATGTCGATTTCTTCAGCATCACCCCCGATGCCGTCCTGATCAACCTGGGCACGAACGATTTCGCCAAGGGCAACCCGCCGCAGCGCACCTGGACGGACGCCTTCAAGCAGCTGGTCGCTCGCGTGCGCGCCTTCTACCCCAATGCAATGATCTACATTTCAAGCAGCCCGGTGCTGACCGACCTGTGGCCGGAAGGCCAGATCGCCTGGTCCACCCACGCCACCTACATGCGCGAGCTCGCGTCCGCGCTGGGCCAGGCGGGGGACGCCCGGGTGCGCTACATCGAGTTCCCAAGCCAACTGCGGATGAACGGCATCGGCGCGGACTACCATCCCAGCATCAAGACGCAGGAACTGATGGCGCAAACATGGGTCAAGGCCCTGCAAAAGGACCTGGGATGGTGATCGAGACCCGCGCCACGGAGTCGTGTCCCGCCCGTAGAGCATTCGAGGAATGAAGCGATGATGAACCCCCTGCCCCGTCTCCTGTTCGCCCTGACCCTGACCTCGGGCCTTGCCTGGGGCGGCGAGGGCCCCCTGCCGGTCCATGTCGACGCCTACGACGCCAACATCCTTTATACCGGACACTTCGACCGGCGCGACCCGGCAGGCCCCAAATGCGCCTGGTCCGCCTGCGCCGCCTCGCTGCGCTTCAGCGGCTCGGCCGTCAACCTGCGCCTGAGCGAGAGCGGCGGCCAGGCGCGCGGCCAGAAGGGCGTCAACCAATGGCAGGTCGTGCTCGACGGTCAACCGGTCCAGGTGCTCGCGCCCCCGCAAGGCGAAGGCGTGTACCGCATCGCCTCCGACCTCGCGCCAGGCGAGCACCGGATCGAGCTCGTGCGGCGCACCGAGGGCTCGCTGGGCGTCTCCCAGATTCGCGGCTTCGAGCTGAGCCAGGGCGGGACACCCCTTCCCCCGCAAGCTCGCGGCCGCCTCATCGAGACGATCGGCGACTCCATCGTCTGCGGCTACGGCAACGAGGCGGCCACCCCGGAAGAGTCTTTCAGCAGCGCCACGGAGAACGCCTACATGAGCTTCGGCGCCATCGCCGCGCGCGCCGTGCAGGCCGATTACTCCAGCCTGTGCTGGACGGGCATGATGCTGCGCGGGCTGCAACGCAGCGCGGCCAGCCTGTTCCTCAAGAACTCGCCGGCGCACATGGCCCCTGACGCGGACTTCTTCCGCGCGATCCCGGACGCCGTGCTGATCCATCTGGGAACCAATGACTTTGCCAAGGGCAACCCGGAGGAACAGGCCTGGAGCGATGCCTACAAGACCCTCATCGCGCGGGTACGCGCGCGCTACCCCAGGGCCATAATCTACCTCGCCACCAGCCCGATGCTGACGGACTACTGGCCGGAGGGGCAAAAGACCTGGTCCACCCATGCCCTGTACCTGCGCACCATCGTGTCCGACCTGCACCAGAGCGGCGAGCTGAACGTGCGGTCCATCGTCTTCCCGACCCAGCGCAAGGAAGACGGCATCGGTGCGGACTGGCACCCGAGCGTCAATACGCACAAGAAGATGGCCGACACCTGGGCGCAGGCCCTGAAGAAGGACTTGAAGTGGTAAGCGCCGGCATCCCGGAGCGGGGCGAGAACAGGGCCACGAATCTCGCCCAGCGGACACCCCTGTGGCGGGCAGCGGCTCAGCGCCTGTTCACGATCTCTCGGACGCTGTGAATTGCCCCCACACGACCTGATCAGGCATCGTCGAGCAGCCCGAATGAAGTGCAGCGAAATCCGGGAATTCGAGGCGGGGCAAGGGGTAAATGCGCCAGCTTCGCGTTAGCAACGCTCCCCCCTGTGTAAAGAGGCTTGTGAAGCCATCGTTGCACGTACACCCCACGTCGTGTTCGGGACAGAAATCAGAGGGTGGTCGATTTATTCACAGGCGCTCAGCCCAGCCCCGGCAGGTCGTAGTCCATGATCAGCGGGGCGTGGTCGGAGAAGCGACTGTCCTTCCAGATCGACGCGGCCAGCACCTTGTCAGCGAGGTCCGGCGTGACCATCGGATAGTCGATCCGCCAGCCGACGTTCTTGGCCCAGGCCTGGCCCCGGTTGGACCACCAGGTGTACTGGTCCGCCTCCTGGTTCACCACGCGGAAGGCGTCCACCCAGCCGTCCACATCAAAACGGGCATCCAGCCAGGCGCGCTCGTGCGGCAGGAAGCCGGAGTTCTTCTGGTTGCCGCGCCAGTTCTTCAGGTCGATCGGCCTGTGCGCGATGTTCCAGTCGGCGCAGATGATGACGCTGCGCCCCGCGTCCTTCAGCTCGCGCATCTTCTCGGGGAAGACGTCGAGGAAGCGGTCCTTGCTCGCCTGCCGCTCCGGCCCGGCGGAGCCTGACGGCGCGTACAGGCTGATGACGCTGAGATTGCCGAAGCGCGCCTCGATGTAGCGCCCCTCGCGGTCGAATTCCTCCATACCGAAACCGGCGATCACGTCATCCGGCTCGCGCCGGGCGTACAGGCCCACGCCGCTGTAGCCCTTGCGCTCGGCGGGTTCGTAGTAGCAGCGGTAACCCTCGGGCCAGAACACGGGATCGCCGAGCTGGTCGACCTGCGCCTTGAGCTCCTGCAGGCAGACGATGTCGGCGTGCTGCGTGGGAAGCCAGTCGAAGAAGCCCTTGCTGGCCGCCGAGCGGATGCCGTTGAGGTTGGCGGTGATGACGCGCAGCATGGGTTATTTCTTCTCGCCGCGCGCGACCTTGCCCTTGTTGATCCGGCGGTCGCGCTTGTCCTTGAGATGCTGCATCAGCGACTTGGTGTTGCGCTGGGCGTCCGGCTGGTAGGGGTTCTCGTCGGTCTTGAACTGCAGCCTGACCGGGGTGGCGTACAGGGCGAAGGTCTCGCGGAAGAACTTCTCCAGATAGCGCTTGTACGAGCCCGGCAGGCGGTCGGTCTGCTTGCCGTGGATGATGATGGTCGGTGGAAAGCGTCCGCCCTGGTGGGCGTAGCGCAGCTTGATCCTTCGGCCGTTGACCAGCGGCGGCTGGTGCTTGAACTGGGCCACCTCCAGCGAGTCGGTCAGCTTGGGCGTGGACAGCTTGATGCCGGCGGAGGCATGCGCCTTCTCGACCTTGTCCATCAGCAGGCCGACGTTGGAGCCGTGCAGGGCGGAGATGAAGATGATCTCGGCGTAGTCGATGAAATCCAGGCGGCGATCCAGCTCGACCTTGACCCGCTCGCGCTGGTCCGGGGTCAGGCCGTCCCACTTGTTGACCGCGATGATCAGGGCGCAGCCGCGCTCGATGACGAAGCCGAGCAGGTGCAGGTCCTGCTCGACCACGCCTTCCTGCGCATCCAGAATCAGCAGCACGACCTGCGCGGCATCGATGGCCTGCAGGGTCTTCACCACGCTGAACTTCTCGATCATGTTGTCCACCCGCCCGCGACGGCGCACCCCGGCGGTGTCGATCAGGGTGACCGGCTTGCCCTTGTGCTCGTAGGGGATGAACACCGAGTCGCGGGTGGTGCCGGGCATGTCCATGGTCACCATGCGTTCCTCGCCGAGCAGGCGGTTGACCAGGGTGGACTTGCCGACGTTCGGGCGGCCGATGATGGCGACCTTCATGCCTGCCGCGTCGATGGCGTCGTCGTCCAGCGCTTCCGGCGCCGGCGGCAGGAGCGCCAGGGTGCGCTCGGCCAGGCCGATCAGGCCACGACCGTGGGAGGCGACCAGGCGCACCGGCTCGCCCAGACCCAGCATGCTGAACTCGGCCATGACGGTGTTTTCTTCCGCCCCGTCCATCTTGTTGGTGACCAGGATGATGGGCTTGTTCTTGCGCCGCAGTTGCTCGGCCACCGTGCTGTCGGCGCCGGTCAGGCCCGCGCGGGCGTCGACCAGGAACAGCACCACGTCGGCCTCGTCCACCGCGCGCCAGGTCTGCACCGCCATGCGCTCGTCGAGCACCGCCTCCTCGCCGGACAGGCCACCGGTGTCGATCAGGATGATGTCGCGGTCGCCCA
This sequence comes from Halothiobacillaceae bacterium, assembly GCA_006212015.1. Classification (GTDB taxonomy): domain Bacteria; phylum Pseudomonadota; class Gammaproteobacteria; order Halothiobacillales; family Halothiobacillaceae; genus Thiofaba. The sequence continues at coordinate 13,752 of SDAY01000009.1, forward strand.
GGCGCGCCGCGCCGTACTTGCGGTCGCGGGTGAGGCCGGGCTGGTCGGCGACCAGCGCGTCGCGCGAGCGGGTCATCTGGTTGAAGAGGGTGGACTTGCCGACGTTCGGGCGGCCCACCAGGGCGATCACGGGTTTCATGGGTTCATGTACTCAATGCGCGCCGGACTATTTCCCGGCGCAATGTTGTTGATTATGCGGCAAAAACTCTCAGCGGCCGTGAATTTTTCACCCCACATGAGCTGATCAGGCATCGTCAAGTCACCCGGATGCAACACAGCGGAATCCGGGGGATTTGAAGCACCCATCCAGGCGACGCCGGCCCTTGGCGGGAGGAGCACGCTCGCTCCTACATGCGAAGACTTGTGAAGTCATCGGCAAGCACACCCAACGTCGTGATCAGGGCAGAAATCGGGGCGCAGTCGATTCATTCACAGCCTCTCAGTCGATGCCGTCTGAATTCAGTGGCGAGCCGGTGCCCAGCACCTCGTCGAGCGCCATCGGCCGCCCCGACAAGGTCAAGCCACCATCCCACAGGCTGGCCGCCCCTTGCAGCCAGTCCGCGCCATCCAGAATGTGCTGCTCCTTCAGTGTCTCCAGCAGACGCTCCGCGCCCGCCTCGTCGCCGACCCAGCGGCTGTCCCGGATCGCCTTGATGGCCACGGCACGGTCGGCGCCAAGGCGCAGGTCCACATGCAGCCGCCGCAGCCCGCTCGAGGCCTCTCGCCCACGCATCAGTCCCTCCAGTCTCATCCGCCCGGCGGGCTGGGCCAGCTCGAATCGCTCCAGCACGATCTCGCCCTGCCCCAGCGCCATCCCCAGCCGATCCAGCTGGCGCCGGAGGCGCCGCGGGTCATTCAGCCTGAGCGCCCGCCGGTCGAGGCTTGCGCGCAAGGCCGACCCATCCACCGCCTGCCAGCGCAGCGCCATGTCCAGCCCGCCAAGATCCGCGCCGCCACGCACGCCCTGCCACTGCAGGCTCATGCGCCGCCAGCCCTCCGCCCCCGGCTCCATGCTCAGGTCGAGTCGCGGCTGGTCGATCAGCCAGGCCTCCGCGCCCCTGCCAAGCCCCGCCCGAACGGCATCCAGCCCGACCGCGCCCTCGGCCCGGCCATGACCACCGACCAGCCGCGCCCGGACATTCATCTCGGCCAACCTGGCATCGCCCTGTACATGCTTGATCAGCAGCCCCGGCAAGCGGGCCTCCCCGACCAGGGTTCGGGAACCGCGCTGCATGCGGAAACGCCCGATGACTTCATCGCCGCCGCTGGAGAGGCGCCAGACATCCATCCGCACGTCGCCCAGCAGACCGACCTTCAGCCGCAGCTCAAGCCGCTCTTGCGGCGGGAAGGGCGTGACGCCCCCCTGCCCCGGCCATGGCGCACGCATGCCCAGCCAGCCCAGCCCCACCGCGCCGAGCCATGGGCCATGCTGGATATCCAGCGCCAGCGGGATCGCCTCCCGCAGGGATGGCAGATGCAGCTCGACCTGCGCGCTGCCATGCCCCCACGCGCGCTGCATGCCCGTCAGTCGCGCCTCGCCCTGCAAGGCCTGCCCCAGGCCGTCGAGCACGGCCGGCATGGCGCGTTCCGCCACCTTGCCCGCCTGCCAGGGCAGCAGCAGGCCAAGGAGCGCAAAAAACACAAGCCCCCAGAGCGTCATCGCCCAGGGGGCCAGCCATCGCGAGTTCAGCACGGCGGCGCGACCGGAGGGGCTGTCCTCAGGGGGCCGGCGCAGTGACCGGCAGGGCCTGCACCGCAGCGACGCGACCGTCGCGCCCCTGCACGACCAGCAGCTCGCCCGCCAGGCGTGGGGCGCCGACGATCGCGGAACTGAGCGGGCGCAGGCGCGCCAGCAGGCGGCCATCCTCGGCGGACAGCCAGTGCAGATAGCCTTCGCCATCGCCCACCACCACCATGTCGCCAACCCGCGCCGGCGCGGTGACGCCGCGCGCATGCAGGGCATCCTGGTTCCACAGCGGCTTGCCGCTGCGCTTGTCGATCGCCATCACGGTGCCGTGCGCATCGGTCAGGTAGAGGTTGGCGCGGTCATGGGCGAGGTCGCTGAAACCGGACAGGTCACGCGACCAGATCAGCTGGGTGCTGGCGGCGTCGATGGCCACCAGACGGCCCTGGTAGGCCAGCGCATAGATCACGCCGCGATCGAGGATCGGGGTGCTGTCCACGTCGACCATGCGCTCCACCTCGGAGCGCCCCTTCGGCAGGGCGACGTTGACGGTGAACAGCTTGCGGCCCTGCTCCAGCGCGTAGGCGGCGAGCTCGCCATTGTCGAAACCGGCGATCACGGCATCCTCGAGCAGCAGCGGACGGCTGGTGCCCTGCAGGGAGAGCGGCGGCACCGGACGGGTGTCCGCCCAGCGGCGCTCGCCCGTGGCCGCATCCAGCACCATCAGCCGCCCGTCAGCGCCGCGCAGGGCCACCCGGCCCGCGCCGACCACGGCGGGCGCATAGGCCACGCTGCCGATGTTCTGGCGCCAGCGCTGCTCGCCGCTCGCGGCATCCAGCGCCACGATCTCGCCCTCGCGCCCGTTGACGATGACCAGCCCGGCGCCGCCGCCGACACCGCCGGCCACCTGCAGATCAAGCTCGCGCTTCCAGCGCACGGCGCCCGTGGCGCTGTCATGGGCCACGACCAGGCCGCGGCCATCCACGGCGATGACCGCGCCTTCGGACACATGGGGCGTCAGGGCCAGCAGGCCGGTTGCATCGCTGCTTCCGGCGGAGGACGACCAGACCTCGCGCGGGGTGAAGCTGGCGCTGATGTCGGCCAGCCTGGCGGGCGGTTCGACATGGTCGCGCTTGGCACTGCAGCCGCTGAGGGCAACGACCGCCGCCAGCAGGCCGAGTCCCAGCCATTCGATTCGCATCATGACGTCGATCCTCCAAGGTCGTCGCGCCTGAGGCGGATCAGACCCGTCTCCTGCCCCAGCAGGGCGGCCTGCGCCAGCGCCGCGTCATAGGCCTTGCGCGCCTCGTCCGGGCGCTTGAGCGCCAGCAGCAGGTCGCCGCGCAGGGTTTCGGCCTCGGCCATGAAGGCCTCCGGCCAGGCCGTATCGAGCTGCCTGAGCGCAGCCTCGGCATCGCCCATGCCCCAGTCTAGGCGGGCCAGACGCAGGCGGGCAAGGAACTTGATGGACTCGTCGCGGCCGTTGTCGACCAGATGCTGAAGGCGGACGCGCGCAGCATCCGCCTGGCCGCCCTCCACCTCGACGCGGGCCAGCGCCAGCGCGGCGAGGTCGGCATAGGTGGTGCCGGCGAAGTCACTCAGCAGGCGCTCGGCGGGGGCTCGGGCCTCCGCCGGCGCGCTGTCCAGCTTGGCCAGCAGCTCGGCATAGACCTGACCGGCGAGATGGGCCTTGGCCTCGCGCTGGCCCTGCCACCACTGCCACCCCAGGGTGATGACGACCGCCAGCGCGAGGCCGCCGATGACCGCTACGCCATTCTCGCGCCACCAGCGCTTGAACGCCTCGACCTGTTCTTCTTCGTTCGCATCGTAGGCCACGGGTAATCCTCAAACTTGTCCGAATCGTTGTGCTTCAAGCATGGCGGCCAGCTGGTCGAGGGCCACCGATTGCTGCTCGCCCTCGCCACGCAAGGGCTTGAGCTGGGCCACGCCCTGCCTGACCTCGTCCTCGCCCAAGACCACGGCGAAGGCCGCGCCGGACTTGTCGGCGCGCTTGAATTGCGCCTTGAAGCCGCCGCCGCCCGCGTTGTTCTGGACGCGCAGACCCGATACGGCGTCGCGCAGACGCTCGGCCAGCACCAGCGCCTCACGCTCGGCGTCCGCGCCGGTCGAAATCATGTAGACATGCGGCGCGGCGGCCTGAGCCTGTGCCTCGCCATAGCCCTCGCCCAGCAGGGCGAGCAGGCGTTCGAGACCGATGGCAAAGCCCGCCGCCGGGGTGGCGGAGCCGCCGAGCTGGCTCACCAGCCCGTCGAAACGACCGCCCGCGCAGATGGTGCCTTGGCTACCAAGCCGCGTGGTGACCCATTCAAACACGGTCTTGTTGTAGTAATCCAGCCCGCGCACCAGGTTGGGATTGACCTCGTAGCCGATGCCCGCGGCATGCAGCAGGTCGCACAGGCGCAGGAAGTCGGCGCGGGAGGCCTCGTCCAGATGCTCGTCCAGACGCGGCGCGCCCTGCAGCACCTCGCGCACCTCCGGGTTCTTGGAATCCAGCACGCGCAGCGGGTTGGTCTCCAGCCGGCGACGGCTGTCCTCGTCCAGACGCGCGTGATGCTGGCGCAGGTAGGCGACCAGGTGCTCGCGATACCGGGCGCGCGCCTCGTTCGAGCCGAGGGTGTTGATCTCGAGCTTGACCTCGTCGATCAGGCCGAGCTGGCGCCACAGGCGGGCGGCCATCAGGATCAACTCGGCGTCGAGGTCCGGGGTCGCCATGCCGAAGGCCTCCACCCCGAGCTGGTGGAACTGGCGGTAGCGGCCCTTCTGCGGACGCTCGTGGCGGAACATCGGGCCCATGTACCAGAGGCGTTGCTGCTGGTTGTGCAGCAGGCCGTGCTCCAGGGCCGCGCGCACGCAGGAGGCGGTGCCCTCGGGACGCAGGGTCAGGCTCTCGCCGTTGCGATCCTCGAAGCTGTACATCTCCTTCTCGACGATGTCGGTGACCTCGCCGATGGAGCGCTTGAACAGGGCGGTCTGCTCGACCACCGGCATGCGGATCTCGCGGTAGCCGTAGCCCGCCATCAGCTCGCGCAGGATGGCCTCCAGGCGTTGCCAGCCCGGCGTCTCGTGCGGCAGGGCGTCGTGCATGCCGCGGATGGATTGGATGTGCTTGCTCATGATTCTGCGATGTTCAGTAGGAGCGGCCCTCGGGCCGCGATTCGGGCCTGGATCCGCTCCTACATCTGAATGGTCAGCCTGGATTCTGCGCCTTCTTCTCGGCCACCCTGGCCCGAATGGTGCGCTCCAGCTCGTCCACCAGGTCCTCGTTCTCGACCTTGTGGTGCGGCTGGCCGTCGATGTACATCAGGTTCGGCTTGCCACCGGTCAGGCCGACCTCGACCTCGCGCGCCTCGCCCGGGCCGTTGACCACGCAGCCGATCACCGCCACGTCGAGCGGGGTGTCGATGTCCTCCAGGCGCTGCTCCAGCAGGTTGACGACCTTGATCACGTCGAACTGCTGGCGCGAGCAGGACGGGCAGGCGATCAGGTTGATGCCGCGCGAGCGCAGGTGCAGGCTCTTGAGGATGTCCCAGCCGACCTTGACCTCCTCGACCGGGTCGGCGGCCAGGCTGACGCGCAGGGTGTCGCCGATGCCCTCGGCCAGCAGCATGCCGAGGCCGATGGCGGACTTGACCGCCCCGGCGCGCGCGCCGCCCGCCTCGGTGATGCCCAGGTGCAGGGGCTGCTCGATCTGTTTCGCCAGGATGCGGTAGGCCTCCACGCTCAGGAACACGTCCGAGGCCTTGAGACTGACCTTGAAGTCCGGGAAGTTGAGGCGGTCGAGGATCTCGACATGGCGCAGGGCGGACTCGACCAGCGCCTCGGGGGTCGGCTCGCCGTACTTCTCCTGCAGGTCCTTCTCCAGCGAGCCGGCATTGACCCCGATGCGGATCGGGATGCCCCGCTCGCGCGCGGCCTCGACCACGGCGCGAACCCGGTCCTCGCGGCCGATGTTGCCGGGGTTGATGCGCAGGCAGTCCACCCCAAGCTCCGCCACGCGCAGGGCGATGCGGTGATCGAAATGGATGTCGGCGATCAGCGGGAAGCAGCCGACCTGACGCTTGATCTGGCCGAAGGCCTCGGCGGCCTCCATGCTCGGCACCGAGACGCGCACGATGTCCGCGCCCGCCTGCCTGAGCGCCATAATCTGGCCGACCGTGGCCGCCACGTCGCAGGTCTCGGTATTGGTCATGCTCTGGATGCTGATGGGCGCGTCGCCGCCCACCGGCACCTTGCCGACCATGATCTGGCGCGACGTGCGGCGCGGGATGTCGTGGATGAAGTGCATGGATCAGCCTCCCAGCTTGGTGATGAAGGCCTTGCCGTTGGGGCGACCGTAGGGCGCAAGATCGACCGGCTTGCCATCCAGACTGAGCGTCAGGGCGGCCCGGTTGCCGATCACGACCTGGAGGGGGCGCGCCCCCTCCACCTGACGCACCGTGCCGGACTTGAGCGTCTCCTCGAGCAGCACATGGCCGCCGGCATCCTTGACCTGCACCCAGGACTCGCCCTTCGTCACCCGCAGCTCGAGCCCCCGCATGGCGGCAGGCTCGGCAGACTGGGCCTCAGCCTGGGCGGGAACGGGGGCGACCACCTCGCCCACCATCGGGACGGCCACGGGCGCCTGCTCGGGCGGGGGTTCGATGTCGAGCGGAATCGACGGGGCCAGCGGCACGCTGGCAGACTCGACCGGCAGGGTCGGGACGGGCGACAGCATGGCGCCCTCCTCGGCCGGCGGGCCGAACGGGCCGTCCAGCCAGTGCTCGGGCAGGAAGCGCGCCCCGTAGATGCCGGCGGCGACCACGCCCAGCACGAGGACGAGCCCCGCCCACGGGAAGCGGCGGCCGGTGCCGCGCGGCGCCTTCATCGCCTCGATCGGCGGGGTGTGACGCAGATGGACCGGCTCGACCGTGCCGACGAGGCGCAGGTAGGCCTGCTGCAACTCGGCCTCGTCCAGTTTCAGGGTCGCCGCCAGGCGGCGCAGGTAGCCGCGCACGTAGACGGCGGCGGGCAGCGCCTCCTTGTCTTCGCGCTCCAGCGCCTCGATCAGGCGGGTGTCGAGATTCAACTGGTGGGCCAGATCGGCGGGCGTCAGCCCCAGCGTCTGACGGGCCTGGCGCAGCATGTCGCCCAGCCCCGAAATCCCGTCCGCAGTCGCTGCCGCGTCATCCATCTTCGACGAACTCACCTTTGCATCTCCCCGAGACGACGCGCCTCATCGGATTCAGGAAACTTGCCGCGCAGCAGCAGCTCGTAGTGCGCCCGTGCATCGCGATGGCCCAGCGCCGACTCAATCCGTGAACCGAGCCACAGGCTGGCCGGCGTTTGCGAGGCCAGCTCGTGGAAGCGCTGCAGGCTGGTATTGGCCTTGATCGGCTGGCCGAGCTCCAGCCGGACCTCGCTCAACTGCAGCCAGGCGGAGGCATGCCGCCCGTTGGCCTGGACGGCCTTGCCCAGGGCCGCCTCGGCCTCGGTCAGCTGGCCGGCCTGGCGGCGGCACTGGCCGATGTTGGACCAGGCGAACTCGGGCGTGGCATAGAGCGGATTGGCCGCGGCGCGCTCCAGCATGGAGACACCCTCATCGGTGCGCTGCTGGCGGCAGAGGAAGGCGCCGAAGTTGTTCAGCGCCTCGGAGTCCTTCGGGTCCAGTTCCACCGCGCGACGGAAATGGCGCTCGGCCTCGGCGGTCTCGCCCAGCACGTCCTGCAGCAGGGCGTAGGCATGATGCGCCAGGGCCGAATCGGGATCATGCTCCAGGGCCCGGGTCAGCTTCTCGTGGGCGGCCTGTTTCTGGCCGCGCTGCAGATAGCCGAGCCCCAGCTGAACGTTGACCTGGGCGGCCCGCGCGCCTTCCGATGCATCATCCTTGATCGATGACGGCGGCAGGCTGGACACGCAGCCGCTCAACATGGCGGCGGCGAACAAGAGGACCAGGGGCCATGAGCGGGGGATCATGAACCCGACCCAAGGTGGGCCCTCGTCACGCCCCCCTCGGACGTGCTGTCCGAGGCGCCTTCGGAGAGCGGCGCGAGACGCATGCGCTCCAGCCGTTCGACGCGGCGGGAGCGGTCCTCCACCTCGCCGACCAGCTGGCCGCAGGCGGCGTCGATGTCGTCGCCGCGCGTGCGGCGCGGCACGGTGGTGATGCCCGCGGCCTCGAGCCGGCGCATGAAGCGGTCGATGCGCGCATGACTGGAGCGCTCGTAGCCCGATTGCGGGAAGGGATTGAACGGGATCAGGTTGACCTTGGCGGCGCGGCCGCGCAGCAGGGCGATCAGCGCGTCGGCGTGCTGATCGGTGTCGTTCACATCGGCCAGCATCACGTATTCGTAGGTGATGAACGCGGCGGGCGCGTTCGGCGCGTAGGCGTCGCAGGCGGCCATCAGCTGCTTGAGCGGATACTTCTGGTTGAGCGGCACCAGCACGTCGCGCAGCGCATCGGTCGGGGCATGCAGCGAGACCGCCAGCGCCACGTCGACCCGCTCCTGCAGGCGCGCCATCGCCGGGACGACGCCGGAAGTGCTCACCGTCACCCGGCGCTTGGACAGGCCGTAGGCGTTGTCCTCCAGCATCAGCTCGACGGCATCGACCACGGCCTCGAAGTTGAGCAGGGGCTCGCCCATGCCCATGAACACCACGTTGCTGATCTTGCGACCGGAGGGCAGGGACTTGTCCACCAGGCGATGCTCCGCCATCCACAGCTGGCCGACGATCTCGGCCGCGCTCATGTTGCGGTTGAAGCCCTGCCGCCCGGTGGAGCAGAAGGTGCAGGCCAGCGAGCAGCCGACCTGGGAGGAGACGCACAGCGTGGCGCGGCTCAGGCCGTCGGTGTACTTCGCCCGACGCGGATCGACATAGCCATCGCCCTCGTCGTCCGGGCCGGTCTTCTCGGCCTCGGGGATGTAGACCATCTCCACGCTGTTGGCATCGTCCAGGCGCAGCACCCACTTCATCGTCCCGTCGCGGGACTTCTGTTCGAGCTGCACCTCGGGAATGCGGATTTCGGCGACCTGCGCGAGCTTCTCGCGCAGCGCCTTGGACAGATCGCTCATCTGCTCGAAATCGATCACCCCGCGCTGGTGGATCCATTTCAGGACCTGCGCCGCGCGGAACGGTTTTTCGCCCAGCCCGACAAAGAACTGCTCCAGCTTGCCCTTGGGCAGGCCCAGCAGGTTGATCTTGCCGGTCACGGCGGTGTCTGTAGCGATCATGCCCAATCGATCAGCCCCGGCTCAGCGCGGGCAGATCTCGTCAGCCTTGAAGAAGAACTCGGCTTCGATCTTCGCGTTCTCCAGGCTGTCGGAACCGTGCACGGCGTTGGCGTCGATGCTGTCGGCGAAGTCGGCGCGGATGGTGCCCGGCTCGGCCTTCTTCGGATCGGTGGCGCCCATCAGGTCGCGGTTCTTGATGACGGCATCCTCGCCTTCCAGGAGCTGGACCATGACCGGGCCGGAGATCATGAAGCTGACCAGATCACCGAAGAACGGGCGTTCCCTGTGCACGGCGTAGAAGCCTTCGGCCTGCTCCTTGCTCATGTGCATCATCTTGGCGGCGATGATCTTCAGGCCGGCGTTCTCGAAACGGCTGTAGATGGCGCCGATCACGTTCTTGGCAACGGCATCCGGCTTGATGATGGAAATGGTGCGCTCGATGGCCATGGTCTTGAAACTCCAGAAGGATGGGTAAGGAAAATTGCAGGACTTGCGCAAAAATGTTCCAGCAAGGCAAAGCACCGAAGACAGTACACCCAGTACGGCGAGGTGCTTGAACGCCGCTGGGGCGGTTTTGCGCAAGTCCCAACTTGAACAGGGCATTGTATGCGGGTTCAAGTGCCTGATAAAGGGAACCTATAAAGGGAGCATAGGGGAGGCCAGCCCCGCCCTTCAATCGCGCTCTTCAAGCCAGGCCATCTGGATGGCCTCGAGGATCTTCTCGCTGGACGTGCCGGCCTCGCCCTCGAACTCCGGCAGGGCCAGCACCCAGGCATGCAGGTCGGTGAAGCGCACCCACTGCGGGTCGACGTCCGGATGCGCCTCGTTCAGCGCGATGGCGATGTCGAGCGTGTCGGTCCAGTTCATCTTCAATGACCCTCGGAGGCAAGGTTGATGGTGTACCTGGGGATTTCGACCACCAGGTCCTTGTCATCCACCACGGCCTGGCAGGACAGGCGCGAGTCCGGGTCCAGGCCCCAGGCCTTGTCGAGCATGTCGTCCTCGCATTCGGACGGCGGCGCCAGGCTCTCGCCGCCCTCGCGCACCCACACATGGCAGGTGGTGCAGGCGCAGGACTTCTCGCAGGCGTGCTCGATGTCGATGCCATGCGCGAGCGCGGCATCGAGGAGGGTGACGCCCGGCTCGGCCTCGATCACCATGCCCTCGGGGCAGTAGCGTTCGTTCGGCAGGACGATGATGCGTGGCATGGCTCAGGGCTCCTTGTTCAGGTCGGCAACCATGTCATTCATGACCTGGCCGACGGTATGACCCGCGAGCGCACGGCTCACGGCGCGATTCATGCGGCGCTCCACGAAGGGCAGGGCCGCATGTTCAAGTTGTTCGACCGCCTGGGTGATGGCCTCGGCGTCCTCGCCCTGAATCGCTCGCTCAAGCAGCTCGCGCGCACCCTCGATGATCGGACGGTCGATGTCGGTCAGCAGGTCGGCGTCCGCCGCCCGCGCGGAGTCGATGGCCGCAAGCGAGCGCTGCCCCTCGACCCGCGCCTCGCGCAGCCGGCGAGCGGCCACGTCGTCCCCGACATGCTCGATGGCGTCGCGCAGCATGCGCTCGATCGCCTCCTCGCCCAGGCCATAGGAGGGCTTGACCTGCACCTCGGCCGACACGCCCGAGACCTTCTCGCGCGCGCTGACGGTCAGCAGGCCGTCGGCATCGACCTGGAAGGTCACCCGTACCCGCGCCGCGCCGGCGGCCATCGGGGGGATGCCCTTCAGGCTGAATCGCGCCAGCGAGCGATTGTCCTCGACCGTGTCGCGCTCGCCCTGCAGCACATGCAGGCTCATCGCGGTCTGGCCATCCTTGAAGGTGGTGAACTCCTGCGCGCGCGCCACCGGCAGGGTGGTGTTGCGCGGGATGATGCGCTCGACCAGCCCGCCCAGGGTCTCCAGACCCAGGGACAGCGGGATGACATCCAGCAGCAGCATCTCGTCCGCCGGCTTGTTGCCCGCCAGCACGTCCGCCTGCAGCGCCGCGCCGAGGGCGACGACCTTGTCCGGATCGATGTCGGTCAGCACCTCGCGGCCGAAGAAGGCGCTCACCCGCTCGCGCACGCGCGGCACCCGGGTGGCGCCGCCGACCATCACGACCTCCTGGATATCGGCGCCCCGCAGGCCTGCATCGGCCAGTGCCTGCTCGCAGGCGGCCAGGGTGCGGGCGATCAGCGGGTCGGCCAGGGTGTTGAACTCGGCGCAGGTCAGGCAGCCCTTCCAGACCGTCTCGCCACGCAGGTCCAGGCGGGCGCAGGTCTGCGCCTTGCCGGTCAGGGCCTCCTTCAGCTCGCAGGCCGTGCGGCTGAGGTGGCGCTGTTCGCCGGCATCCAGCCACGCGCCCGCATCGACATCCAGCCCGGCGCGCTCCATCAGCCAGATGGCGACGGCCTGATCGAAATCATCCCCGCCGAGCCGGGTATCGCCGCCGGTGGCCAGCACCTCGAACACGCCCTTGCGCAGGCGCAGGATGGAGATGTCGAAGGTGCCGCCGCCGAGGTCGTAGACCGCGATCAGCCCCTCGGTCTGCCGGCGGAGTCCGTCCGTGGACTCCGCCCTTCGGGTGTCGCCCGAGGGCGATCCAACGCCACTCCATGCGGCGTTTTTATCCAGCCCGTAGGCCAGCGCGGCGGCGGTCGGCTCGTTGAGCAGACGCAGCACGTGCAGGCCGGCCAGACGCGCGGCGTCGCGGGTGGCCTGGCGCTGGGCGTCGTCGAAGTAGGCCGGCACGGTGATGACCGCACCCACCAGCTCGCCGCCGAGCGCCGCCTCGGCGCGCGCCTTGAGCGGCTTGAGGATCTCGGCGGAGACCTCGACCGCGCCCAGCGGACCGCGCGGGGTCTGCATGCGTGGCACGGCATCGTCACCCTCGGCGAAGAGGTAGGGCGGGCGCGGCCGCATGGTCCGCAGGTCGTCCATGCCGCGCCCCATCAGGCGCTTGATCGAGATGAAGGTGTGCGCGGGGTCATCGCTTGCACGCGCCCTGGCCTCGCGCCCCACCGTGACACCCTCCGCCGCGACATGCACCGCCGAAGGCAGGATGACCTCGCCCGCTGCATCGGGCAGGCACGCCGGCACGCCATCGATGACTGCGGCGACCAGCGAATTGGTGGTGCCAAGGTCGATGCCGATGGCAAGGCGCCGCGCATGCGGGGCGAGGGTCTGGCCGGGTTCGGCAATCTGGAGCAGGGTCATGGGGTGAATACTCAGCCCGGGGCGGGGCGGGGCAGTTGGTCAAGGAAACGGCGCAGGAACTGCAGGCGCTGGAGCTGGCGACGCGCCTGCTCGGCCTCGTCGGCTTGCAGGGCCTGCCCGAGCGCAGCCCAGTCCGCCGCCCACAAGCCCTGGACTTCGGTGCGCAGACGCTCGCGGGCCGGGGCGTCCGCCGCCTCGTCGAGCGCCTCGCGCAGATCCATCTGCCGCATCAGGAAGGCGGGATCCTGCACGGTCGCCGCCTCATCCATCGACACCCCGCGCAGCTCCAGCAGCAGGCGTGCACGGGCCATCGGATCGGCCAGGGTGGCATGGGCGTCGTTGATGTCGGCCGCGCGCTGCACGGCCAGGCGGCGCTCCAGCGCGGAGCCCAAGGCGAAGCGGTCGGGATGGAACTGGGCGCGCAGGCGCTGGAAACGCTCGGCAAGCAGGGCGTCGTCGATATCCAGCGCCGGTTCGAGGCCAAACAGGGCAAAGGCGGTCATGGGGCCCCGCTCAAACCGTGAAGCTCTCGCCGCAGCCGCAGGCATCCTTGACGTTCGGATTGTTGAACTTGAGGCCGAGATTCAGCCCCTCGCGCACCAGGTCCAGTTCCGAGCCATCCAGATGCAGCAGACCCTTCGGGTCGGTCACCACGGTCACCCCGTGGCTCTCGAACACGATGTCCTCCGGGCGCACTGCATCGGCGTATTCGAGCACATAGGACAGCCCCGAGCAGCCGGAGGTCTTCACCCCCACGCGCAGGCCTACCCCGTGACCGCGACGGGCGAGATAGTCCTTGACGTAGTCGGCGGCCTTTTCGGACAGGGTGATGCTCATGGGGGCTCGAACCTCGGTCGGTGTGGAGGCGATGAGCTGCTCATGCTGATCGCCAAAGCGCATGCGATGATCCTGCTTCTCGGCCACGTCCAGAATGTCTCGTCGCTGCATCAGCCCTTCCAGCGAGATGGCATCGAGAAAGTCGTGGATCTGCCGGGTCAGATCGGTCCACAGGTCATGGGTCAGGCACTGGGTGCTGTCATGACAATCGCCCTTGCCTGCGCAGCGGCGCACGTCCAGCGACTCATCAACCGCGGTGATGACCTCGGCCACGCTGATCTGGCTGGCGGGGCGGCCAAGATTGTAGCCGCCGCCCGGACCGCGCGTGCTGGAGACCAGCCCCCGGCGACGCAACTGGGCGAACAGCTGCTCAAGGTAGGACAGGGAAATCCCCTGCCGTTCGGCAATGTCCGCCAGCGTGATCGGCCCGTGGCCCTGGTGCAGGGCGAGGTCGAGAATGGCGGTGACCGCATAACGGCCCTTGGTGGTCAGGCGCATGGCCCACTCCGTATCGATGCAACAATAGGGACACAGGATACAATCCCGAGCTGACAGGTCAACTATTTATTCCCTGATTCGGGCGTGGCATTGTCCGCCGGGGCCTCCTCCGGCATGGCCACCCCGCTCAGCGAGGGCAGCGCCACCGACTCGACCTCCCCGCCCATCGAGCGGACCTGAGCGGAAAGCTGCTCGACCCGCTCATCCAGCACCCGGATATGATCGAGCATGCAGTTGATCGCATGGGCCACCGGATCGGGCATGTCCTGGGCCATGCCGTAGGCGTCGAAACCCAGCTTCTGCGCCATCTCGGCGCGCTTGGGGTCGACCTCCTCGCGCTTCTGCACGACCCGCCCCGGAATGCCGACCACCGTCGCCCCCGGCTCGACGTCCTTCAGCACCACCGCGTTCGAGCCGACCCGACTGCCTTGTGCCAGGGTGATCGGACCGAGGATCTTCGCCCCCGCCCCCACCACTACATTGTCTTCCAGCGTGGGATGACGCTTGCCTTCCTTCCAGCTGGTCCCGCCCAGGGTCACGCCATGATAGAGGGTGCAGTCGTCGCCGATCTCGGCGGTCTCGCCAATCACCACGCCCATGCCGTGGTCGATGAAGAAGCGCCGCCCGATCCGCGCCCCCGGGTGAATCTCGATCCCGGTCAGCCAGCGGCCAAGCGTCGACAGCCAACGCGCCAGCCAGCGCAAGCCGCGCCCCCACAGCCAGTGACTCAGCCGATGCAGCCAGATGGCGTGCAGGCCGGGGTAGGTGGTGAGGATCTCGAACGCGTTGCGCGCGGCCGGATCGCGCGCATACACGCTGCGGATATCTTCACGGATACGATCAAACACTCATTCGTCCCTCTCGCCAGCCCTTGGCAGGCCAGCCTTACGCTGCACCGCGGTCAACATGCCGCGCAGGATGTCCACCTCGTTCGGGGTGACACGGCCGCGCTGCAGCAGGCCGCGCAGCTTCTGCATCAGGTGGCGCGGGTTGGCCGGATCGAGAAAGCCCAGCCCCTCCAGCGTCGCCTGCCAGTGGGTCAGCAGGTTCTCCACCGCATCATGCGTGGCCGGGGCGGGCTGATCAACCGCCGCAGGCAGGCCGCCATCCTCGGCCAGAAAGGCCTGGCGCAGCTCGTAGGCCGCCACCTGCACGGCCTGGGCCAGATTGAGCGAACTGTACTCGGGATTGGCGGGGATCATCATGTGCGCATGACAGCGCCCGAGCTCGGCGTTGGTCAGGCCGGCATGCTCGCGCCCGAACACCAGCGCCACGTCGCCCTCGCCCTGCGCCAGCTCCCCGCCGGCATGCTCGGCCGCCTGGCGGAAGGTCATCAGCTCGTGCGGGGCGTCGCGCAGGCGGGCGCTCGCGCCCACCACCCAGCGGCAACCGGCCAGCGCGGCATCCAGGTCAGCGACCTCCCGCACGGCGTCGAGCACATCCAGCGCATTGGAGGCCATCGACAAGGCCTCGGCCGTGATGCGCGCCCTGGGCGCGACCAGCACCAGCCTCGACAGCCCCATGGTCTTCATCGCCCGCGCGGCGGAGCCGATGTTGCCGGCATGGGTCGTACCCACCAGCACGACCCGGATTCGATCCAGGCCGACCGGGTCCGGTCTGGTCCGCTCCGGTACGCCTGTGGTATTTTTATCGGTCATATTTCTTTTACAGATCCGCCGCCATGCATCCGATGCTCAATACCGCCGTGCGCGCCGCCCGCGCCGCCGGCAACGTCATGTTGCGCGCCTCCTCCCGCATCGACAGCCTGAATGTCGAGAGCAAGCAGCGCAATGATTTTGTTTCCGAAATCGACCGTCAGGCCGAGGACGTGATTCTCGACATCCTCTACACCGCTTACCCGCAGCACGCCTTCATGTGCGAGGAAAGCGGCGGCAGCGGCCATGGCGGCAGCGACTACCAGTGGATCATCGACCCGCTCGACGGCACCACCAACTACCTGCACGGCTTCCCGCAGTTCGCCGTCTCCATCGCCCTGGAAGTGCAGGGCCGCCTGGAGCAGGCCGTGATCTACGACCCGGTCAAGGACGAGCTGTTCACCGCCAGCCGTGGCGGCGGGGCCTACCTCAACAGCCGCCGCATCCGCGTCACCGGCCTCAAGACCCTCGAAGGCGCCCTCCTCGGCACCGGCATCCCGTTCCGTGACGACCAGCCGATCGAGCCGTTCATCGCCACCATGCGCGGCATGCTCGGCCCCATCGCCGGCATCCGTCGCGCCGGTTCCGCCGCGCTCGACCTCGCCTACGTCGCCGCCGGCCGCCTGGACGGCTACTGGGAATTCGGCCTCAAGCCCTGGGACATGGCCGCCGGCCTGCTGCTGGTGCGCGAGGCGGGCGGCATGATCACCGACTTCGCCGGCGGCGACAACTCCATGCGCAGCGGCAACGTGATCGCCGCCAACCCGCGCCTGCTGCACGGCATGCTCACCGTGGTGCAGAACAGCATCGAGCCGGAATACCGCCGCTGATCCATTCTTCAGCTCGCGAAGTGCAGAAAACGATAAGGGACCCGCGGGTCCCTTTTTTCATGCCCGGCGATCAAGGGCTTTGGTCGGCCTCCGCTTCGGCCTTCTCCGGCTTCATCAGGTCGCTGCGCTTGAGGCCCATCGCCAGCGCCAGCGCGGCGGCCACGAAGATCGACGAATAGGTGCCGGAGAGGATGCCGATGATCATCGCGTAGGCGAAGCCGTGCACCGCGTCGCCGCCCATGTAGAACAGAACGACCACGGTGAACAGGGTGGTCAGCGAGGTCATGGTGGTGCGCGACAGGGTGTCGTTGATCGACAGGTTCATGACGTCGATCGGGCTGGCCTTGCGCATCTTGAGGAAGTTCTCGCGGATGCGGTCGAACACCACGATGGTGTCGTTGATGGAGTAGCCCATCACCGCCAGCACCGCCGCCAGCACCGCCAGATCGAACTCGACCTGGAAGAAGCTGAGGAAACCGAGCACCACCAGCACGTCGTGCGCCATCGCCTGGATCGCGCCGAAGGCGAGCTTGAACTCGAAGCGCAGACCGACGTACACCAGGATGCCGAGCAGGACGAAGGCGATCGCCAGCGCACCGGCCTCGACCAGTTCCTGTCCCACCGCCGGGCCGACGAACTCGACGCGGCGCATCTCGACACCCGCGTCGACGCCCTTGATTGCCGCCAGCACCTGGCCGGACAGCTCGGCCTGCTTCACGCCCTCGCGCGGGGGCATGCGCACCAGCACCTCGGAGCTTGAGCCGAAGTGCTGGACGACCGCGTCGTCGAGGCCCTTCTCGCGCAGCGCGCCGCGCACCTTGTCCAGCTCCACCGGCTGGCTGGAGGCCGCCTCGATCAGCATGCCGCCAGTGAAATCCAGACCGAAGTTGAGACCCTTGGTGGCCAGCGAAAAGATCGATGCAAGGACGAAGAAGATCGTCACCGCGTAGCCGATATGACGCCTGCCGAAAAAGTCGAAGTTGGTCTTGCTGGGAACGAATTTCATATCAATAGCCCCCGATGGCGATGGACTTGATGCGTGCGCGACGACCATAGATCTGGTTCACCACAGCGCGGCTGACGATGACGGCGGTGAACATGGAGGCCAGGATGCCGATCGACAGGGTCACGGCGAAGCCCTTGACCGGGCCGGTGCCGAAGGCGAACAGCACCAGCGCCGCCAGCAGGGTGGTCAGGTTGGCGTCGAGGATGGTCGCCAGGGCACGCTCATAGCCGGCGTGAATGGCCGCCTGCGGGGTGTTGCCGTTGCGCAGTTCCTCGCGGATGCGCTCGTTGATCAGCACGTTGGCGTCCACCGCCATGCCGAGGGTCAGGACAATGCCGGCAATGCCCGGCAGGGTCAGGGTGGCCTGCAGCAGGGACAGCACGGCGACGATCAGGACCAGGTTGACAAACAAGGCAACGTTGGCCACCACGCCGAACAGGCTGTAGTAGAGGATCATGAACAGCGCGACGGCGATGAAGCCGACCACGGCGGCCTTCACGCCGGCGCTGATGTTGTCGGCCCCCAGGCTCGGGCCGATGGTGCGTTCCTCGACGATCTCGATCGGCGCGCGCAGGGCGCCGGCGCGCAGCAGCAGGGCGAGGTCGCGCGCCTCGTTGCCGTTGTCCAGCCCGCTGATCTGGAAGCGGTTGGAGAGCTGGTCGCGGATGGTGGCGATGTTGATCACCTCCTCGATCACGCTCTTCTTCTTCACCATCTGGCCGTTTTCCTCGACCGTCTCGACCTTGTTCTCGATGAACACCACCGCCATCGGCTTGCCGATGCTCTGGGCGGTGACCTCGCTCATGCGGCGCGCGCCCTTGCCGTCCAGGTTGACGAACACGGCGGAGGAGCCGCTCTGCTGCTCGATCCCGGAGGCCGCGTCGACGATCTGGTCGCCGGTGATGATGACCTGGCGCTTGAGCAGCACCGAGCCGCCGTCACGCTGCGGGTAGAGGCGGCTGCCGACCGGCGTGCGGCCGGACTTGGCGGCCTCGTCCCAGTCGACCGGGCTGCCCTCGACCAGGCGGAACTCCAGGGTCGCGGTGGCGCCGAGGATCTCCTTGGCGCGCGCGGTGTCCTGCACGCCGGGCAGCTGCACCACGATGCGGGCATCGCCCTGCTGCTGGATGACCGGCTCGGCCACGCCGAGCTCGTTCACCCGGTTGCGCAGGGTGGTGATGTTCTGGTCCAGCGCGGCCTTGCGCTCGGCAAGCACGGCCTTCTCGGTGAAGCGTCCGATGATGAAGGAGTCCTTGCCCTCCTCGCGCAGCAGCAGGTCGAGATCCGGGTACTGCCTGCCGATGGCCTTCTGCGCGGCATCACGCTCGGCCTCGTCGGCAAAGCGCACCAGCAGGTCCTCGCCCTCCAGCCCCACCGTCAGGTAGCGCAGCTTCTCGCCGCGCAGGAAGCCGCGCATGTCCTCGACCGTGCGCTCGCGCAGCTGCTTGAGCGCGGCGTCCATGTCGACCTCCATCAGGAAGTGCACGCCGCCGCGCAGGTCGAGGCCGAGGTACATCGGCTTGGCGCCCAGCGCGGACAGCCAGGCCGGGGTGTTGGGCGCGAGGTTGAGCGCGACCACGTAGCCGCGCCCCAGTTCCTTGCGCACGAGGTCGGCGGCCTTGAGCTGGCTCTCGGTGCTATCGAAGCGGACCAGCAACTGCTCGCCCTGGCGCTCGATGCGCTTGGGCGTGAGATTGCCGGCCTTGAGGGCCGCGTCCACGCGCTGCAGGTCGGCATCGCTCAGCTGAACGCTGCGCGGGCTGATCTGCACGGCGGGGTCTTCGCCGTACAGGTTGGGCAGGGCATAGACCGTGGCCAACAGCAGCGCGACGACAATGAGGAGGTTTTTCCAGAGTGGATAGCGGTTCATGCGCTCGCTCCCGGCATGAGGGGCCGTAAGGATGGGCCTTACAAGCAGAAGGCCTCGAACCCGTCCGGGGGCGAGGCCTCGTTAATCAGAAAGGTATGGGCTTCAGCCGCCGCGCAGGTCGCGGAGGGTGCCCTTGGGCAGCACGGTGGTCACGGCGGAACGCTGCACGATGGCGTTGGCGCCCTCGGCGATCTCGACCGTGAGGAAGCTGTCACCCAGCTCGACCACGCGACCGACCAGGCCACCGGAGGTCAGCACCTCGTCACCCTTGGCCAGCGCGTCGACCAGCTTCTTGTGCTCCTTCTGGCGCTTGACCTGCGGGCGGATCAGCAGGAAGTACATGACCGCGAAGATCAGGATCAGCGGCAGGAAGCTCATCAGCGGATCGGGCTGCTGGGCGGCGGCGGCCGGGGCCTCGGCCATGGCGACGGAGATGATATCCATGAAAATCAATACCCTTGGGGTTTGTTAAGGCAAAAATCGCTTGGCATTATGCCACAGGCTTGCGCGGGATCAGCCCGCCGCGTCCGCGGCATCGATGCCGGCGCGGCGCTTGCGGTAGAACGCATCGGCCCAGGCCTCGAAACGGTCATCGGCAATCGCCTGGCGGATCTCCCGCATCAGGAACTGATAGTAATGCAGGTTGTGGATGCTGTTGAGGCGTGAACCGAGGATCTCGTTGCACTTGTCCAGATGGCGCAGGTAGGCGCGGCTGTAGTTGCGGCAGGTGTAGCAGCCGCAGTGGGCATCGACCGGGCGGGTGTCGTCCTGGTGGCGCGCATTGCGGATGCGCAGGTCGCCCCACTGGGTGAACAGGTGGCCATTGCGGGCGTTGCG
Organism: Halothiobacillaceae bacterium; assembly: GCA_006212015.1. GTDB lineage: Bacteria > Pseudomonadota > Gammaproteobacteria > Halothiobacillales > Halothiobacillaceae > Thiofaba. The sequence goes on from SDAY01000009.1 coordinate 33,398, forward strand.
GGTGGGCATCACGCAGTCGAACATGTCGATGCCGCGCCGCACCGCCTCGACGATGTCCTCCGGCTTGCCCACGCCCATCAGGTAGCGCGGGCGGTCCTGCGGCAGCAGGTGGGTGGTGGCGTCCAGCACCTTGATGCGCTCATCTTCCGGCTCGCCGACCGACAGGCCGCCGATGGCGTAGCCGTCAAAGCCGATCTCCATCAGCCCCCTGGCCGAGACCTCGCGCAGCTCCGGGTACATGCCGCCCTGGACGATGCCGAACAGGGCGGCGGGGTCCTCGCCCTGCAGCTCGACATGCGCCTGCTTGCTGCGCGCAGCCCAGCGCAGGGACAGCTCCATGGAGAGGCGCGCCTGCTTTTCGGTGGCCGGATAGGGCGTGCATTCGTCGAAGATCATGACGATGTCGGAGCCGAGCGCATGCTGCACCGCCATCGAGGTCTCCGGATCGAGGTGCACCTTGCTGCCATCGACCGGCGACTGGAAGCGCACGCCCTCCTCGCTGATCTTGCGCAGGCCGGCGAGCGAGAACACCTGGAAGCCCCCGGAATCGGTCAGGATCGGGCCGCTCCAGTGCATGAAGTCGTGCAGGTCGCCGTGCTTCCTGATGATCTCCACCCCCGGGCGCAGCCACAGGTGGAAGGTGTTGCCGAGCACGATCTCCGCGCCGATCTCGCGCAGCTCCTCGGGGGTCATCGCCTTGACCGTGCCATAGGTGCCCACCGGCATGAAGGCCGGGGTCTCGACGGTGCCGCGGGCGAAGGTCAGGCGGCCGCGACGGGCGCGACCGCGGGTGGTGTGCAGGTCAAATTTCATGCGGAACGAACCATCGATGAAAACGAAGAAACATCATTGCGAACGAAGCGCGGAATCCATCCCGCGCCATGGATTGCCACGGCCCGGGGCCTCGCAATGACGGAAACAGGGGCCCGTCATGCAGCCTTGCCGCCCCCCTCGGCGGGGGTCAGGAACATGGCGTCGCCATAACTGAAAAAACGGTAACCGGCCGCGACCGCGTGGCGATAGGCGCCCATCACGGTCTCATGGCCGCCGAACGCGCAGACCAGCATCAGCAGGGTGGAGCGCGGAAGGTGGAAATTGGTGAACAGGGCATCGACCACGCGGAAACGCCTGCCGGGGGTGATGAACAGCCGCGTGTCGCCGGCAAAGGGTTCCAGCGCGCCCGAAGGGCTGGCGGCCGCCGCCGACTCCAGTGCCCGCACCGCCGTGGTGCCGATGGCGACCACCCGGCCGCCGCGCGCACGGGTGGCGCGGATGGCCTCGACCGTGGCTGCGGAAACCTCGACCCACTCGGCATGCATGTGATGCTGGCTCAGATCCTCGCCCCGCACAGGCTGGAAGGTGCCCGCGCCGACATGCAGGGTCACGCGGGCGGTTTCGACGCCCCTGGCGCGGATCGCCGCCAGCAGGTCCTCGTCGAAATGCAGGCCCGCCGTCGGCGCGGCCACCGCGCCGGGGCGGTCGGCGAACACGGTCTGGTAACGGGTGCGATCGGCGGCCGTGTCGGCGCGCTCGATGTAGGGCGGCAGCGGCATGTGGCCATGCGCCTCCAGCGCGGCCAGCAGGGTCTCGCCGCCCTCGATCAGCTTGAGGCGGAACAGCGCGTCCTCGCGCCCGACCATGTCCAGCACGATGCCGCCTTCCAGCAGCAGCCGCGCGCCGGCCCTGGGCGACTTGCTGGCGCGCACATGGAAGATGCCTTCGCGCTCATTGAGCAGGCGCTCGAGCAGCACCTCGACCTTGCCGCCGCTATCCTTGCGGCCGTGCAGGCGCGCGGGGATGACGCGCGTGTCGTTCAGCACCAGCAGGTCGCCCTCGCGCAGCAGGGAAGGCAGGTCGCGCACGCGGGCATCACGCCAGGCACCCGCCGCGCCGTCCACCACCAGCAGGCGGGCGGCCGAACGCTCGGCCAGCGGCGCCTGGGCGATCTGGGCCTCGGGCAGCTCGAAATCGAAGTCGGATACTTTCATGGCGCGCGAGGATAGCACGCCGCCATTGGCCGCTGCGCAAGCCTGCTGTAGAATCGCCCCTCCCCCGTGCCGGGGTGGCGGAATCGGTAGACGCAGCGGATTCAAAATCCGCCGTTGGCAACAACGTGAGGGTTCGAGTCCCTCCCTCGGCACCACTCTCATTCAGTTCCCGATCCCC
>SDAY01000205.1 GCA_006212015.1 Halothiobacillaceae bacterium
CCGAGGGCGGGCGGGATCAGGTGCTGCTGGATGGCGTCGGTATGGATGCGGTAGTTGATTTTGGCCAGGTTGCGGCGGATGTCCCAGCCCAGGGTTTTGCGTTCGCCTTCCTTGAGGCGCTGGAATTCCTTGATCAGGTAGAGTTTGAACTCCACCGATACCCAGGAGGCGAATTCGAAGGCGATGTCTTTGTGGGCGTAGGTGCCGCCGTAACGGCCAGCCTTGGAGAGGATGCCGATGGCGCCGGTCAGGTTGGCCCATTTGGTGGGTGTCATGACGAAGGCATTGCTGCCGGCTTCATTTTTAACCGCCTCGAATTCGACACGGTTAAAACCGGGGTTGTTCAGGCACTCCCAAATGCCGAGAAACTCTACCGTGAACCGGGTGCGCATCCAGTTCTGGATGATGAAGCGGGGATCGTCGGCATTCCTGTGTTTGGCGATATCGGTCAACGAGATGTAGTCCTCCTGCCCGACCGAGGCGATCGTCACTTCCTGATTGAGTACGCTGAGCTTTGCCATGGTTTCCTTCCCTTATTTCGTGAATCCCAGGTAGTCCAGGTTGGCCTCAATGGCCGCATCCAGCCGCGCCGCTTCCTGCTGCTGCTCGCGCCACTGGGTGCTCAGTCGCTGCATTTTGTCTTCGAAAGGTTCGCCGTCGTCTTCCTGCTCCGCCGCGCCCACATAGCGCCCCGGGGTCAGCACATGGCCGTGCTTGCGGATGTCGTCCAGCGTGGCGGAATAGCAAAATCCCGGAATGTCGGTGTAGGGGCGGCCCTTGTGGTCGCCCTGGTCTTGGTGGTTGTCCGGCGTGGATTGGGCAGGCACAAGGCCTGCCCCTACGGGTTCCCCGCGCCAAGCGTGGTAGGTGTCTGCGATTTTCTGAATTTCCGCATCGGTGAGTTCGCGTCGGGTGCGATCGACCAGCACGCCCATATTGCGGGCGTCGATGAACAGCACTTCGCCGCGCCGGTCACGTAGGGGCGACCCTTGTGGTCGCCCTTGTTGCGGGCGGGCACAAGCCCCGCCCCTACCGGATTTGTCGCGAGCGAGGAACCACAGGCAGGCGGGGATTTGCGTGGAGTAGAAAAGCTGCCCCGGTAGCGCGACCATGCAATCCACCGCGTCGGCCTCAAGCATCGCCTTGCGGATCTCGCCCTCGCCGGACTGGTTGCTGCTCATGGAGCCGTTGGCCAGCACCACGCCCGCCATGCCGTAGGGCGCGAGGTGGTGGTAGATGTGCTGCAGCCACGCGTAGTTGGCATTGCCCGCAGGCGGTACGCCGAACGTCCAGCGCACATCGTCACGCAGGCGGTCGCCGCCCCAGTCGGAGATGTTGAAGGGCGGGTTGGCGAGGATGGTGTCGGCCTTGAGGTCGCGCAGTTCGTCCTTGTGAAAGCTGCCTTCGTTGTTCCAGCGGATGTCGCTGTCGATGCCGCGCACGGCCAGGTTCATCTTGGCCAGCCGCCAGGTGGTGTAGTTGCTCTCCTGCCCGTAGATGGCGATGTCGCCAATGCGTCCGCCATGTTGTTGCACGAACTTTTCCGACTGCACGAACATACCGCCCGAGCCGCAGCACGGGTCGTACACGCGGCCTGAGTACGGTTCCAGCATTTCGACCAGCACGCGCACCACCGAGCGCGGGGTGTAGAACTCGCCGCCGCGCTTGCCTTCCGCCCCGGCGAACTGGCCGAGGAAGTATTCGTACACGCGGCCGAGGATGTCGCGGGATTTATCGCCTTCCTCATTCAGTGCAATGCCGGAGATCAGGTCGATCAGCTCGCCCAGCATGACCTTGTTGAGCGCGGGTCGGGCGTAGTCCTTGGGCAACACGCCCTTGAGCGATGCGTTGTCTTTCTCGATGGCGCGCAAGGCATCGTCGATCAGGGTGCCGATGGTGGGCAGCTTGGCGTTGGCCTGAAGATGTGACCAGCGCGCCTCCTTCGGTACCCAGAAGATGTTGTCCGCGAGGTATTCGTCTTTGTCCTCGGCGGCGTGCGGGTCTTCGGCCAGCAGCGCCTTGTGCCGAGCCTCGAAAGCGTCGGAGATGTACTTCAGGAAGATGAGCCCGAGCGCGACGTGTTTGTAGTCAGAGGGCTCCATGTTGCCGCGCAGCTTGTCGGCGGTCTTGAACAGGTCGGCCTCGAAGCCGAGGTTGCCGCCGTTGCCGTTCTTGTTTTCGTTTTTTGGGGCGATGTCATTCTGTGCCATCGATCGTGTCCCGAATGATTGCCAACCCGTTGATGGGTGATTGTTGCCATGGTTGGCCGGGAAGGCCTTTTGGGCAGATGATACCTGCACAACCAGGCATCGCGGCAGGAGCTGTTCATGGCTCCCGCCCCGCGGGGGACGCTGTGTGTCCCAACGCCGCTCCCGGCAGCGTTGGTCAAGCCGCAGACCGGCCCATATTTCGCCGATTTTTAGCCAATAGGCCCTGCTATTGCCGAAAAAACCGCCAAAATCTGTCCTTTGTCGGCGACTTCTTCGCCTCAGCCGCACAAGCCTGACAGCTTTCTACGCCCAC
>SDAY01000206.1 GCA_006212015.1 Halothiobacillaceae bacterium
TGCTAGGGCCACTGACCCCTGCTACAGTCGTGTCATGCCACCCTCCCACGGCATGATTCGCAAGGCAGGTCGCCATGGCCCAGGGTAGCGCCACCCTCCACTACGTTATCCGCCCCACCGTGGTGGGGAAGTACCTCGGCCAGCTGGCCTTCCTGCTGGCCGTCCTCACCCTCGTCCCGCTCGGGGTCTCTTTCTACTTTCATGAAACCGCGATCAGCCTGCGCTATGGCCTGGTGATCGCGGTGCTTCTGCTGCTCACGGCGTTCACGCGCCTGTTGCCGGCATCACGCAACCTGCAGGTCAACGAGGCCCTGGCCATCGCGGCGCTCGCCTTCATCCTCGCACCCCTGTTGATGAGCCTGCCGATGATGCTCTCGGGCCTGTCCTGGCTGGATGCCCTGTTCGAGGCCTTGTCTGCCGTCACCACCACCGGGCTGTCGATGCACCCGACCCTGGACGGCCTGCCCCAAACCTTCCTGTTTGCTCGCGCCTGGATGCAGTGGTACGGCGGCCTCGGCGTCGTCGTGCTATCCCTCGCCCTGCTCATGGGCCACGAGATGGCCTCCCGCCGGCTGAGCGAATCGGCCGGCGCCGAGGGTCTGGACGCCTCCGCCCGCGAGCATGCGCGCCGCACCCTCATCGTCTACCTCGCCCTGACGGCGCTGGGTGTCGCGGTGGTCTGGCCGCTGACCGGTGATCTGTTTCACACCCTGACCCATGTGTTCGCCGCCATCTCCACCGGCGGATTCTCGTCCTGGGAGGGAGGGCTGGCGGGCATCGAAGGCTGGCCCGCGCGATTGGCGATCATGCTGGTCTGCCTGCTCGGGGCCGTGCCCTTCGCGCTCTACTTCCGCGCCGTGCACGGCGGCTGGCGCGAGAGCCTGGGCGACCCGGAGCTGCGTGCCCTGCTGGCCTTCGGCCTGATCGTGACCGGCATCCTTACCCTCACCATCCAGACCCACCAGCACTTCGAATGGCTGGAAAGCGCCGGCCATGCCGTCGTGCTCGGCCTGTCGGCGCAGACCACGGCAGGGTTCAGCAGTCTGGACGTGGCGGAACTGGACCCGCTGTCCAAGCTGGTCATGATCATTTCGATGGCCATCGGTGGCGGCGTCGGCTCCACGGCCGGCGGTTTCAAGATCCTGCGCCTGCTGATCCTGATGCGACTGATCCAGGTGATGGTGCAGCGCGCGGCCATGCCGCCCCATGCGGTCCAGGCCACACGCCTTGGCGGCCGCACGCTGAACGATGAAGACGTGCAGCGCGCCCTGTTGCTGATCTTGCTGTTCGGCGTGGTGATCGTGCTGTCCTGGCTGCCGTTCGTCGCCTACGGTCATGATCCGCTCGATGCTCTGTTTGAAGTGGTCTCGGCCACCGCCACGGTCGGCCTGTCCGCAGGCATCACCCATGATGGGCTTGCCGGGCCGCTGAAAGGCGTGCTGATGTTCGACATGCTGTTCGGCCGACTGGAGATCATCGCCCTGCTGGTCGTACTCTATCCCCCAAGCTGGCTGGGCCGCAGGAGTCAAAACACATGAGAGCCGTATTCGTGGGCGCAAGCCCGACCACCCTGATGACCGCGCGACAACTGCTCAAGCGCCGGCATGAGGTTGTCATCATCGAGCAGGACGAGAACGTTATCCGCGAACTGTCCGAAGCGTTGAACTGCGGCTTCCTGCACGGCGACGGTGGCAGGCCCGGCATTCTGCGCGAGGCCAATCCCGAATCGACCGACGTGCTGTTCTGCCTGACCCACCAGGATCAGGCCAACATCCTCGCCAGCCTGGTCGGCCGCTCGCTCGGCTTCAAACGCGTGGTCACCAAGATCAATGACCCCGAACTGGAACACATCTGCCTGGAACTCGGGCTGACCGACACCATCGTGCCCTCGCGCACCATCGGCCGCTATCTGGCCGACATGTTCGAGGGGCGGGATCCGCTGGAGCTGTCGACCATGATCCGCGAGGAGGCGCGCGTGCTGTCCTTCGTGGTGCGCGAGGCCGACGAAGGGCCGCTCAGTGAGCTGAAGCTGCCGAAACGCTGCCGGGTGGTTTATCTCTATCGGGAAAGCTCAATGATCCTGCCGGATGGCGAAGACGTGAAGCTCAGGGCCGATGATGAAATCGTCATCATCGCTCACTGTGATGCGGTGGAGGCCCTGCGTGCACGCTGGGCCACCCCCGTCGACGCGCGCGAAAAAGCTTAGGATTCAAACGGTTTATGCTCGAACACCCAGATCGCGGCATCGGCACCCCGCGCCCGCCAGCGCGCCCACTCGGGAACGACAGGGTTCATGCCGACGGATGCGTTTCCAGCCAGAACGTGACCGGGCCGTCGTTGATCAGGCTCACCTGCATGTTGGCGCCGAAGATGCCGCAAGCCACATCCGGATATTGGCGATTGGCCCGCACCGTCATGTACTCGAACAACCAGCGCGCGACATCCGGCTTGGCGCCCGCGCCGAAATCCGGCCGCGTGCCGGTGCGGGTGTCCGCCACCAGGGTGAACTGCGGCACCAGCA
>SDAY01000207.1 GCA_006212015.1 Halothiobacillaceae bacterium
GACACAGGTAGCTTGCGCCATAGCCCACAGGCTCACCTCGCGCGAAATGCTGGACAGCCAGCAGGCGGGTCTTGAGCGCCATCACGGGCCTCAGGTCAAGCCCTGCCGCCGAGCCAAGCGTGAAGGGATTGCCGCCGTACAAGGCGATGCCGGGGCGGACGATGTCGCCCTGCGCATCATGGCCGCCGAACAGCCCGGCGGAGTTGGACAGGCTGCGCTCACCCGGCAGGCCCTCGACGGCCCGCCCGAAGACCTCGATCTGCCGGCGCGTGGCCGCAGGGTCCGCCTCGTCGGCGCGGGCGAAGTGGGTCATCAGGCCCGGCGCCTCGCGCAGGCGGCCCGTCGCCATCAGCCGCGCGTGCAGCGCCCTCACCTGTCCCGGCTCGATGCCCATGCGGTGCATGCCGGTGTCGATCTTGAGCCAGACCTTGAGCGGCAGGCCGGTATGCCCGCCCTCCAGCACGTCGACCTGCCAGGGCTGGTGGATGACCGGTTCCAGCATGAGCCTTGCGGCAAGACGGGCCTCGGGAAGGGTGGAGAAGCCCTGCAGGACCATGACGCGCTGGGTGATGCCGCCCTTGCGCAAGGCCTCGGCCTCGCCCAGGGTGGAGACCACGAAACCATCGGCCCCGGCCTGCATCGCCCGGGCGCAGGCCAGCATGCCATGCCCGTAGGCATCGGCCTTGACCACGGCGAAGACCTTGGCGCCGCCCGCGGCGGCCCGCGCACGACCGAGATTGTGCCGAAGCGCCTCGACATCGATGTCGGCCCAGGGCGCCCGCAGAGACGTCACTCGTAATCCCCGCTGCTGTACACCTCGGGGGTGTAATTGGCGAACTGGGTGTACTTGCCGAGGAAGGTCAGCCGCACCGTGCCGATCGGGCCGTTACGCTGCTTGCCGATGATGATCTCGGCGATGCCCTTTTCCGCGCTGTCCGGGTTGTAGACCTCGTCGCGATAGATGAACACGATCAGGTCAGCATCCTGCTCGATCGCGCCCGATTCACGCAGATCGGACATGACGGGCCGCTTGTTGGGTCGCTGCTCGAGCGAGCGGTTGAGCTGGGAGAGGGCCACCACCGGCACCTCCAGCTCCTTGGCCAGCGCCTTGAGGGAGCGGGAAATCTCGGAGATCTCGGTCGCGCGGTTCTCGCTGTTGCCGGGCACCTGCATCAGCTGAAGGTAGTCGATGACGATCAGCCCCAGACCGTGCTCGCGCTTGAGGCGACGGGCACGGGCGCGCAGATCGGTCGGACTGAGCGCCGGGGTGTCGTCGATGAAGATCGGCGCCTCGGAGAGCATCACCACCGCCGAGGTCAGGCGCGGCCAATCCTCGTCCTCCAGCTTGCCGGTACGCACCCGATGCTGGTCGATGCGCCCGAGCGAGGACATCATGCGCAGCGCGAGCGATTCACCCGGCATCTCCATGGAGAACACGGCGACCGGCTTCTTGGTGCGGATCGCGGCATTTTCGCCGATGTTCATCGCGAAGGTGGTCTTGCCCATGGACGGGCGTCCCGCCACGATCACCAGGTCGCCCTTCTGCAGGCCGGAGGTCATGGTGTCGAAATCGTCGAATCCGGTGGGCAGTCCGGTGATCGGCTCGTCCTGCTCATAGAGGGTCTGGATACGCTCGACGGCCTGGGTCAGAAGCCCCTTGATGGGGGCGAAGCCCTTGCGCTGACGGTTGCCTTGTTCGGCGATCTTGAACACCTTCTGCTCGGCCTCCTCCAGCAACTGCTTGCTGTCGCGCCCCTCCGGCTGGTAGGCGCTCTGGGCGATGCCGGTGCCCACCTCGATCAGCTGCCGCTTGATCGAGTGTTCGCGCACGATGTCCGCATAGGCGACGATGTTCGCCGCCGTGGGCGTATCGGCCGCCAGTCGCCCGAGATAAGGCAGGCCGCCCACGTCGTCGAGCTGGGCATGCCGATCCAGCCATTCGGCCAGGGTGACCACATCACGCGGCTGGTCGGCATCGGCCAGTTGCTGCAGGGCGCGGAAGATCAGACGGTGGTCACGTCTGTAGAAATCGTCCTCGGCGATTCGATCCGCAATGCGCTCCCAGGCATCGGGATCGAGCATCAGCCCGCCCAGCACGGACAATTCAGCCTCCATCGAATGGGGGGGCGCGCGCAGGCCGCTCAACTGGCGGTCATGCTGCCGCCCTGCCCCCGCATCAAAGGACTCAAGGTCGACAGCGGGGGAAAAATCAGCGGGAAAGTCGTTCATGAATACCGGGAAATCAATGTGAAGACGATGGAGCGCGATCAGCGCACCTGCATGACCATGCCACCCAATTTGAGACCGCCTTGCAGGCGTTTCAATGCCGCGTCAGCCTCCGCCTGGGTCTTGAAGGGGCCGGCACGCACCCGCCAGACCTTGCGCCCCTCGATGGAGAGCGGCTCGATCTGGCAGGGAATTCCCGCGCGCTGCACCTGGTTGCGCAAGGTCTGGGCATTGGTATCCGCACTGAAGCTGCCAAGCTGTACGAACCACTGGCCCAAGGGCATGGGCTTGG
>SDAY01000208.1 GCA_006212015.1 Halothiobacillaceae bacterium
AGGTCTTCTTCGGGCCGGTGGATGCGACCGGGGCCGAAGTGGCGGACATGGCCGATGCGCCCTTGGTGGACATGGCCTGCTCCCCGGCCAGGCTGTGGGTGCGGGTCTTCTGGTTGGCCATGATGATTGCGCCCATGGGATTGCGCTTGTGGGGTGTGCTCGACATGAAAAAGCCTCCAGTGGTTTGGAGGCTTTATTGTCTCAGCATCGAACTGACAAAATCCGCTTCAATCTTGTCGCTAACGTTGCCGATAAGCTACGAACTTGCCGTCATACCCAAGCGCACCTTGGCGGCGGCGATCTCCCTGTAGGCTGTTCTCCGGCAGGTAAGGCCGTAGTGGCGGGCAAGGTGCTTTCGGATGTCCAGGCCTGGGAGGCCCGCCTTCACCATCTGATCCACAGCCCGGCGGCGGCGGGACATTCTCACAGCCATCTTGCTGATATAGACAGCCCCGGCGTAACGCTCGAACACATCCGCCAGGGCTTGGCGCGTGGCTTCGTCATCGACAACAGCAAACGCATCATCCATCAGTGCCGCGCCTGCGCTCTGGTCTTCGAAGGTCATGAGAACTCCTCCTGTATGACGCGCATAAAATCGAAGCCATCATAGCGATCACGCGGGACGGACAGATCAGCCACAGCCACGTCACGAACCGCCAGGGTGATGATCACGCTCTCGCCCAGGGTGCGGGTGGTGTAGGCATATCGAAGAGTGGGATCGGCAGCCAGTGTGGCGACAACTTCGGCTTGGTGGGGTGGAAGGTGGGCGGTGATGGCTGATACGTCTTTCAGGTAGGCCAACACGGCGTCACGGTGTTGGCGAAGATCGTCCAGAAGCTCGCTAGTGATGTTCCGAGCAATCAGCCTGCCGCCCTCCAGATGAATGCTTCCTCCGGTCCTCCGAACGGCGTCCATCAGGTTGATTGGAGTCATAGCGCCACCTCTTGAATGACGCTACAGGCCTTGCTGAAGGTGCCCAAGCCTTTCGAAGCGTGGGCATCTTCAGCTAGGCCGCATTCTGATGCGGTTTTCCGGGCGGTCGGTTGCTGAAGATGCCCAAGCCCACAGTGTTCGGGCATCTTCAATGAATCGTGGGCATCTTCAGGTAGCGCGGGCGGGTCCCAGACCCATGCATTGTCGCCTCCGAACGTGCCCCCCGCTTTGCGCGGCCGGATTCCCAAAGACTCACGCGCCCGTCGCAGGGTCTTATCTGATATGCCGTGGGTTTTCGCGGCCTTGATCACTTCCTTGGATGCCGTGGTGCCTTTGTCGAGCAGGTAGTCCTCCAGCCATTCCTTGGCTTCCACCAAGGCACTGCGCTCCTCCGGCTCATCGGGAACCCCCAGCAGGTCACGCGCGCTGCCGTCGATTGGCCTGCCCCACAGGATGCGGGATGCCATCAAGCCGGGGCTGGCCTCTGTCGTTTCGATGTCGTACTCGAAGCCACCATGATCCAGACCGATGTTCGATTTTGCGCGGGCGAGGACACGCCCGATGCTGCCATCGTCATTTTCAGTCTTGGCCGTAGCCAGAACGATGCGGGCCAGCGCGCCGAAGGCGAGTGAGCCAGTCACCCGGTCGAGCGGATCACGTCCAGATGTGCCCTTGCTGAAGTGTGTAATGCCAATGACGGCGGCGCCGATTCGGGCGGCCAAATCCACTACGGGCTGAAGCGCACGGCGCACCTCTCCGTTCTTGTGGCTGTCAGCAGCCACAGCGGAGACGATTGGATCGAGGATGATCAATTTCAGGTCGTGGATACGTTCGGCCACGTCATGCAGGCTTTCAAAATCACGCGCTGGGTCAAACGGGCGAGGGCCTTCCGGGTCGAGCACATCGTCAATGAAGTGGATGCGGCGCAAGTCCGCGGCCATCGCCATCAAGCGCGGAACCAGCGTATCCGCCGGGTCATCTTCGCCCGACCAGATCAGGGTGGAACCATGCGCAGCGGGCGTGCCATCTGGCCAGCGCCCGCGCGTGCTCAGTGTGGCGGCCAAGTCTTCGGCCAGGGTCGTTTTGCCTGTACCAGGCGCACCGGCAAGGATGTGCATCTTTCCGGCGGCAAGCCAGCCGGGCCACAGCCATTTCACGGGTTCCGGCGTGATGTCGGCGGCGCATCGTGTGCGGACCAGCGAGCCGACGGGGACAGATTCATCGCTAAGCTGCATCGCACACCTCCGCAGGCTTGAAGAAGGCCGCGCGGCCACCCCTTGGGAGAATGGCGACATGACCAGCACCAGCCTGGATGAGTGCGCGGCCCAGGCGGGCGAGGATGTCGCCGGTGGTGTTCCCGTGGTCGAGCACGATCACCCCCTTCCGGGGCAGCGTGGCCATGGAGGCTACGGACCAGTCGAAGGCCTCCGGTGGCTCGCCGTGAGGGAGCAGCACGGCGGCGCGTGGATCTTGGCTGCACATGTCCCACGCGCCGTCACCAGTGTGAACGATCAGGGTCCCATAGGCCGGGGTGCGGTGCGTCATGGCCGCGCCCATGCGTTCGCGGGCGCGGCGGTCGTAGGG
>SDAY01000061.1 GCA_006212015.1 Halothiobacillaceae bacterium
GCCATCCATGGCATCGGCCCTTCGGGTGATGCTTCGCATCCCAACACCGTTCCTTACTGTGTTTGTCGCGCAAAGAAATGGGGGAAAGAAACGCGCCCCCACGACCACGCCCCTTCGGGGTTCCCGTGTCTGACATGCCCGTCAGCGGGCCGGTTCCGCGGGGCGTCCTGTCCCGGGGAACCTCAAACCGCCATCCATGGCGGTTTGACCCCCTGCCGGTCACGCCAGCCCCGGCGCGGCCAAGGGGAACCTGCCCTCCGCTCGGCGCGGCGCTGTCCATCAAGCCTTCCTTTTGCAAACAGCCTCTGAACAGGTGCAATGCTGACGGCTGTGCCTATCAGAACTGCACCTCGATCCTCTCGATCACCCTGCGCGCCCTGGCGCGTGCCTCGTCGACATCATCCGCAAGCGCGAGTGCCACGCCAAGACGGCGGCTGCCATGGATTTCCGGCTTGCCGAACAGGCGGAGCTGGGTGTCAGGTTCGGCCAGCGCCCTGTCCAGCCCGCCGAAGCGCAGGTCCGCGCTCTCGCCCTCGACCAGCAGGGCGCAGGAGGCGGCCGGACCGCGCGTGCGAATGGTGGGGATGGGCAGGCCGAGGATGGCGCGCACATGCAGGGCGAATTCGGACAGGTCCTGCGAGATCAGGGTGACGAGGCCGGTGTCGTGCGGGCGCGGCGAGACCTCGGAGAACCACACCCGGTCGCCCTGCACGAACAGCTCCACGCCGAACAGGCCAAACCCGCCCAGGGCGGAGGTGACCGCCTCGGCGATGCGCTCGGCCTCGCGCAGGGCGGTCTCGCTCATCGGCTGGGGTTGCCATGATTCGCGGTAGTCGCCCTGGACCTGCAGGTGGCCGATGGGCGGGCAGAAGGAGGTGCCACTCGCGTGGCGCACGGTCAGCAGGGTGATCTCGTAGTCGAAGTCGATGAAGCCCTCGACAATGACGCGGCCCCTGCCGGCGCGGCCGCCCTCCTGCGCATGGGTCCAGGCCGGGCCGATGTCGTCCTCCGTCCTGATCAGGCTCTGGCCCTTGCCGGAGGATGACATGATGGGCTTGACCACGCAGGGCAGGCCCAGGGCCTCGATGGCGGCGCGGTAGTCGGCCTCGCTGTCGGCGAAGCGGTAGGGCGAGGTCGGCAGGCCCAGTGCCTCGGCGGCGAGGCGACGAATGCCCTCGCGGTTCATGGTCAGGAAGGCGGCGCGGGCGGTGGGGATGACCCGCCAGCCCTCCCGCTCCAGCTCGACCAGGGTGGGGGTGGCGATGGCCTCGATCTCGGGCACGATCAGGTCGGGCCTTTCCTGCTCGATCAGGGCGCGCAGGGCGGCGCCGTCGAGCATGTCGAGCACGTGGCCGCGATGCGCGACCTGCATGGCCGGGGCGTGGGCATAGCGGTCCACCGCGATGACCTCGACGCCGAGGCGCTGGGCCTCGATGGCGACCTCCTTGCCCAGTTCGCCCGAGCCGAGCAGCATCAGGCGGGTGGCGGAGGGACGGAGTGCGGTCCCGAGCGTCACGCTGTTCATGTCCATCATTCCTCCTCGATGCGCCAGCCGTTCTCGGTCCTGATCAGGGTGACCTTCTTCTTCTGCGGCAGGCGGTCGCCGGCCTTGAAGTCGCCGTACAGCAGGCCCAGGGTCATCAGGCCCATGCCCTTGCCCATCTTCTCCAGCGGGCCGCCGGGCGCGTTCTGAGCCTGCACGGCGACGTCCTGCAGGCCCTTCTGGAAGACCAGGTCGTAGCTCACCTCGGCCACGTAGCGGCGGTCATCCTTCGCGTAGCCGTTGTCCTTGCTGAAGTTCTCGACGCGGACGATGGCCTGCGGGCCGGTGGCGCCCAGGTCGGCGGCGACCAGTCGCTGCAGCTCGTTGATGCTGGGCTTGCCGGAGCAGGCGGTCAGCAGGACGGCCAGGCCGAGGCCGGCCAGAAGGGACAGGGCACGATTCATGAATCTCTCCGAAAGGGGACGACCTTGTTGTCATCCGGGGATGCGGGGGACACCGTGCGTGGTGCCGGTTGCGGCTCGACCGCCGGATCGACCAGGTTGAACTCGACCCCGGCCAGCCTGCCGCCGATCAGGGTCAGCTCGCCCGGCCAGCGGTCGGCGCCGTTGCGGGAAAATTCAAAGACAAACACGCGGCGGATCACCCAGCGGCCCTCGTGGCGTATGACGCGCCACTTCTTCTGGCCGACGGTCTCGTCGAGGAACTGCACGCCCATGCGGCGGCAGGTCTCGCGCGCCATGCGCTCGGCGGCCTCGCGCGCGCGCCAGTGGTGCCAGAGGGTGAGTCCGGCCAGGAACAGGCCGATGAGGATGATCAGGGTCTTGATGCTCAGCATGCTTGCGATTCTATCAGCCGGAGTGAAGGCGGCGGTGCTCAAGCGCCGGGAAGCGTGTCCGCAGCGCGCGCTGGGCGGCAAGATCGATCTCGGCGATGGCAAGACCCGGCCCTTCCGCGTGGCGGGCCAGCAGCTCGCCCCAGGGACCGATGATCTGGCTGTGGCCGAAGGTCCGGCGGCCCTCGAAGTGCTGCCCGCCCTGCGCCGAGGCCAGCATGAAGCACTGGTTCTCGATCGCACGGGCGCGCAGCAGCACCTCCCAGTGGGCCTGGCCGGTGGCATGGGTGAAGGCGGCGGGCAGGGCGAACAGCTCCGCGCCCTGATCAAGCAGGGCGCGGAACAGCTCGGGGAAGCGCAGGTCGTAGCACACGGCGAGCCCCAGCCGGCCCACGGGCGTGTCCAGCACCACCCCCCGGTCGCCGGGGGCGACATGGGCGGATTCGCGGTGGGTCTCGCCGCCCGGCACGCTGACATCGAACAGGTGGATCTTGTCGTAGCGGGCGACCGGCCGGCCCGCCGCGTCGAAGACCAGGGTCGTGTTGGTCATCCTGCCGGCATCGGCCAGCAAGGGGAGGGTGCCGGCCACCAGCCACAGCCCATGCCGGCGCGCCATCTCGGCCAGTCGGCGCTGGAGCGGCCCGCCTTCCGGGCTCTCGGCGATGGCGTGCAGGGCGGCCATGTCGGGCGTCATGCAGGCGAGGTTCTCCGGCAGGATGGCCAGTTGCGCTCCGCCACGGCGGGCTTCGCCAAGCAGCCGGTCGGCCTCCGCGAGGTTGGCGTCGACGTCCGCGCCGCTGACCATCTGGATCACGGCGGCCTTGGTGGCCGCGTCCGTCATGGCTGCTTCTCCAGCCGTTCCGCCTTCTCGATCTTGGGCGCGTCCCAGATGCCGGTCACCTGGTAGTTGAGGCCGACGGACTCGCCGCCCAGCCGGTCGAACAGCTTCTGCACCAGGAACACCGCGCCGCCCACCAGCGGCCCGCCGGCCACGGTGCCGATGATCGGCAGCACATTGCCCAGGGACGGCACCACCACCATGTCATAGTGCAGGGTCTTGTTCAGCATGTCGGCATGGCCGCGCATGATGACCTGCGCGGAGGGGCCGCTCAGCTCCATCGCCTCGGTGAGCATGAGACCCTCCCTGAAACCGAGTTTCGAGTTGATGCGGTCAAAGCGGAGTCCTTCGCCAAACACGTCGCCGAAATCCAGCATCAGGCGGCGCGGCAATTCCGCGATGCTGAGCAGGCCCAGCACCCGCCCCGCACCGGGCTCGACGTTTTCGATCGTGCCCGCCAGCACGCTCAGCTGCCCCTCGCCCCGCAGGGTGGCCCAGTCGAAGCGATCCGGGGCGTCGGGCCATTGCAGGGTCAACTGGGTGTCCTCCAGTCGCCCCTTGCGCAGGGCCTGGCGGAAGCCGAGCTCCTTGAGCGCTTCGCCGACGTTTTCGCTGGCCAGCCTGAGCTTGAGGCGTGTCTGTTGATGCGCCGTGCCATCGACCCGCATCCAGCTTCCCTCGCCGCGCAGGCTCAGGTGCCCGGTATCGGCGCGCAGGTCCTGGAACAGCAGGCCGCGCGGCTGCGGCACGCCACGCAGATGCACATCCTTGAGGCGGATATCGCCGTAGAGCAGGTCGGCAATGTTGACGTTAAGCGGGGGTATGTCGCCAGGGTCGGCGGGTGGCGGCTCCTGCTCGGGCCCGGCGTCCTCGTCCTGCATGACCAGGCGGGTGAGGTCGATACTCAATGGCGTGGCGGGCGTGGGCGCATGCGGCACCTTGACCCGGCCGGCGAGGCGTGGCGAGTCGAGATCGAAGCGCCAGGCTGACGGATCGCGCAGGCCGTGGACCTGCATCTCTTCCCAGCGTCCGCCCAGGGCATGCAGGCGGTCGACGCGGGCGGAAACTTCGATCCTGGAGGGAAGCTCCCCGCCCTCGGCCTGCGGGTCGTCCAGCACCTTCAGCCAGGTGGCAAGATCGAATTCGGGCAGATGTCCGACCATGGCAATCCGTGCGTCGCCGTCGGGGGCGGAGGCTTCGCCCTCGCCAAGTCGAACCTGGGCGCCGACAAGGCGCCATCCGTCCATCCGCAGGCGGGCATCGAGCAGGCCGGGCTGGGTCAGGCGCAGCATGTCGAGCCGGGCCGCCCGCCAGTTCAGGGTGGCTTCGGTCGGGCGCCTGGCTTCGGCGGGCTTGCCATAGGGCGGCGGCAGGTCGATGGCCAGCCCTTCGAGCTCGCTGCCAAGGTCCAGGCTGACCGCTCGCCCCGTCGCTTCAGGCGGCGCGATCTTCAGGCTGGCGTGGAGCGGGAAGGTGCCGGCGAGTCGCTTCGACCACGACGAGCCTGCATCCAGCCAGTCGTTCGCCTGGGTCTGGGTATCCATGTCGATGCGGTAGGCACGGGATGTGTCGTGCAGCTCGGTGGCGATCTCGATCCGCGCATCGCGGTCACGGAAACGGGCGCGTAAGTCCTTCGCATCGAGGATGTCATCGACGAAGTGGAGGGTGCCGTGGATGTGGTCGAAGCGCTGCTCGAACGCCTCCAGCCGCGCGCCATGCAGGTCGAGCCAGCCTTCGGCCTCGCTGGGCAGCCTGTCCTCGCTGTCCAGCCGCACGCCCGCCTGCACCAGCAGGGCCGCGGGCCCGCTGATTTTGACCTGATCGAAGTCCTCGCGGTCATGAATCAGCGGGCTGCTCTTGAGCACCTCGAGCATGGACTCGACCTTGCCATCCAGGGCGAGGCGCAGGTCCAGGCGGGGGTGATCGAAGTCGTCCATGCCCAGCTGACCTTGGCGCAGCGGCACGCCCTTGATGCTCCCCCCGTCGATCCGGCCATGAAAGCCGTTGTTGATGAAGGCAAGCTCGCCGTGCAGTCCCTCGGCCGGCTTCCAGCCGGGGGCGAAGTCGAGCTTGAGGTTCTGGAACCCGAAGCGTACCTCGAACAGGCTGTCTTCCCGGTCGTCGTAATAGGGGAAGTGGTTGAGGTCGCCGACCAGGGTGATGCGCCCCTCGGGAACATGGCCTCCGCCATGGGGCAGGGCCTGGTCCAGCCACAGCACCGCCTCGTCACTCAACTCCTGGACCGGAAGGTAGGCGGGGATGCGCCCTGCCTTGACGTCATGCAGGCGACCATGGATCCGCGCAAGCGTCTCGCCACTGGATGGAAGATCCAGACGCAGGTCCAGATCCAGTGCGAGATCGCGGTTGGCGAGGTGCAGGTCGGGTGCCGAGACTTGCAGGTCGTTGGCCCAGAACAGGGCGACATGACCACGGGCCTGGTCAAAGCTCAATGTCTCGCGCAGGCGGTCGTGGACGTCGGCGCTCAAGCCGGGGCTGTCGAGATCGAGCAGGGCGGCCTCACCATCCATCCATGCCTCGCCGCTCAGGCCTCGAACGTCGGGCAGGTAGCCCTGGCCTTGCCAGCCGAGCGACTGGAACCGCGCCTTACCCCGAACGTGCGGCGATGCGTCGTCGAGCACCATCCGCATGCGCAGGTCGAGGATGCTGCCGATGGGGCGATGATGGATCAGGCCCTGCCGAAGTTCGGGGGGAAGGATGGGGGTGATGACCAGCCAGGGACGGAGCAGGTCCAGGTCGATGCGCTCGGCGGCCATCGCCAGGTCCTTGCCCTGGCGATGGAGGGAGAAGCGTTGCGGCCCCTCGCGGGTGCCTCGCGGCGTGGCCTCGATGTCCAGCAGCCAGTCGTCCTCGTGGTGCTGCAGATGCAGGTCGAGCCTGCTTTGCAGGGCGACTTCGCGCTCTCCCGCCAGCATGGCCTGGATGCTGCTGATGCGCCAGTCGGCAAGGTCAAGGCTGGCGCGGGCGTCGATCAGCGCGCCTTCCTGCAGCTTCATCCAGACCTGGCCGCGCAGGTCGCCCGTTTCGAACCGGGGCAGGTCGGTCAGCGGCAGGATGGGTGGGGGCAGCCCATCCTGCGGCATGGCGGAGAGCATGGCGCCCCAGCCCGCGAGCTTCAGGGATGAGCTTTGCAGCCAGATCTCCCCGCTGGGTTGGGCCAGTCCGGCCAGTCCGCCTTTGGAGCGTGCGCGCACCTCCAGCCGTCCGCCCAGGTTTTCGGGCAGGTTCAGGCGCAGCGCGAGGCGTTGCTCGGCCTGCCCAAGCTCGAACAGCGCCTCGATATCGTCGATGCGCAGATCGAGGCCACTGCGTTCGTCGTGCAGGCAAAGGCGGCTGCCCACCAGTTGCACGCGACGCGCCTGGCCCATCCAGTCCGGCCACTGCGTACCCCCGCTGTCGACCGCGGCGCTGCCCAGGCCGCGCAGCTGCCAGCGCCCGTCCGCGTCGCGCAGGACCTGGAGCCGAACACCTTCGATTTCGAGGTTGCCCAGTTGCAGGCGTCCGCTGGACAGGCTGCGAGGCAGGTCCAGCCCGAGTGAAAGCCGGCTGACCCTGAACGGGATGTCCCCGGCGGCGCTGAACAGGGTGGCATTCCGCAGGCTCAACCTGGGGCTCAGGCCGGACCAGTCGAGGGCCAAGCCCTCCACACTCAGGTCGATGCCCTTGACGAAGGCCGCCTGCTCGACCCAGTCACGGGCCTTGTCATCGAACAGCGGAAGCACGAGGCGCGCCGCGCTCAACAGCGCGGCCAGCAGAATGACGAGCAGCCCGAGGCCCGGCAGGAGCCTGCGTTGCAGGAATCTCAGCAGGGCCAGGATCGGCTTCGTCATGGCAGCTTAGATCAGGACGATGTCGTATTGCTCGGGCGTATACAGGGCCTCGACCTGCAGGCGCACGGGCACCCCGGTAAAGGCCTGCAACTCGGCCAGGGCGGTGGAGTCCTCGTCCAGCAGGCGGTCGATCACGGATTGCCCGGCCAGCACCAGCATCTGCCTGGCGTCGTACTGGCGCGCGAGGCGGAGGATCTCGCGGAAGACCTCGTAGCAGACGGTCTCCGCCGTCTTGATGCCGCCGCGCCCGCCGCAGGTCGGGCAGCCCTGGCAGAGCACATGCTCCAGACTCTCGCGGGTGCGCTTGCGGGTCATCTCGATCAGGCCGAGGCTGGAGACCGCGCATACCTTGGTCTTGGCATGGTCGCGTTCCAGCGCCTTCTGCAAGGCCTTCATCACCTGCTCGCGGTGGCCGGCCTCGCGCATGTCGATGAAGTCGATGATGATGATGCCGCCAAGGTTGCGCAGGCGCAGCTGGCGTGCAATCGACTGCGCGGCCTCCAGATTGGTCTTGAAGATGGTCTCCTCCAGCGTGCGGTGGCCGACGTAGCCGCCGGTGTTCACGTCCACCGTGGTCATCGCCTCGGTCTGGTCGATGATCAGGTAGCCGCCGGACTTGAGCGGCACCTTGCGCTCCAGCGCGCGCTGGATCTCCTCCTCGACGTTGTACAGCTCGAAGATCGGTCGCTCGCCGGTGTAGTGCTCCAGCATCGGCAGCAGCTCGGGCTCCATGCGCTCGGCGAAGTGGGCGGCGCGGTGGTAGGCCTCGCGCGAGTCGATGCGCACCTTTTCGATGGTCCCGCCGACCAGGTCGCGCAGGGTGCGCAGCACGATGGGCAGGTCCTCGTGCACCAACCGCCCCGCGGCGGCGGGCTGGGCGCGCTGGGCGATGTCGCTCCACAGCTTGTGCAGGAACAGCATGTCGCGGCGCAGGCTTTCGTTGTCCGCGCCCTCGGCGGCGGTGCGCACGATGAAGCCGCCGGGCACGCGGTGTTCCGCCTGAGCCTCCTGCAGCACGCCCTTCAGGCGCCTGCGCTCGTCCTCGTCCTCGATCCGGCTGGAGACGCCGATGTTGCGCCCGCTGGGCAGGTAGACCAGGTAGCGGCTGGGGATGGTGATCTCGGAGGTCAGGCGCGCGCCCTTGGTGCCGAGCGGCTCCTTGATCACCTGCACCAGCAGCTCCTGCCCGGCGCGCAGGATCGCCTGGATCTGCGGCGGGGTGGTCTCCACGCCGCTCTGCTTCTCCTCCGGGCTCAGGTCCAGGTCGGAGACATGCAGGAAGGCCGCGCGCTCTAGGCCGATGTCGATGAAGGCCGCCTCCATGCCCGGCAGCACGCGGCTGACGCGGCCCTTGTAGATGTTGCTGACGATGCCCCGGCTGCGCTGGCGCTCGATCGCGATCTCCTGCAGCGAACCGTTCTCGATGAAGGCGATCCGCGTTTCCTGCGGGGTGACGTTGATGAGGATCTCTTCGCTCATCGTGGGCACGGGCTCCAGATGGACAGGCCGGCCTGCCTCAGCAGCTCGGCGGTTTCAAAAAGGGGCAGACCCATCACCCCGGAGAAGCTGCCCTCCAGGCGGGTGATGAAGGCGGCGGCATGGCCCTGGATGGCGTAGCCGCCGGCCTTGTCGGCCGGTTCGCCGGTCTGCCAGTAGGCGAGCATCTCGTCGTCCGCGAGGGGCCTGAAATCGACATGGCTGACTGACAGGAAGGCCTTGATCTCGCCATCCCACGCCATCGCCACGGCGGTGTAGACCTCGTGCCGGCGTCCGGACAGGCGGCGCAGCATGGCCAGCCCGTCCTCCCGGTCGCGCGGCTTGCCCAGCGCCTCGCCCCCGATGCTGACCAGGGTGTCGGCCGCAAGGATGGCGACATCGCCTCGCTCGCCTCCCCCGCGTGCGGGGGAGGCCGGGAGGGGGATGGCCAGCCCGGCGCGCGCCTTGGCATTCGCCAGCCGCAGCGCGGTCTCCGCCGCCACCTCGCCTTGACGCGGGGTCTCGTCCACGTCGATGCCGCGCTGCTCGAAGGCCACGCCGATCTGGCGCAGCAGCTCGGCGCGGCGGGGGGAGGTGGAGGCGAGGATCAGGCGTGTCATGCGCGTCTCATGCCCGGTGGTAGGGGTGGTTGTTGAGCAGGCTCCAGGCGCGGTAGACCTGCTCGGCCAGGAGGATGCGCACCAGCGGGTGCGGGAAGGTCAGCGGCGAGAGCGACCAGCGGGCGTGGGCCTCGCCCAGCAGGCCCTCGTCCAGCCCATCGGGACCGCCGACCAGCAGCACCACCTCGCTGAATTCCTGCATCCAGACGCCCAGGCGGCGCGACAGTTCCGGCGTGTCCCAGGCCTTGCCCAGCACGTCCAGCGCGACCACATGGGCGCCCCTGGGGATGGCGGCGCGGATGGCCTCGGCCTCCTCGCGCTTCCAGCGCAGCGGGTCGCCGGTCTTGCCGCCCAGCTTTCCACGTGTCGCCAGCGGCAGCTCGCGCAGCACCAGGCTGCACTCGCGCGGCAGGCGGCGGGCGTACTCGTCGAAGCCCGCCTGCACCCAGGCGGGCATCTTCTCGCCGATGGCGATCAGGTGGATGCGCATGGTGGTTGTTGTGTAGGCGCGGCCCAAGGTCCGCGCCTACATTCCCGTCAGGCCGCGGCCTGGGCGTCGGCCCAGAGCTTCTCGAGCTGATAGTACTCGCGGGTCTCGGGCAGCATCACATGGACGACGATATCGCCCAGGTCCACCAGCACCCAGTTGGCCTGCGTCTGGTCGTTGCCCTCGACACCCAGCGGGCGAATGCCGGCCTCGCGCACCTTGTCCTCGACGTTGCCGGCCAGCGACTTGACATGCCGGTCGGAGCTGCCGGAGGCGAAGATCATCAGGTCGGTGAAGGAGCAGCGGCCGCGCACGTCCATGACGCGGATGTCGATGCCCTTCAGGTCTTCCAGTGCGTGTACGACCAGGTCGCGAAGTTGTTCAAGTTCCATGTATGTCTCGATTGAAAGTGAAATCAGTAGAGCTGGTGGGTGGACAGATAGTCACGCACGAGGTCAGGTAAAAGATAGCGCGTGCTGCGGCCCTGCGCCGCCAGCTCGCGGATCTGGGTGGCGGAGATGTCCAGCGCGGTGATCGGCACCTCGACAATGCGGCCGACCGGCGCGCATGCAAGGTCGGCGATGGGGCAGAGGCGCTCGGCCATCAGTTCGGCGGCCTCATCCTCGGCCCGGGAGCCCGGCCGGCTGGCGATGGCCAGATGCACCCGTTCGAGGATGCCCCGCCAGTCGCGCCAGCGGGTGAAGCCGTTGAAGGCGTCCATCCCCATGATCAGCACCAGCGGCCGGGTGCCATACTCCGCGCGCAGCGAGGCGCAGGTGTCGACCATCCACGAAGGGCCGCCGCGCTCGTGTTCGCGGGTGTCGACGACCAGGCCGGGGTTGTCGCTCAGGGCGTGGCGCACCATGGCCAGCCGGTGGGCGGCGGATGCGATCGGCGCGCGCCGATGCGGCGGCTGGAAGGCCGGGATGAAGCGCACCTGCTCCAGCAAAAGCGCCTCGCGCACCTCCTCCGCCAGGCGCAGGTGGCCGTGGTGGATGGGATCGAAGGTGCCGCCGAGGATGCCGATCA